>CAZDYQ010000142.1:0-6054 GCA_964509685.1 uncultured Burkholderiaceae bacterium
CGCCGTCCGGCGCTATCCTAGCCGGATGTACCTGCCGCCACACTTCGCCGAGGCTCGCGTCCCCGAGCTGCACCGGATCATCCGGGACCACCCGTTCGGGATGCTGGTCAGCCATGGCCCGACCGGCCTCGATGCCGAGCACCTCCCGTTCGAATTCGACCCCGGGCGTGGGCCGCAGGGCGCGCTGCTCGCCCACGTGGCACGCGCGAACGATCTCTGGCGCCGCTGCCCCACGGGAACGAAGGTAATGGTCGTCTTCCGTGGCGCCGACGGGTACGTCTCGCCCAGCTGGTACCCGAGCAAGCACGAGTCGCACCGGCAGGTGCCCACCTGGAACTACCAGGTCGTGCATGCGCACGGCACCCTGGTGGTCCACGACGACGAGCGCTTCGTGCGGGGCGTCGTCGCGCGGCTGACGCGTCGCCACGAGGCGGAAGAGCCGGTGCCCTGGAAGATGGGCGATGCGGCCCCCGGGTACATCGACGAGATGCTGCGCAAGATCGTGGGCATCGAGGTCGTCGTGGAGTCCCTCGTCGGCAAGTCGAAACTCGGCCAGAACAAGGAGGCGCGGGACCGCGAGGGCGCCGCGCAAGCGCTGGAGTCCCGCGGGGCCGTGGAGCTCGGCCGCGCGATGCGCGAGGCCGGCGCCTGAGCGTCGCGACGGGAGCGGATCGCATGCCCACGCGCGAGACGCTGGAGCGCTTCATCCGCCGGGTGGAGGAAGGCGCCCACGCCGAAGCCTGCGAGGAGTTCTACACGGCGCACTCGACCATGCGCGAGAACCTGGGACCGCCTCGTGTCGGCCGCGAAGCGCATGTCGCCAACGAGCGCAAGATCCACGCGCGGGCGAAGCGGATCGAATCCACCTGCGTGCGGCCGGTCCTCGTCGAGGGCGACCACGTGGTCATCCGCTGGCGGTTCCGCTTCGAATGGCTCGACGGCAGCGAAACCCGCCTCGAGGAACTCGCCTGGCAGCGCTGGGAGGGCGAGCGCATCGCGGAAGAGATCTTCTTCTACGATCCGGCCCAGCTCGCCCCGGTCCGCCCTGGATAGGCCTCGACGGTCGTCCCGGGGCCACTCGCGTCCCGGTCCGCGGGTCCCGTGCGCCACGGAACATCCCCGCCCGATCCGGTCCTCGAACCGCCCGGCTTGCGCCGGCGCCGACGGGTGCTTAACTTGCTCGTGCCCCCGAGCCGAGGAGCCAGAAGGCCATGTCCGAACCCATCATCAAGAGCCTGCTTGCCACCGACCTCTACAAGTTCAGCATGTGGCAGGCGCTGCTCCATGCGTATCCGGCCAATACGGCACGCTACGAGTTCCTTTGCCGGAACGTCCCGCAGAAGCCGCTCGCGCGGCTGATCCCGGCGATCGAGCGGGAAGTCGACGCGCTCTGCAGCCTTTCCTTTACCGAGGACGAGCTCGCCTACCTGTCGAGCCTGCCGTACCTGAAGTCCGACTTCATCGACTTCCTGCGCATCTTCCGCTTCCAGCACCGCTACCTGCGCATCGAGGCGGACGGCGATTCGCTGGTCATCGTGGCCGAGGGACCGCAGATCCATGTGATGGGCTTCGAGATCTTCCTGCTGTCCATCGTGAACGAACTCCATTTCCGCGAGCTCGCCACGCCGGCGCATCTCGAGGAGGGCAGGGCGCGGCTGGCTGCCAAGATCGCCCGCCTGAAGGCGATCGACCCGAAGTCGCTCGAAGTCGGGGAGTCCGGACGCTCGCGCCATCCCTTCGAGTTCTTCGACTTCGGGCTGCGCCGCCGCTTCTCCGCCGCCTGGCACGACGAGCTGGTGGGCACGCTCGCGCGGGAGGTGCCGGAGTACTTCAAGGGCACGAGCAACGTCGAACTCGCGCGCAAGTACGCGCTCGTGCCTATCGGCACCATGGCACACGAGTACCTGCAGACGTTCCAGGCCGTGGGCGTGCAGCTCCGGCGAAGCCAGCGCGCGGCGCTCGAGGCCTGGGTGCAGGAGTACCGCGGCGACCTCGGCATCGCGCTCACCGACGTGATCGGCATGGATGCGTTCCTCGCCGACTTCGACCGCTACTTCGCGAAGCTGTTCGACGGCCTGCGCCACGATTCCGGTGATCCGGTCGTGTGGGGCGAGAAGGCGCTCGCGCACTACGCGGCGCTCAAGGTGGATGCCCGGAGCAAGCGACTCGTCTTCTCGGACGGGCTGGACCTCGACCGCGCCCTCACGCTGTGGAAGCACTTCTCCGATCGGGCGATGACCGGCTTCGGCATCGGCACGCATCTCACCAACGACCTTGGCCTCGAGCCGCTCAACATCGTCATGAAGCTGGTGCGCTGCAACGGCCAACCCGTGGCGAAGCTCTCCGACTCGCCCGCCAAGACCATGTGCGACGACGAGACCTTCCTCGCGTACCTGCGCAAGGTCTTCAACCATCCCGGACCCTAGTGCCATGGACGCCGAGGTTCCCTCCGTTTCCCCCCAGGCGTCGCCCGGCCCGGCCACCGGGGGGTCGGTGCTTGCCATCGCACTCGCGCAGCTCAATCCCACCGTGGGCGACGTGGCGGGCAACCTCGCGCTGATGAGCGCAGCCGCGCGGCGCGCGCATGCCCGCGGGGCACGCATCGTCGCCTTTCCGCAGCTGGCGCTCACCGGACACTATCCGGGCGACCTGCTCGACGAGCCCCGGTTTCGCGCGCTGGTGGAGTGGGGCTACCGGGAACTGCTCGCGGCGAGCCTCGAGACGCCCGGCCTCGCCTGGGTGGTCGGGCTGCCGCTGCCGAACGACGCGCACCGCGACGGCCTGCACAACGGCCTGGCCGTCGTGGATGGGGGGCGCTGCATCGCCCGGCATGCGAAGCGCCTGCCGCCATGCCCTGGGGCATGGAACGAGCGCCGCCACTTCGATCAGGGGCCGGCCACGGCGTGCGTGGTCGAAGTCGAGGGCGTGCGGGTGGGCCTCGTCGTCGACGACGGGGCATGCGGGCGGGCAGGGGAGCCGGACGCCGTCGATCCCGTCGCCGCGGCGGCCAGCCAGGGAGCGGAACTGGTGCTGTCCATCGCCGCAAGCCCGTCGCGAATCGGCGGGCGCGAGCAGCGCCATCGTCACGCCGCCGAATCCTGTCGCACGCATGGCGCGAGCCTGGCCTGGGTCAACCAGGTGGGCGGGCAGGACCAGCTCGTGTACGACGGGGGTTCGTTCACGGTCGATGCCCGCGGCATCGTCCAGCAGGAGGCCGCGCGCTTCGAGGACGACCTGCTGGTGGCGTACTACGGTGGCGCGGCACGTGGATTCGTGGACGCCGAGGGAAGGGCGCTTGCCGGCGTGGCGACCCAGGGGCCCCCGCGCAACGAGTTCTATCGACGCCAGCTCGTCCTGGGCCTGCGGGACTACGCGCGCCGCACGGGTTTCCGGCAGGCGCTCGTCGGATGCTCGGGCGGGCTGGATTCCGCGCTCACGATCGCGCTCGCCGTGCAGGCGCTGGGACCGGAGAACGTGTTCGCGGTGACGCTGCCGAGCGTCTTCTCGAGCGCCGGGAGCGTGAACGACTCGCGCGCCCTGTGCGAGGCACTCGGCGTGCGACTCGACGAGGTTCCGATCGCGCCGATCGTGGACGCCTTCGCATCGCAACTGCACGGCAGCTCGCTGGCCCTGCAGCCGCAGGGCGTCACGCTCGAGAACCTGCAGGCCCGCGTACGCGGCACGCTGCTGATGGCGGTGAGCAATGCCCGCGGCTACCTGCTGCTCAATACGGGCAACAAGTCCGAGCTTGCGGTGGGCTACTGCACGCTCTATGGCGACACCAATGGCGGCATTGGCCTGCTGGGCGATCTCTACAAGACCGAAGTGTTCGAGCTGGCCCGGCATCTCAACGAACAGGCCGGGGCGGAGCTCATCCCCCAGGCCATCATCGACAAGCCGCCGTCTGCCGAACTCGCGCCCGGCCAGCGCGACGACGACAGCCTGCCCCCGTACCCCGTGCTCGATGCCGTCCTCAAGATGATGCTCGAGCCGGAATCGCTTGCCACGGACGAACGCGAGGAGGCCGCGGGCGTCGTCGCCGCGCTCGAGGCGACGCCCGAAGGGAGGGCGCTGGTCGCCCGCGTGCGCTCGCTCGTCGCCCGCAGCGAGTACAAGCGATTCCAGGCGCCCCCGGTAATCCAGGTTCGCGGGGGCGTGTTCGGCACCGGACGACGGATGCCCATCGCGGCGGTCCACAACCAGGCCATTCCCGACTGACCGTCCGCCCATGCGCGGGCGGCGCGCCACCGTTCGCGGGCGATCGGTGGAGTATTTCCTTGGGGACGAGGCCGGAGCGGGAGACAGTCCCCGCATGCACTGCGCTCGCCGGCAGGCGAACCTCGACGAAAGGAGCAGTCATGCCGCACATGCCGACCGATTCGATCATGCCGGGCCAGGGGACGCCCGGAGACTTCCAGCCCTTCGAGACGCTCACGCTCGACGAGGAGTTCGAGCTCGTGGCGCCGCTTCACGTCTTCCATCACGTCGACCTGCGCTTCGAGGCACGCGCCAATGCGGCCCGTCGCCAGCTGCGACGACTGGGCCATCCGCTGGCCCGCATGGGTGGGGAGGAGGCCGATGCCAGCCGCCAGCGCTACAACGCGCTGATGCTGGCAATCGCCAGGGAGGAGCTCCCGGGCGTCGAGGCGTGCATCGATGCGCGCGGCGCGCTCGCATTCCAGTTGCGCGATGATGGACACCGCGTCCTGGTCGGCGATCGGGACACGTTCACGTTCGCGATGTCGCCCGGGCGGGTGCGCGAACGGCTGCGGCGGATGGCGAAGGTGGCCCGAGGGTCGCCCGGCGGATGCCAGGAGGAGGAACCGGCGGCAGTCCGGGCCGGCTCGCCGGCGAGCCTGGCTTCGACGTCACTGGCCTTCAGCGAGTGGTCCTGGTAAACGGCGCGATGTCGAAGTGGTAGTCCGCCACGAACGCCGAGTCGAATGCCGCCTCGATGACAAGCCGCCTGGCGCTGGAAAGACGATGGAGGAAGGCCGCCACCTGGTCGACGTAGTAGACCGCCGGACCATCCTCCTCGCCCTTGGTCAGGCCAAGGACAACGGGCTCGTCGTCGTCGAACGTGAACTGCGCACGGCAGCTCGGGATGCACTCGAGTGCTGCCCCCGGCACCCAGAAGAAGATTTGGTAGAGGACGCCATCTCCGTCGATGACCTTGCGTACGGCCAGGGTCATCGGCTGCGGTTTCGCCGACTCGGACAGCAGCTGCAGCTTCCACTCGTTGGTGGATTGGCGGTGGAGGACGACGGCGGAGAGGCCGGCTTCCTTGTCGTCGAAGTGGAACTCCTTCCAGGGCGCCGCCTCAGGGTCGGCAGCCAGTGCCGGGATGCTGAGGGCAAGCAGGCAGGTCAGCAGGGCAGAGAAAAATTTCAATCGACAGCTCCTATGCAAAACGGGCCTGCCGCGTATAGCACGGGAGCAAGGGGCGGTACATTCGCGCCGGTTCGAACGGCCGAGTTCGCCCTTCGGAGGGTCGTCCCCGCGGCTTCGCACGAAATAGTGCGGCGACGCCGTCGCATTTCAACGGCCTGGCTCCGGGCCGCTATTTCTATCCTTGCGTCGCGCGGCCCGTGGCCGGCATGAGGTTGCGGCGTCGTCAAATTCCCGTTCGCCCAGGCCGAGTGTCGGTCGTCGCCGCGCGTGCCGGATGCCTATACCGCGGCATCCACCTTCACCCAAAGGCGAACACTGAATGAAATCCAGGATTTCCTGTCGCATCCGCGCGGCCATGCTTGCCGGCGTCGTTTCGGTTGTGGCCACGGGCTGCGCCATCCCGCTGTTTGACGAGTACCCCGAGCGCATCTCGAGCCGCACCCTCTCTGCCACCCCGAACGGCAAGGTTCGCATCGAGCAGACGTACTGGCGGCATCCGTCCGGCACCACCTATTCGGAGTTCACCGGCATCAACGGCTACGACGTCCCGTTCTGCATGCAGGTCTTCACGGTGCCGCGCCATTACCGCGAGTACTGGGAACGAGACTTCACCGTGCCCGTGCCTCCGGGTGCCTCCGTCAAGCTCTACGAGTACGACCACCG
>CAZDYQ010000143.1:0-2942 GCA_964509685.1 uncultured Burkholderiaceae bacterium
CAGATGGACATCAAGATCCAGGGCATCACCAAGGAGATCATGCAGGTCGCGCTTTCGCAGGCGAAAGAGGCGCGGATGCACATCCTCGGCGAAATGGTCCGCGCCATTGGCGGCGCGCGTGAGGAGCTCTCCGACTTCGCGCCGCGCATGTACAAGATGAAGATCAACCCCGAGCGGATCCGCGACGTGATCGGCAAGGGTGGTGCCACGATCCGCCTGATCACCGAGACCACGGGAACGCAGATCGACATCCAGGACGACGGTTCGATCACCATCGCGGCCGTCGACGGCAATGCCGCGAAGCGTGCCCAGAAGATGATCGAGGATCTCACCGCCGAGGTCGAGATCGGCCGCATCTACGACGGCACGGTCCTCAAGATCCTCGACTTCGGGGCCATCGTCCAGGTGCTGCCCGGCCGCGACGGCCTGCTGCATGTCTCCCAGATCGCCAACGAGCGAGTGAACCAGGTCTCCGACTATGTCGCCGAAGGCCAGATAATTCGCGTCAAGGTGATCGAGGCCGACGACAAGGGCAGGCTGCGCCTGTCGATGAAGGCGGCGGCTGCCGACGACATCGCGGCCGGCTCCCCGACGCAGTAAGCGTCGAGCGCGCAAGATAAAGGCCGCCCATCACGGGCGGCCTTTTTCATTGAGCGAGGCGGCGTGTCCCGCCTCCGTTCCGGCAGCCGTCAGGCCACGAGCGTCCAGGCCTCGTTCACGACCTTCGCGCGACCGTCGATCACGAGCTTGTCGAGATGCGCTCGCAGCGAGCGCGCCGCCACCGGATGCAGTGACTGCGGCACATCGTCGTACACGACGGGCAGCAGGCGTTCGATGGTCGCGTCGGGACCGACCTTCTGGAGCCCGGCGATCACCTTGCGTTCTCGACCAAGCCGATGTCGGATCAGCTGGTCGATCGCGGTCACCGGCGAACCGAGCACATGGCCGTGCGCCGGCAGGATGTAATCCACCGGTTCCTCGCGCAGTCGCTCGAGCGACCGGATGTAGGCGTGCATGTCGCCGTCGGGCGGGCTGATCACCACCGTCGATCCGTTCATGATGTGATCGCCCGTGAAGAGCAGGCGGTCCTCCTCGAGCAGCAGGCATACATGGTTGGACTGGTGGCCGGGCGTGTGGAGCACCCGGAGGGTCGAGTCGCCCACCTCGATGCGATCACCGTCCTCGAGCACGCGCTCCGGGTCGAACGGCCACTTGTCGCGCACCGATTCGGCGGTGGGGCGCCCCATGACGACCCCACCGGCGAGTGCCTTGAGCGGATCGGCGCCCGGCGAGTGGTCGGGGTGGGAATGCGTGCAGATGATGTAGCGCAGCCTGTCGCCCACGATCGTCGCGATTCGCTCGATATGGACCGGATCGTCGGGCCCGGGGTCGATCACCGCATATCCGGCCGTCTCGTCGCCCACGATGTACGTGTTGGTGCCCGGGCCGGTCATCACGCCCGGGTTCGGGGCGGTGAGGCGCTGGACGTTGCGCGTGAGCGGAACGGGCCTCTCGTGCTGCCAGTCCAGGTGGTGCAGGACCTGGCCATCGGGGCAGACGAGCTCGAGTTCGCCATAGGGCGCCTCGTGCTCGGAGAAGCGTTCGACCTGTCCCTTCCGGTAGCCGCCACGCGGCGAGGATGAAAAGAGCGGGGCGTCGTCGCCGCACTGCGCGATCACCTCGTCCACCGACCGGCACTCCGCCAGCCGGCGCAGCGTGCGTATGGTCGGGAAGATCATCGGGATCCGGCCGGCCTCGTAACCCTCGAGTGCTTCGCGAGGCGAGATCCAGGTCGGCTCGAACTGCTCGGCCTCGTCGGCGACCGGCGCCTGGCCTTCGGGCACGCGAGCGACGAGGAAGCGCACATCGAAGCGCTTGGGCAGGTCGGGATCCGTCACCCAGTGGCAGTACCAGTGGACGGCATCCCCGGCAAGCGTGAGCGAGTGTCGCTCCATCTGGTCGAAGAAAGCCTGGTCGTCGCGATCGAGCCGATCGACCACGTCCTGCCCGACGAGCCGGCCATCTGCGCCATAGGCGAGCAGGATGCCCAGTTCCTCGAATGCCTCCCGGATGGCCGCGATCGAGAAGGCACGTAGGTCCGCATCCTGCGTCGCGCGGAAGCGCGCCAGCGACTGCGCGCGCGCCGCCCGGTCGGCCTCGTCGAGCGCGCCACCCGGGAACACGAAGGCGCCCGGCGCGAAGCTCGCGGTCGAGGAGCGCCGCGTCATGAGGATCTCGAAGTCGTCCCGGATGTCACGCATCAGCAGGGCGGTGGCCGCCGGTCGAGGAGTGACGGGTTCGCGCCAGGGGTGGAGTCTCTTGCTCTCTCTTGCCATCTCTCGGGTCGCCCGATCGTCGATCGATCAGGCCTCGGTTGAAAACTCGTCGAACGCGCCCTCGGGCAGGGCGAAGCGCTTGCCGTGCCGCGACGCCAGCTCGGCGCAGCGCGCAAGGAACGCGGCTCGTCCCCGGCTGGTGATCAGGCCGGAGATGCCACCAGCCACGGGGAATCCGGCGGACCGAGCGACCGCGTCGATCTTCGCGCGGTCGATCAGGCCCTCGGCAAGGCCGCGCAGCGCCTCCACGGCCTGGGCGAAGATCAGCCGATCGGTGCATTCCGTGTCGTCGAGGTCCACCGACGGACGCTCGAAGGTCCGGAGCCCGGACCACAACGCGGGCGCTCCATGGGCGGGGTACTCGTAGAAGCCGCCACCCGACGCACGTCCCGTTCGTCCGAAGCCATGCGCCATCTTTTCGAGGACATAGACCGCCGCCGGCGGCACCTCGCCCCATGCGGATGCGTCGAGACCGTATGGCGACGGCCCCGGGGAGTGATCGTGGTGATGGCCATGGTCGTGGCCATGCGCATGGCCGTGATGCGGCTCGTGGCCATGGTGATGGTCGTGGTGGTGATCGTGGCCGCGATCGTGATCGTGATCGTG
>CAZDYQ010000143.1:3042-5859 GCA_964509685.1 uncultured Burkholderiaceae bacterium
GATCGTGATCGTGATCGTGCCCATGCCCATGCCCATGCCCGTGCTCGTGGCCATGGTGATGTCCATGGTCGTGGTGTCCGTCGCCATGGGCATGGCCGTGGTGGTGGCCATGATCCGGGTGCTCCGCCGCATGGTGGGCGGCATCGATGGGCGCAAGCGACACCTCGTCGAGGAGGGCGAGAGGCGTGGGCGTCATTCCGATCGAGTCGGCGAGCGCTTCGACGCGCGTCGCGGCCACGCCATCCCCGACGAGCGCCATGGCTTCGAGCAGCCCGGCTGCGCGGATGCGCGCCGCGGCGCGTTTCGTCGCGTCGGGTGAATCCGGCTTGCGGCCATCGTCCCTCGTCACCGAGGTCGAGCTGGCCGCGGACTCGGCGGGTGCCTGTTGCCGGGCCAGCCACGCGCGGGTGTCGGCATGGGTCGCGAGTTCGATGGCGCGCCGCAGCTCCGTGGTGGCGGCTGCGTCCCGTTCCTGCATCGCCCAGGCCGCGGCGATCGCGGCCAGGGCAATCGCCGCGCGGCGCCGACCGGGCAGGGCGGCCATTGCAAGGGCGGACGCCGTCTGTGCTGCCACCGGATCGACTGTCGTGTCGCGCTGCCCCTGGAGTTTCGCCCGGAGGGCAGGGTCGCCCAGCCACGCGATGGCGCTGGCTTCGGCGGCCTCGGCCGAGTCCGCGACCTCGTCGACCAGGCCCAGCTCCTTCGCCCTGGCCGCGTCCGCCGGCTCGGCCCCGGCGAGGAACTCGATGGCCTCGCGCACGGGCATGCATCGCAAGAGCCGGCCGATGCCGCCCGCAGCGGGCAACAAGCCCTTCGCCAGGGCGGGCAGGCCTACCCGCGCGCCGGGATCGCCGACGATGATCCGACGCGGGCAGGCCAAGGCGGCTTCGAAGCCCGCACCAAGCACTGAGCCTTCGAGGACTGCGATGACCGGGGAGGGGGCATTCTCGATCTGGGCCAGCTGCTCGCCCAGGGCGCGGGCCGCTCCGGTGAGCGCGTCCGCGGGCGCGCCAGCGGCGACCGCTTCGGGGTCGATGACGGGGACGTCCCCGTCACCGACGATCCGCAGGACGATGCCCGTGGTCGCCCCGCCATCCCGGAGACGGGCGGTGGCGACGTCGAGGCCCGAGCGCAGCGCGGCGAGCCCTCCCAAGGGCGCTGCGTCGCGCAGGTCTATCGTGATGACGGCGATGCCGTCGGGACGTTCGTGAACGGGAGCTGAAGCCATGGCGCCGGTATTCGCTGAAGCGAACAATCATAAACCGGCGGGCGAATCGCTGCGCCGCAGCGTTCGCGGGCCTCAGACCATATGGATGCGGACGTCTCGCGCGCGGGAGATCAATTCCGCTACTCGCTGGTCCTTGACGAGCTCGAGGCCCGACTTGGCTGCGGTGACGATCTCCTTGTCCATCGGACGGGCAAGGCCATAGCCCTGGCCATAGTCGACGCCCAGGCCGATGAGCGCCTTGATCGTATCGGGCGTCTCCGCCCATTCGGCGATGCTCTCCATGCCCAGCTCGTGCGTGAGGTCTACGATCATGCGCGTGATCGCATAGTTCGCCGGATTGCGATTGATGTCACGCACGAAGCTGCCGTCGATCTTGATCAGGTCGGCGGGAATCTCCTTCAGGTAATTGAAGGAGGTGTAGCCAGCGCCGAAGTCGTCCAGCGCGAGCTTCGCGCCGCAACGGCGCAGGCGCTCGACGAAGTTGCGGGTCGAACCGATGTCGTGCAGGGCGACGCTTTCGGTGATCTCGAAGCACAGCTTGCTGACCGCCAGGGGATGATCCGCGATCATCGCGAACGCATCTTCCACGAAGCGGGCGTCGTTCAGCGATGCGCCGCTGATGTTCAGTGTCGCGAAGTTCAGGCGGTCCCTGTGGGCCGGATGGCTGTCGAGCCATTCGAGCGTGGACTTCAGCACCCAGCGATCGATATGCGACATCAGCCCGTTGCGCTCGGCTGCGCCGATGAACCGTCCGGGGGGAATGACCTCGCCATCGAGGCCGCGCATCCGGATCAGTACCTCGTAGTTCAGCGAAAGCTGCGCGCTTGTCAGCGCGACGATGGGCTGGAACTCGAGGAAGTACCGGTCGGTGAGAGCGTTCCCGTGCATGTCCGCGACGAGCTTCATCTCGTCGAGATGGGCGCGCAGCGAGTTGTCCTTGTCGTTCAGGAAGACCACCCGATTGCGTCCCTGGGCCTTCGCTTCCATACACGCCCGGTCCGCCGTGGCGATCACGTCCACCGCTTGCATCACCGGATCCACCTGGACGACACCGATGCTGACGGTGACGCTCAGCACCTTGCCGTTCGCCTCGAAAGGTTGGCCGCTGATAGCCTCCCGAATGCGCTCGCTCAGTCCCGATACCGCGTAGTCCGGACAGTCGTTGAAGACGACGAGGAACGAATCCGCGATCCGGGCGACGGCATCCTGGATGCGAACGGATTCCTGCAGGCGCTGGGCGACGACCCGCAGCACGGCGTCACCCGTGGCGTGCCCGTGGAGATCGTTCACGACCTTGAAACGGTCGAGATCGACGTAGGCGACCGCGCACGAATTGCCCATCCGCGCGCTGTCGAGGAGCCGCTCGAGCGCGATATCCAGTCCGCGCCGGTTCAGCACCCCGGTAAGGGAATCATGCGTGACAAGGCGCTTGAGCTTGGCTTCCGCCTGCTTGCGGGCAGAAATGTCCTGGATCGAACCTTCGATGCCTTCGGCTGACCGTTTGATTCGCGCCAGGAACCACCGAGGCTCGCCCTCGATCTTCTCTGCCAGGACTTCGCAGTCCGCTACTGGGGTGGATTCGACGGCCT
>CAZDYQ010000144.1:0-5843 GCA_964509685.1 uncultured Burkholderiaceae bacterium
TACCGGATTTCGAGTCCGGCGCATTCGACCACTCTGCCACCTTTCCGGGAACCGCGTTCGGTCGAGCCGGTGAGTATAGCACTGAAAGCCGCGCTTGCAGGACACGAGGACGTCGGGTTTGTCCCGACCGGGCGCTCCAGCCGTGCTACGGCGCCAGCCGCTCCACGCCGCCAAGCCACGGCCGCAACGCCTCCGGTATCGCGATGCTGCCGTCGGGCTGCTGGTGGTTCTCGAGCATGGCGACGAGGGTCCGCCCCACCGCGAGGCCCGATCCGTTGAGCGTGTGCACGAGTTCGGGCTTGCCCTTCGCGGGCCGGTAGCGCGCCTGCATCCGACGCGCCTGGAAGTCGCCGCAGTTCGACACCGACGAGATCTCGCGATACGCCTGCTGCCCCGGCAACCAGACCTCGAGGTCGTAGGTGATGCGGGCGCCAAATCCCATGTCGCCGGCGCACAGCAGCACCACGCGATAGGGAAGCTCCAGTCGCTGCAGGATCTTCTCGGCATGGCCGACCATTTCCTCGAGCGCCTCGTCCGAGCGAGCCGGCTCGACGATCTGCACCATTTCCACCTTGTCGAACTGGTGCTGGCGGATCATGCCGCGGGTGTCCCGGCCGTACGAACCGGCCTCCGAACGGAAGCACGGTGTGTGTGCGGTGAGCCGCATGGGCAGCGCGTCCGCCGGCAGGATCTCGCCCCGGACGAAGTTCGTGAGCGACACCTCGGACGTCGGGATCAGGTAGAGCGCCTCGCCCCCGCCTTCCTGGCCGCCCTTGCGCGCGGCGAAGAGGTCCTGCTCGAACTTCGGGAGCTGGCCGGTGCCGCGCAGGCTCTCGGCATTGACGATGTAGGGCGTGTAGCACTCGAGGTAGCCGTGCTCGGTGGTGTGGACATCGAGCATGAACTGGGCGAGGGCGCGGTGCAGGCGCGCGGCGGGGCCGCGCAGGACCGAGAAGCGCGCGCCCGAGAGCTTGGCGCCCATCTCGAAATCGAGCCCGAGGGCGGCGCCCAGCTCGACATGGTCGCGCGGTGCGAACGGCAACGTCGGCGGCTCGGTCCCGCCACCGGGCGCCCAGCGCCGCTGCTCGACGTTGCCGGTCTCGTCCCGGCCGTCGGGCACGCGGTCGGCGGGCAGGTTGGGCAGGGTCATCAGCCATTGCGCGAAGGCTTCCTGCACCTCTTCGTTCTGCTTCGCCATGCTGTCGAGCTCCGCGCCGATGCCGGCCACCTCCGCCATCACGGCGCTGGTGTCCTCGCCCTTTGCCTTCAGCTGCCCGATCGTCTTCGAGAGCGCGTTGCGCTTCGCCTGCAGGGATTCGGTCGCGGTCTGCAGCGATTTCCGGCGCGCCTCGAGCGCCTCGAAGGCCGTGGCATCGAGTTCGAAGCCGCGCCGGGCCAGGCGCGCGCGGACCGATTCGAGATCTTTTCTCAGGAGGCTGGGATCGAGCATCTTGGGTGTTCGCGTGGAGAGTGGGACTGGGCCGGCCGGCTGCGGCTGGCCCGGACCGGAAATGGTATCAGCGCCGCCCGGCCGGGCGCGGCTGGCCGCCCTCGCCGTCGTCCCCGGTGCCGACCCGGCCCGCCTTGCCGGCCTCCTCGTCGAGCTGGCGCAGGAAGGCGAGCTTCTCCCCGATCTTCGCCTCGAGCCCGCGCGGGACGGGTCGGTACCAGTTCGGCTCCGCCATCCCGTCGGGAAGGTAGCTCTCGCCCGCGGCGTAGGCATGGGGCTCGTCGTGCGCATACCGGTAGGCATGCCCGTAGCCGAGCTCGCGCATGAGCTTCGTCGGCGCATTGCGCAGGTGCACCGGCACCTCGCGGCTGCGGTCCTGCTTCACGAAGGCGCGGGCCGCGTTGTAGGCGTTGTAGCCGGCGTTGCTCTTGGGCGCGACGGCCAGGTAGATGACCGCCTGGCCGAGCGCGAGCTCGCCCTCCGGGCTGCCCAGCCGCTCGTAGGTGAGCGCGGCATCGTTGGCGATCTGCATCGCGCGGGGATCGGCCAGGCCGATGTCCTCCCAGGCCATCCGGATGATGCGGCGGGCGAGGTAGCGCGGGTCGGCCCCGCCGTCGAGCATGCGGCTCAGCCAGTACAGGGCCGCATCGGGGCTGGAGCCCCGCACGGATTTGTGGAGCGCGGATATCTGGTCGTAGAAGCTGTCACCCCCCTTGTCGAAGCGGCGGGCGTTGAGGCTGAGCGCGCTCGCGACGAAGTCCGCATCGATGTGCGTCACGCCGGCGGCCGCCGCGGCCGTTCCCGCCTGTTCGAGCAGGTTCAGCAGGCGCCGGGCATCGCCGTCCGCATAGCCGACGAGCGTCGCGACGGCCTTCTCGTCGAACTCGAGATGGACGAGCGCCCTGTCGCGGGCCCGCGCGAAGAGCTGCCGCAGCTCCTCGTCGCCGAGCGACTGCAGCACGTAGACCTGGGCGCGCGACAACAGGGCCGAGTTGACCTCGAAGCTGGGGTTCTCGGTCGTCGCCCCGATGAAGGTGACGAGACCCGACTCGACATGCGGCAGCAATGCGTCCTGCTGGGCCTTGTTGAAGCGATGGATCTCGTCCACGAACAGGATGGTGCGGCGCCCGCGGGAGAGCGACTCGCGCGCCGTGTCCATCGCCTCACGGATGTCCTTGACCCCGGAGAACACGGCCGAGAGGGCCATGAACTCGCAGTCGAAGGCGCTCGCCATGAGCCTGGCGAGCGTCGTCTTGCCGACGCCCGGAGGCCCCCAGAAGATCATCGAATGGGGCTTGCCGGACTGGAACGCGAGCCGCAGGGGCTTGCCCTCGCCAAGCAGGTGGGCCTGCCCGATGACCTCGTCCAGCGTCCGCGGTCTCAGGGCCTCGGCGAGCGGCGCGGCGGGCTCCCGGGCGAAGAGGTCAGCCATGGGCGATGGCCTCGCTACTGGCGGATGACGTCCGTGCCGGCCGGTACCTCGAAACGGAACGTGCCGGGCGGGAAGCCGGGATTGGTCTCGATCGATTCGAACCGAAAGCGCACGGTACGCCCGAAGGCATCGATCACCTCCATGGCCCGCGGCACTGCCCCCTCGAAGCCGATGCGGATGCGCTCGAAGCCCGCATCGCCGCTTCGTGGGGTCGCAAGCAGCCATCGCAGGCCCTCGCCTTCACCGGCGTCGGCGAGGACGAAATCGTCATCGAGCCGGCCCGACCCGAACAGGATCGCCGCCGGCGTGGCACCCATGGCCTCGGCCATGGGCCGCACCGTGACCTGCTCGAGGTCGCGATCGTAGAACCACACCTGCTCGCCGTCGGCGACCATCAGCTGCTCGTACGGCCTGGCAACTTCCCAGCGAAAGCGCCCGGGGCGCTGGAACGCGAAGCTGCCCGTACTGCGCTCCTCCCGGCCCGAAGGGCCGCCCACGGTTTCCTGGGTGAACGTCCCCCGCGCGCCCGATGTTTCGGCGAGGAAACGTTCCAGCGAGTCGATCGCGCCCGCCGCCCAGGCGCAGGCCGGTCCGAGGACGAGCGCGGCGGCGAGCGCCAGCGCCCGTCCGCATCGGGCGAAGCCCGCAAGTCGGTGGACGATCATGCCCCCGAAGAACGCGCGAGACGCCCGCGCGTTGACCCCCGACGCGGACGTGCCCGTGGCGGAACCGGGCGCAGCGACAGGGCCCACGGCGGCTAGTCGTCCTCGCCGGTGTTGCGAGGCACGAGAATGTCGCGGTTGCCGTTGCTCGCCATCGGCGAGACCAGTCCCGCCTGCTCCATCTGCTCGAGCAGGCGAGCGGCCCGGTTGTAGCCGATGCGCAGGTTGCGCTGGACGAACGAGATCGAGGCACGTCCGCTCTTCAGCACCACCGCGACCGCCTGGTCGTACATCGGGTCGGCCTCGCCGTCGAGGCCGGCCTCGCCCAGCGTCTTCGTCAGGCCGCCGAAGCCCACGGCGCTGCCCGTGTCCGCCTCCTCCGGGACGCCGCCCTCGAGGATGCCCTCGACATAGTCGGGCTCGGCCACGAGCTTCCAGTGCTCGACCACCTTGTGCACCTCCTCGTCGGCGACGAAGGCGCCGTGGATGCGCACCGGCAGGCCCGAGCCCGGGGGCATGTACAGCATGTCGCCCTGCCCCAGCAACGACTCGGCGCCCATCTGGTCGAGAATGGTGCGCGAGTCGATCTTCGAGGACACCTGGAAGGCGATCCGGGTGGGAATGTTGGCCTTGATCAGGCCGGTGATCACGTCCACCGACGGGCGCTGGGTCGCGAGGATGAGATGGATGCCCGCCGCGCGCGCCTTCTGCGCGAGCCGCGCGATCAGCTCCTCGACCTTCTTGCCCACCACCATCATCAGGTCGGCCAGCTCGTCGATCACCACCACGATGATCGGCAGCTTCCCGAGCGGCTCGGGCTCCTCGGGCGTGAGCGTGAACGGATTGGGGATCGTCTCGCCACGCTTCTCGGCGTCCCCGATGCGCGCGTTGTAGCCGGAGAGGTTGCGCACCCCGAGCTTGCTCATCAGGCGATAGCGCCGCTCCATCTCGGCCACGCACCAGTTCAGCGCATTGCCCGCCTGGCGCATGTCGGTGACCACCGGCGCGAGCAGGTGCGGAATGCCCTCGTAGACGCTCATCTCGAGCATCTTCGGATCGATGAGGATCAGCCGCACCTGGCTCGGATCGGCCTTGTAGAGCAGCGACATCAGCATCGCATTGATGCCGACGGACTTGCCCGAGCCGGTCGTCCCCGCCACCAGCAGGTGCGGCATCCGCGCGAGGTCGGCGACCATCGGGTTGCCGGCGATGTCCTTGCCCAGCGCCAGGGTCACCGGCGAGCCGGCGTCGGCATAGACCTTCGAGCCGAGGATCTCCGACAGGCGAACCGTCTGCCGGCGCGCATTGGGCAGCTCGAGCCCCATGAGGTTCTTGCCCGGAATCGTCTCGACCACCCGGATCGACACCATGGACAACGCGCGGGCAAGGTCCTTGGAGAGGTTGACGATCTGGCTGCCCTTGACGCCCGTGGCAGGCTCGATCTCGTACCGGGTGATGACCGGCCCCGGATAGGCCGCATCGACGCGCGCGGCGACATTGAAGTCGGCGAGCTTCTTCTCGATCAGCCGTGAGGTGAACTGCAGGGTCTCCTCGCTGACGGTCTCCTGCTCGACCGGCGGCGGGTCGAGCAGCGAGATCGGCGGCAACTGGGTATCGGCCGGCAGGTCGGCGAACAGGGCCACCTGGCGCTCGGCCTCGGCCCGTCGCGAACGCTCGACCTTGAGCACGGGCGGCTCGATCCGCAGGGGCTCGGGATCGTCCTCGAAGATCTTGCGCAGCTCCTGCACCTGCTCGTCGCGCTGGCTCGCGGCGCGCTCGCCCTCGCGCCTGTCGCGCAGGGCGCCGATCGCCTCCACCAGCTTGAGCGCCATGGTCTCCAGCGCGAGTCCCACGCGCTCGCAGATCATCAGCCACGACCAGCCGGTCCAGAGGCTGAAGCCGCTGCCGACGAGAAGGAGCATCGCCAGCGTGCTCCCGACCACGCCCAGCGCCTCGAGCAGTCCCTCCGCCAGGAGGCCGCCCACCAGCCCGCCGGGCGCGAGCGGCAGTTCGAAGCCCATGCTGTGCAGGCGCGTGGCCTCGAGCATCGAACAACCGAGGAAGAAGAGGCCGAAGCCGAGCCAGCGTTCCCACTCGAGCCGCGGAGGCTCGTCGTCCGGCGCGCGCGCCCGCTCGGCGCGCAGGCCCCGCCACGCGGCGATCACCATGAGCAGCACGAGCAGCCAGGCGCTGATACCGAACTGGTAGAGCAGCAAGTCGGCGAACCAGGCCCCTACCCTGCCCCCGCCGTTGAAGATCTCGCCGTGCTCGACCGAATGCGACCAGCCCGGGTCCTCCC
>CAZDYQ010000145.1:0-5826 GCA_964509685.1 uncultured Burkholderiaceae bacterium
GCGGGGGTCGCGCGAAGGGGCGGCCCGCCGCCCCCGCCGCGCCGGAATCAGCGCTTCTCGAAGGCATCCACGACCTGCTTCGCCTTCTCCCCGAGGTTCCTGATGGCCGCCTCGCGGATGGGCGCCGAGCGCTCGCGCAGGATGGCACGCAGTTCGGCCGACAGCGTGCCGTTGACCATACCGTTCTTCGCGAGCGTTTCCATCTTCTGGCCGTCCTCGGACTGGGCGGTGGCCCAGAACTCGGGCTCGAGGCGGTTGGCGATCTCGACGATGGCGTCCTGGTGCTTCCTGTCGAGCTTGTTCCAGGCATCGAGGTTCACGCTGATGACGTTCGTGTTCCAGGTCTGTCGCGTCGGATAGCCGTACTTGAGCAGCTCCCAGAAGGAGCCGTCCACCGCCGAGGGCGACGATGTCGCCACGGCCTCGATCGCGCCGGCCGCCAGGGACGGGATCACGTCGCCCCACGGCAGCTGCACCGGGTTCATGCCCACCGCGGCGAAGACGTCGGTCGACGACTTGTCATAGGAACGGATCTTCAGCCCCTGCAGGTCTTCGATGCCGCGAATCTCCTTCTTCGTGAAGATCTGCTGCTGCGGCCAGGGGATCCGGAACAGGATCTTCTGGTTGTACCTGGCGTAGACCTCGTCGAGCAGCGGACGATAGTGCTTGCCGAAGGCCTGCAGGCCCTCGAAGTCGTCGATGAGGAACGGCAGCGACTCCAGGCCAAGCAGCGGATCGACGCCCACCTGCTGGTTGAGCAGCATGTCGCCGATGGGCACCAGGCCGTCGCGCACCGCGGCGAGCATCTCCGGCCCCTTGAAGCCGAGCGAGCCGGACGGATGGGTCGTGATCACGACTTCGCCGTCGGTGGCCTTCTTCACCTCCTCGGCGAAACGCTGTACTTCCTTGACGATGTAGTTCCCGGCGGGCCACGCGAGCGGCAGGTCCCAGGACGTCGCCGCCGACGCGGCGCCCGCGCCGGCGAGGAACAGGGTGGCCGACACGGCCAGCGATCTCAAGAGTTTCATTTCATGCCTCCCCAAGGGTTGTGCTTCCGTCCGGACCGGCCTTCGGCCGTCCCTACCGGCCATACGCGTCCACATAGGTGCCGTTGGCGATGGACGCGAGGATGTCCCGCTCCTTGCGCTCCTGCTCGACCACCGCCGCATGGATGCGGGCAGCCACGACCGGTGGCATCGCCACCACGCCGTCCGCGTCGCCGACCACGATGTCCCCGGGACGCACCAGCATGCCCCCGATGCTCACGGGCACCCCGATCTCGCCCGGGCCATTCTTGTACGGCCCGCGATGGATCGCCGCCCTTGCGAACACCGGGAAGGTGTCGGCGGCGATGACGCCGACGTCGCGAATCGCCCCGTCGAGGACGAGCCCCGCGGCACCGCGCGAACGTGCAATGGCGGCCATGATCTCGCCGACGAGCGCGCGCGTCGTGTCGCCGCCGCCGTCGACCACCACCACGTCGCCGGGACGGACGAGCCCCAGCGCGCGATGGATCACCGCATTGTCGCCGGCACGGGTGCGGACCGTGAGGGCGCGGCCCACCATGGTCGAGTCGCAGCGATGGAAGGGGCGGATGCCGACCGCGCCGGGCTCGCGCTCGAGGTTGTCGCTGATGACCGCCGTCGCGGCCTGGCGGTAGGCCTCGAAGAGGGCCGGGTAGTCGATGTCGTGGCTCTCGGTCACGGTGATCCTCAGGGCAGCAGCCGGTCGCAGGCGGCTTTCATCCGCAAGCAGCCGCGCTCGATCGCGTCCATCGACGTGGCGTACGACAGCCGGAGGTAGGGCGACATGCCGTAGGGCCCCCCGTCGATGACGGCGACGTTCGCATGGTCGAGCAGGTACATCACGAGATCGGCATCGCTGCCGATGACTTCGCCCGACGGGGCCCGGCGTCCGACCAGGCCGGACACGTCCGGGAACAGGTAGAAGGCGCCCTCGGGACGGGCCACCCGCACACCGTCGATGGACGAGACGATGCCGTGCATCAGGTCGCGCCGCGCCTGGTAGATGGCGCGAGTTTCCTCGATGAAGTCCTGGCTGCCCTGCAGCGCTGCGACGGCCGCCGCCTGGCTGACGGAAGACGCGCAGGTCGTGCTCTGGCCGATCAGCTTGCCGATGGCGCGTACGAGCTCCAGCGGCCCACAGGCGTAGCCGACGCGCCAGCCGGTCATGGCGTAGCTCTTGGAGAAGCCGCCGACGAAAAGGGTCCGGTCGGCGAGTCCGGGCGCCACCGACGCCATGTTGACGTGACGAATACCGTCGTACGTGAGGTGCTCGTAGATGTCGTCCGTCATCAGCATGACCTGCGGATGACGCTCGAGGATGGCCGCCAGCGCCTGGAGCTCGGACCGGCCGTACACGGCCCCGCTCGGGTTGTTCGGCGAGTTCAGGATGAGCCACCGGGTCCGCGGCGTGATCGCCGCCTCCAGCGCGGCAGGCGCCAGCTTGAACGCGTCGGATTCCGCGCAGGGAACCACCACCGGCACCCCGCCCGCCAGCTTCACCATGTCCGGGTACGAGACCCAGTAAGGGGCCGGCAGGATGACCTCGTCGCCGGGGTCGACGCTGGCCATCAGCGCGTCGTGGATCAGCTGCTTCGCGCCGCTGCCGACGATGACGCTTTCGGGAGACAGGGAAAGTCCGGAATCGCGGCCCAGCTTCTCGGCAATCAGCTCGCGCAACGGCTCGATGCCCGCGGTCGGCGTGTAGTGCGTCTCCCCGCGTCGCAGGGCCGCGACTGCCGCATCGACCACGTGCGCGGGCGTGTCCAGGTCGGGTTCGCCGATCGTGAAGTCGATGATGTCGCGGCCGGCCGCCTGCAGCTCGGCGACCCGCTTGCGGGCCGCGATGCTCGCCGATGCGTTGATGCCGCTCACACGATTCGACAGCCGTACTGCCACGAGATGCTCCACGGAAGATTTCCGTCGGATTCTAGGGAGCACGTGATATTCTAGAAAGCGATTAAAGGAGATTCGATTACATTCCGTCTAGGAATGTATCGTGAGTGAATTTTGGTTTCGCTGCGGCAGCTGGAAGCGCTCTACTGGATCGTGGAGCTCGGCACCTTCGAGAAGGCGTCCGCGCGTCTCAATACGACCCAGTCCGCCATATCCAAGCGCATCCGGGAACTCGAGAGCGTCACGGGGATCGAGATCTTCGACCGCAGCCAGCGGCTGGCGAGGCTGACCGAAGCGGGCGAGGAGCTGCTGATCCTCGCCCGCCAGATGCTCGACCTCGAAAGCCAGATGCTGCAGCTGAAGTCCAGCCGCGCCAAGCCCGTACGCAAGCTGCGGCTCGGCGTCACGGAACTCACGGCCTGGACGTGGCTGCCGCGCCTCGTCGCGGCGCTGCAGGAACGCTGGCCGCGCATCATCATCGAGCCCGAGGTCGACATGGCCAGGGCGCTGTTCGAGCGGCTCACCAGCGGAAGCATCGAGCTCGTGATCATTCCCGAGGTCTTCCGCGATCCCGACATCACGTCCGTATTCCTCGCCGACGTGGAGAACGCCTGGATGGCCAAGCCCTCGCTGGTCGACACCGGGCGCGGCCCCATGCCCCTCGAGGAGCTGGTGCGGCATCCGATCCTCACCCAGGGCTCGCGCTCGGGCTCGGGGATGTATTTCAACAAGTGGCTCAAGTCGCAGGGCATCGCGGTCACCCGCCTGATCTCCAGCGACAGCCTCAACGCCATGCTCGGCCTCACGGTCGCCGGGCTCGGCGTGAGCTACTTTCCCAGGGCCTGCTTCAGTCCACTGGTCGCTTCCGGCAAGCTCGAACTGATCGAAGTGTCCCCGAGCCTGCCACCCGTCCCCTATGCGGCGATGTACGCCTCCAACCGGCCCAGTGCATTCATCGAGGAGGTCGTGGACATCGCCCGGTCCGTCTGCGACTTCTCGCGCCAGCTGCAAAGCCGGGCCGGACCGGATCCATGGGCATGAACCGGCGCTCGCGGCGGCGCACCGCCACCGGCCAGCCGCGCTTCTCCATGCAGGGCGAGGATGCCATCCTGTGCACCGCCGACCCGGACGGCCGCCTGGACATCGAGGTCCAGCGCCGCGTCTGGGCGACCTGCCGCGTCATCGCCGCATGGAACGAAGTGCTCGAGGTGGTCCCGGGCATGAACAACCTGCTGGCGATCTTCCGGACCCCCATAGCGGACTTTCGAGCCGTCCGCGCGCGGATGCTCGATGCCTGGCGTGCCGCCCCGGCCGATCCGACCGACGGGCGACTCGTCGAGATCGATGTCGTGTACGGCGGGCCCGCGGGGGAGGACCTTCCCTTCGTCGCGCGGGCGACGGGCCTCGGCGTTGACGCGTATGTCGCCCTGCACGCCCGTGCCGAGTATGTCGTCTACGCCCTCGGCAGCCAGCCCGGCTTCGCCTACCTCGGCGGGCTCGACCCGCGGCTTGCGGTCCCCCGGCGCGAGACGCCCCGCCCCCGCATCGAACGGGGCTCGGTGATCGTCGGCGGCAACCAGACGGGCGTGCTCGCCCGCACCACGCCGTCGGGATGGCACGTCATCGGCAGGACCGAGCTCGAATGCTTCGATCCCGGCCGCGAGCCGCCCGTGCTTCTCACGCCCGGCGACCGCGTCCGTTTCCGCGCACGGGAGATCCTCGCATGATCGAGGTGCTGCGCGCCGGCTTCCTCACGTCGGTACAGGATCTCGGCCGCCACGGCTTGCGCCACGTGGGCGTGGGCACGAGCGGAGCCATGGACCCGCTCGCGCTGTCGATCGTCAACCTGATGGTCGGGAACCCTGTGGATGCCGCCGGCCTCGAGGCGACGCTCGGCAATATCGCGATCCGGTTCGGGCGCGACGTCGATCTCGCCATCGGCGGAGCGGATGCGGAGGCCACACTGGACGGGCGCCGGCTGCCGAACTGGTGGTGCTGTCGCGCGAAGGCGGGCCAGGTCCTCCGGATGGGCGCTCCCCGCCGAGGCGTGCGAAGCTACGTCGCCCTGCGCGGGGGCATCGACGTCCCCGTCGTCATGGGTTCACGCGCCACGGACCTCAAGGGCGGGTTCGGCGGTCACGAGGGGCGAGCCCTTCGCACCGGCGACTCGCTTCCCGTCGGCGAGGCCCATCCCCTGCCGGGCAACGGCCGCGGCTACGGCCTGTCCACCTACCGGCTCGACCCCCATGCCGAGCTCCGGGCCGACGTGCCCGTGATCCACGTCCTGGCGGCGGCGCAATGGGAGGAGCTCGGGCGATCGGCCCAGGCGACCTTCCTCGAGGCAACCTGGACGGTATCGGCGCAGAGCAACCGGCTGGGCTGTCGGCTCGAGGGGCCCGCGATGCGCCCCGAGAGGCATCGCGAGATGCTTTCGCACGGAATCCTGCCGGGCGTGGTACAGCTGCCGCCTTCGGGCCAGCCGATGGTCCAGCTGTGCGACGGCAACACCAGCGGGGGCTATCCGGTGATCGCGCGCGTCGTGCGCGCCGACCTGCACCTGTTCGCCCAGCTGCGGCCGGGCACCGGCATCCGCTTCGCCCTGTGCGATGCCGTCACCGCGGGCGAACTCTGGGCACGCCGCCAGCGCATGATCGAGACCATCGAGCGCCAGTGCCGGTTCGCCCATGGCGCGATCCATCCCAAACACGAGGCAGTCCCATGAAGACGATCGACCTCAACTCCGACCTGGGCGAAGGCTTCGGCGACTACGTCATGGCCGACGATGCGGCGCTGCTCGAGATCGTCAGCTCGGCCAACGTGGCCTGCGGCTTCCATGCGGGAGACCCGACGACGATGCATGCGGCGGCCAGCCTCGCGGTCGCGCGGGGGGTGTGCATCGGCGCCCACA
>CAZDYQ010000146.1:0-5717 GCA_964509685.1 uncultured Burkholderiaceae bacterium
TGAGGAACCAGCCGCCGCCGACGTCCGGGAACAGCCCGATGTGGATCTCCGGCATGGCAATGCGGGAACCGGCGGCGACCACGCGGTGGCTCGCCCCGACCGAGAGCCCGACCCCGCCGCCCATGTTGATGCCGTGCGAGTAGGACACCAGCGGCTTCGGATAGGTGTGCAGGAGGTAGTCGAGTTCGTACTCGACGGTGAAGAAGGCATCGCCGTACACGAAGCGATCGGGCTTGCCACTCCGGACATGGCGCACGACCTCCGCGACATCGCCCCCGGCACAGAAGCCCTTGTCGCCCGCGCCGGTGAGCACCACCGCCGCGACGGATTCGTCGGAAGCCCAGGCGCGCAGGCGGGCGAGCATGGATTCGCACATCGCGAGCGTGAGCGCGTTCAGCTGCCGCGGGCGGTCCAGGATCGCGAAACCGATGTACCGCCCGTTGCGCGCCTCGCGCAGTTCGTAGCGCATCGGCGCCTCGGCGGTCCGGGTTTCGGGCGTACTCATCGTTCAGGGCTCCTTGTGGTTCGAGATGACGGGTTTCCCCATGGCGCAGCGACGCAAATGCGCCGCGCGGGAGGCCGCGGGCAGCGGGCGCCCGCGGCGAGCGAGGCTAGCCATCGGCGCGCGGCAGGCTCAGGCGGACATCCTTGATCCGCGGTTCGAGGAAGCGACCCTTGCGGGCGCGATGGCCACGCCAGGATTCCAGCGCGTTCGCGCCGAATGCCCGTTCGACGGGCTTGCCACCGCGGCCGACGCCGCGCGCGACGACACCCTCCTGGCCGTACACGATGGCCTGGGCGAAGACGTCCCGCGCCTCGAGGCCCATCAGGATGATGCCCCGGCCCCCCTTGCGCAGCACCTTCACCTCGTCGAGGCCGATCACGAGCGCCTTGCCCTCGCCGGACATGCACAGTACCCGGTCATGGCCAGGGCGGAACACGGCCGGCCGGGTGGGCTCGTCGTCCGGGCCCAGCACGAGGAAGGACTTGCCCTGCCGGGTGCGGCCGACGAGATCGCCCGCCTGGCAGATGAAGCCGTTGCCCCGACGCGTGGCGAAGAGCACCCCGTCCTCCGCCCGGGCCGCGAAGGCATAGGCCACGCGACTGCCGGGCTCCAGCTCGACCAGGCTGGTGAGCGGCGCGCCGTCGCCGCGCGCCGAGGGCAGCTGCGACACGCTGCACGAGTACACCCGCCCGTTGGTGGCGACCACGTAGAGGTTGTCGCTTTCGCGCACCTCGAAGGCATCGTCGAACCGGTCGCCGGACTTGAACCCGAACTGGGTCCAGTCGTGGCCATGGCCCTGGCGTGCCCGCACCCAGCCCTTGTCGGACACGATGACGGTCACGGGATCGTCGGAGACACGCATCTCGACGGTGGCGCGCTCGGCCGCCTCGACGAGGGTTCGCCGGTCGTCCCCGTACGCCCTGGCGTCGGCCTCGATCTCGCGGATGACCGCCCGCTTCATGGCCGCCGGGCTGTCGAGCAGCTTCTGCAGTTCGGCGCGCTCGGTCCTGAGCCTCGCCAGTTCCTGCTCGATGCGGATCGCCTCGAGCCGGGCGAGCTGCCGCAGCCGGATCTCGAGGATGTCCTCGGCCTGGCGATCGGTGAGCGAGAAGCGCTCGACGAGCGCGGGCTTGGGCTCGTCCGACTCGCGGATGATGCGGATCACCTCGTCGATGTTCAGCAGGACGAGCTGCCGGCCCTCGAGGATGTGGATGCGGTCCTCGACCTTGCCGAGGCGATGGCGGCTTCGCCGCGTGACGGTCTCCAGCCGGAACTCGCCCCACTCCAGCAGGATTTCGGCCAGGTTCTTCTGGCGCGGCCTGCCGTCGATCCCGATCATCACGAGGTTGACCGCCACGTTGCTCTCGAGGCTCGTGTGCGCGAGAAGCGTGTTGACGAGCTCCTGCTGGTCCACCCGGCTGGTGCGAGGCTCGAACACGAGGCGTACCGCCGCCTCCTTGCCGGCCTCGTCGCGAACGGTGTCGAGCACCGCCAGCACCGTCTGGCGCAACTGCTGCTGCTCGGCCGTGATCGCCTTCCGGTTGGGCCGCAGCTTCGGGTTGGTGAGCTCCTCGATCTCCTCGAGGACCTTCTGTGCGGATACGCCGTGTGGCAGCTCGTCGATGACCAGCTGCCACTGGCCACGGGCGAGGTCCTCGATGTGGTAGCGCGCCCGGACCTTGATCGATCCACGCCCGCTGCGATAGATCGCCGCGATTTCCTCGGGCGACGAGATGATCTGGCCGCCGCCCGGGAAATCCGGCGCGGGCATGTGCCCGAGAAGTTCCTCCACCCCGATCTTCGGATTGCGCAGGGCCGCCACCGCTGCAGCCGCGACCTCGCGAAGGTTGTGCGGGGGAATCTCGGTGGCCATGCCCACCGCGATGCCGGAGGCGCCGTTGAGCAGCACCATCGGCAGGCGGGCCGGCAGGAGCGCGGGCTCCTGGAAGGCGCCGTCGTAGTTGGGCACGAAGTCCACGGTGCCCTGGTCGATCTCGTCGAGCAGCAACGCGGCGTAGCGCGTCAGCCGGGCCTCGGTGTAGCGCATGGCCGCGGCGCCGTCGCCGTCGCGCGAGCCGAAGTTGCCCTGTCCGTCGATGAGCGGATAGCGCAGGGTAAAGTCCTGCGCCATGCGCACCATCGCGTCATAGGCGGCCGTGTCGCCATGAGGGTGGTACTTGCCCAGCACGTCGCCGACGACGCGTGCGCTCTTGACCGGCTTGGCGCCGGGCCCCAGGCCCATCTCGTGCATCGCGTAGAGGATGCGCCGCTGGACCGGCTTCTGGCCGTCGCACACATCCGGCAGGGCACGGCCGCGCACGACCGAGATGGCATAGTCGAGATAGGCGCGCTCCGCGTAATCCGCGAGCGTGATCGCCTCGTCGTCGCTCGCCGCCTGTTCGAAAAGGTCCGTCGTCTCGCTCATGATTCGTCCCGGGCGTGATCAGATATCGACCGCGGCCTCGTTGCCGTGCTCCTCGAGCCAGCTGCGCCGTGCCGACGCCTCGCCCTTGCCCATGAGCATGGTGAACCGCGCGGTGGTGCCAGCGGCGTCCACCGCGCCCAGCCGCACCGGCAGCAGTCGCCGCGTATCGGGGTTCATGGTGGTCTCCCACAGCTGCTCCGCGCTCATCTCGCCCAGGCCCTTGAAGCGCGAGATCGTCCAGCTGCCCTCGCGCACACCGTCCTTGCGCAGCTTGTCTTCCACATGCTGCAGCTCGCCCTCGTCGAGGCAGTAGAGCTTGCGCATCGGCCGCTTGCCCTGCGCCGGCACGTCCACCCGGAACAGCGGGGGCCTGGCCACGTACACATGCCCCGCCTCGATGAGCCCGCGGAAATGCCGGAAGAACAGCGTCAGCAGCAGGACCTGGATGTGCGAGCCGTCCACGTCGGCATCGGACAGGATGCAGATCTTGCCGTAGCGCAGGCCGGAGAGGTCCGGCTCGGCATCCGGCGGATGCGGATCGACGCCGATGGCTACCGCAATGTCATGGATCTCGTTGTTCGCGAAGAGCCGGTCCCGCTCGGTCTCCCAGCTGTTCAGGACCTTGCCGCGCAGGGGGAGGATCGCCTGGAACTCCTTGTCGCGCCCCATCTTTGCCGAGCCCCCGGCGGAATCGCCCTCGACCAGGAAGAGTTCGTTGCGCGTGATGTCGGTCGATTCGCAGTCCGTCAGCTTGCCCGGCAGCACCGCGACCCCCGAGCTCTTGCGCTTCTCGACCTTCTGCGCCGCGCGGTTGCGCGCCTGCGCCTGGCGCACCACCAGCTCGGCCAGCCGCTTGCCGTAGTCGACGTTCTCGTTGAGCCAGAGCTCGAGCCGGGACCGTACCATGGACGAGACCAGCCGCACCCCGTCCCGCGAGGTGAGGCGCTCCTTGGTCTGGCCCTGGAACTGCGGATCCAGCACCTTCGCCGACAGGACGAAGCTCGCACGGGCGAACACGTCCTCGGGCAACAGGCGGATACCCTTCGGGGTGAGCCCGTGCAGTTCGACGAAGGCCTTGATGGCGCCGAAGAGCCCCTCGCGCAGGCCCGATTCGTGGGTGCCGCCCGCGGTGGTCGGGATCAGGTTGACATAGGACTCCCGCACCAGGGGGCCCTCCTCGGTCCAGACCACAGCCCATTGGACCCCCTCGCCCGCCGCGAAGGTCTCGTGGCCCTCCGGCGCGTACTCCTCTCCCTCGAAGACCGGGATGACCGGATCCGGGGCGCCGCCATTGGCGAGCGACTCGCCGAGGTAGCCGCGCAGCCCATCCGGATAGTGCCACTCGGTGCGCCGGCCCGCCTTCTCCTCGACGAGGGCGACGCGCAGGCCCGGCAGGAGCACCGCCTTCGAGCGCAGCAGCGTGGTGATGTCGCCGAGCGGAATGGCGGCGCTGTCGAAGTACTTCGGATCGGGCCAGCTGCGTACCCGGGTCCCGCTGCGCGGCTCCCCCCGGGCCAGGGGCCGGCTCTCGAGCGGACGCGCGACGTCGCCCCCCGCGAAGGCGATCGCGTGCCGCTGGCCGTCGCGCCAGACCTCCACCTCGAGCCGTTTCGACAGCGCGTTGGTCACGGAGACGCCGACCCCGTGCAGGCCCCCGGAGAAGCTGTAGGCGCCGCCATCGCCCTTGTCGAACTTGCCACCCGCGTGGAGGCGCGTGAACACGATCTCCACGACCGGGACGCCCTCCTCCGGGTGCGGGCCGACCGGGATGCCGCGGCCGTCGTCCTGGACCGTGACGCTGCCGTCGGCATGCAGCGTCACCTCGATCAGCCGGCACTTGCCCGCCAACGCCTCGTCGGCGGCGTTGTCGATCACCTCCTGGATGATGTGCAGCGGGCTCTCGGTGCGCGTGTACATGCCCGGACGCTGGCGGACCGGTTCGAGGCCCTTGAGGACCCGGATCGAGGCTTCGCTGTATTCGACGTTCTTGCGGCTGGCCATGCGAACTGCGGCGGGTCGGGTCCCGCCCGAAAAAGTGGCTATTCTAGTGCCCAACTCCCAGGTGCCCCATGAACGCTCCCGCCCTGCTCCTCGTCATGACCGGCGTCGTGCTCAACGCGCTGGCCCAGTCCCTGCTCAAGGCCGGCACCAACCGGGCGGGCCCCCTCGAGTTCAGCCTCGCGGCGGCCCCCGAGACGATATCTCGCATCATCACCCAGTGGCCCTTCCTGCTCGGCTTCGCGGCCTACGGCATCAGCCTCGTCGTCTGGATCGCCGCGCTCACGCGGGTGCCCGTTACCGTGGCCTACCCGATGCTGTCCATCGGCTATGTCATCAACGCCCTGATCGCGCGCTGGTGGCTCGGTGAGACGCTCGGCGCCAGCGGCTGGCTCGGCATGTTCCTGATCATCGTCGGCGTCACCCTGATCGCCCGCCAGGTCTGAACCGCCGGGGGTCCGCGCTGCCGGCGCGCCCGCGGTCCCGTGCCCTCCCCGAACGAAGAACGGCCGCCTCGCGGCGGCCGTGTGAATCCGACCCTGGCCGGGCCTACAGCAGCGACTTGCCGAAGAAGAGGTCCGGGAAGTACAGGGCGATCTGCGGGTACATCACGATGATGATCACGCCGACGATCGTCACCAGCACGTACGGGATCACCGACCAGTAGATGTCCTGCATCGTCACCTCGGGCGGGGCCACCCCCTTCATGTAGAAGAGGTTGAACCCGAACGGCGGCGTCATGTAGCCGATCTCCATCATGATGATGAACATCACCCCGAACCAGATCGG
>CAZDYQ010000147.1:0-5628 GCA_964509685.1 uncultured Burkholderiaceae bacterium
CCGGCGGCGGCCTTGATCCAGCGGTTCTGCAGCCAGCGGGCCACCCGGCCGGCGGACCAGCCGAGCGCGAGGAGATTCGGCAGGGTGCCCAGGCCGAACGCCGCCATCAGCATCGCGCCGTCGATCGCGCTGGCGCTGGTCAGCGCGGCGACGAGGCCCGCGTACACCATGCCGCAGGGCACGAAACCCCACAGCATGCCGGCCACCCAGGCCTGGCGCGGCGTCTCGCCGCGCATCGCGCGCACCGCGGAGGGGCCGATCGCGCGCCAGAGGCCCCGGCCGGCGGCCTCGATCGGGGCCATCGAGCGGATCGCGCCGCTCACGTAGAGGCCGAGCGCGATCAGGGTGAGGTTGGCGGCGACGAAGACGAACTGCTGCACAGGCAGGATCCGGGCCATGAGGAATGCGCTCGAGCCGACGCCGCCGGCGACGGCGCCGGCCAGGACGTAACTCGATATGCGCCCCCCGTTGTATGCGAGAAGGCGCAGCAGCCGCCCCGGCCCGCTGGCGCCCGCCCTCCCCGGAACGCCACGCCCGGCGATGCCGATGGCGCCCACGATCCCGCCGCACATGCCGGCGCAATGCAGGCCGCCGAACAGGCCGACGAGAAAGAGCGACAGGAGGGAGGGTTCGAGCATCCTTGGACCGACTTACAGGATGGGATCGACGCTGGCTCGCCTCGCGGACTCGCGTCGATATCGGTCGAAGCAGGCGCTGATGGCGCGCAGGTAGCGCCGCCCGGGCGGCGTCACGGTGATCCATTCGCCGTCGACTTCGACCATGCTCGCCTCGACCCAGGGCTCGAGTGCCCGGATCTCGGCCGCGAAGTACGTATCGAAGTCTATCAGGTGGGCGATCTCGATCGATTCGCGCGCCACCCGGCCGGCCGCGCACAGGCCGTGGATCACCGCGCGCCGCACGAGGTCGTCCGGGTCCAGCTCGATGCCCCTGGCCACCGGCAGGCGGCCGTGGCGCACCGCCTCGGCGTATTCGTCGGGCGAGCGCAGGTTCTGGCTGTAGGCGGCCCCGACGCGGCTGATTGCCGAGGATCCGAAGCCGATGAGGTCGGATTCGGGCTGGGCGGTGTAGCCCCGGCCGTCCCAGTCGAGGTGCCCGGTGCGCAGCGCGCGTGCCAGGGGATCGTCCGGGCGGGCGAAGTGGCCGATGCCGATGAATTCGTAGTCCGCCGCGGCGAGCAGTTCGTGGGCGCCCATGTGGAGCCGCGTGAGTTCGCGCAGGTCCGGCAGGTCCTCCGCCCGGATGTGGCGCTGGTTGGGGTGGCGCTCCGGCCGGTGGCGGTAGTCGTGGACGGTGATCCGCGAGGGCCCCATCGCGACGATGCGCTCGAGCGTCCGCGCGAAGCCCGCTGCCGTCTGGCCAGGGAGGCCCGAGGTCAGCTCGACCCCGATGGAGCGAAAGCCGGCATCCCGGGCCTCGGCGACGAACTGCGCGATCCGGTCGGCCGACTGGGGACGCCGGATCGCGTCCAGCACGACCGGATCGAGATCCGCCACGCCGACGGCCAGGCGGTTGAAACCGATCTCCGCCAGGCGGAAGGCCAGTTCCGGCTCGGCGTCGCGCGGATCGATCTCGATCGCATGGTCGCCGCCGGGACGCAGGCGGAAGTGCCCGCCGATGACCTCCGCAAGCCGGGCGAGCTCTTCCACGCCGAAGTAGTTGGGGGTGCCGCCGCCCCAGTACATCCGGGTCACCTTCTGTCCCTGGCCCAGCTCGTCGGCTACCATCGCGATCTCGCGCTCGAGCTGGCGAAGATAGGCGCGCGCCCGCGGCCCGCTGCGGGTCACCACCTTGTCGCAGGCGCAATGGCGGCAGCCCGTCCGGCAGAAGGGCAGGTGGACGTAGAGCGACAGGCCACTGGCGCCGGCGAGCTGGCGCCGCTTGAGCCAGCGCCGGTAGCTCGCCGCGTCGAACGCCTCGATGAAGTGGTCGGGTCCCGGGTAGGCGTGGTAGCTCGGGGCGGCGAGCTCGAGCCCCAGCAGCCGCGTCCAGGCTTCCGAGGGCGCCTCGAACTGCCGGCCGCCGTGGAGTGCGGTCACTTTCATGGCGCCCATATTGCCGTGCGTGCCCGATGGCGCGTTGATGCAGGTCAAGCGGTAAAATCCCCATGACTCGCCCGGCCGCGCGGCATGAGTGCAGGTTTGGCCGGAACGGGACCGCCGGGTATCCTTTGGCCGTGACCCCCCACCGCTTGGTGGCCATGGAGGCAGCGGGTCGTTCCGACCCCCTCACGCATGACGAACCCGACCTCTAGCACACGAGCGGAACCGACCCAGGGCCTCCAGGCCCGGCTCAAGGCAGCCTGTGCCGCGTGCAACCTGCGCGAGCTCTGCGTCCCCGGTGGCGTGTCGCCGCGCGATCTCGACCAGCTCGATACCCTGGTGGCCACGCGCAGGCGCGTGAAGCGCGGGGACGCACTGTTCCGCGCGGGCGACCCCTTCGAGTCGATCTACGCGGTGCGCAGCGGCTTCTTCAAGACCCGCCTCACGAGCGAGGACGGTCGTGACCAGGTGACCGGCTTCCAGATGCCGGGCGAGCTCCTCGGCCTGGACGGCATCGCGACGGAGGTGCACTCGGTGGACGCGGTCGCGCTGCAGGACAGCGAGGTCTGCACGATCCCGTTTTCCGATCTCGAGCGCATCTCGGCCTCCTTCTCGCCCTTGCAGCGCCATTTCCACAAGGTGATGAGCCGCGAGATCGTGCGCGAGCACGGCGTCATGCTGCTGCTGGGCACGATGCGCGCCGAGGAGCGACTCGCGGCCTTCCTGCTCAACCTGTCGCAGCGCCTGCGCGTGCGCGGCTATTCCGGCAGCGAGTTCTTCCTGCGCATGACCCGCGAGGAGATCGGCAGCTTCCTCGGGCTGAAGCTCGAGACGGTCTCGCGCGCTTTCTCGCGTTTCCAGGAGGACGGCGTGCTCAAGGTCTCCAACAAGCACATCCGCATCCTCGATTTCCAGGCCTTGCGCGACCTGGTGGGTACCGATCGCGGCAACTGACGATGGCCCGCACCCTCTGGATCGACGCGATGGGCGTCCTGCGCACCATCGACCAGACGCGGCTGCCCTTCGAAGTGCGCGAGATCGCGCTCGCCTCGCCCGCGGCCTGCGCCGAGGCGATCCGCACGATGCGGGTGCGTGGCGCACCGCTGATCGGCGCGGTCGGCGCCTACGGCCTCGCGCTGGCCCTGCGCACCGACCCTTCCGACGACGCGCTCGAGGCCGCCTTCGAGGAGCTGCTTGCGACCCGGCCGACGGCGGTCAACCTGCGCTGGGCGCTGGAGCGCGTGCGCGACCATGTCGCGGGCCTGCCCCCCGCCGGCCGGGCGGCCGCCGCCTGGACGGAATGCGCCGCGATCTGCGACGAGGATGTCGCCTGCAACCGGGCGATCGGCCGCCATGCCGCGCGGCTCCTGCTCGCCGCGCGCGAGGCCGCGGGTGCGGACACGATCAACATCCTCACCCACTGCAATGCCGGCAGCATCGCCACGATCGACGAAGGCACGGCGCTGGCGGCGGTCTATCGCCTGCATCGCGACGGGATTCCGGTCCACGTGTGGGTGGACGAGACCCGGCCGCGCAACCAGGGCGCGGGCCTCACCGCCTGGGAGCTCGGGCGCAGGGGCGTCCCGCACACCCTCGTCACCGACAACGCGGGTGGGCTGCTGATGCAGCGCGGGCTGGTCGATGCGGTCGTCGTGGGCTGCGACCGCGTCGCGGCCAACGGCGACGTGGTGAACAAGGTCGGCACCTACCTGAAGGCGCTCGCCGCGCGCGATGCCGACGTGCCGTTCTTCGTTGCCTGCCCGCTGTCGTCGATCGATTCCCGGGCCCCGGACGGCGCCGCCGTCGAGATCGAGTACCGCGCCCCGGGCGAGGTCACGCACGTCCAGGGCCTCGACGAGGCGACCGGGGTGGTCCGCTCGGTGCGAATCGCGCCGGAAGGGACCGCGGCGCTCAATCCGGGCTTCGATGTCACGCCGGCCCGCCTGGTCACGGCGCTGGTGACGGAAAAGGGCGTGGCGGCTGCGTCGCGCGAGGGCATCGCCTCGCTGCTGGCGGTCCCCGAAGGCACCGAGCGAGGATGACGTCCGGCTTCACGAACGAGCAGGCGGCGCGCGCCGCCCTGTTGGGCGCGGCGAAGGCGCTCGGGCCGGCGGGCCTCAATGCGGGGCGCGCCGGCAACCTGTCCCTGCGCTGGCATCGCGGCGGGCGCGACGGCCTGCTGCTTACGCCCTCGGCGATTGACTACGACCGGATGGTCGAGGACGACATCGTCTGGCTGCCCCTGATGCCCGGCCTCGCCGCGGGCCGCGACGACGCGCTCGCCGATCCGCCCGAATGCTTCGGGTCGCGCCGACCCTCCTCGGAGTGGCGCCTCCATCACGACGTGCATCTCGATCGTCCCGGCGTCGGGGCGGTGATCCATGTGCATGCGCCATGGGCCACCACGCTCGCCTGCCTGGACAAGGTGCAGCGCGAGGGCGTCCCGGCCTTCCACTACATGATCGCGGTGGCCGGCGGCGATTCGCTGCCCTGCGCGCCTTACGAACCCTTTGGCTCGGCGCGACTGTCCGCCGTCACGCTGGCGGCCCTGCGCGACCGGCATGCCTGCCTGCTCGCCAACCACGGCATGGTGGCCACGGGGGCGACGCTGTCCGACTGCTTCGAGCTCGCCCTCCAGGTCGAGTGGCTCTGCCGCGTCTATGCGCAGGTACTGCAGTGCGGTACCCCGGTGCTGCTCGACGAGGCGCGCATGCGCGATGCGCTGGCGCGCTTCGGCCGGTACCGGTCCGCTCAGTCGAGCTCGTAGAGGAAACTGGCGACGTCGCGTACCTGCCGGGCGTCCATCCCGAGCGACGGCATGGCGGTGGCCGGCTCCAAGGCGGGCGGGTTGCGCAGCCATGCCTCGAGGTTCCCGGGCGTGTTCGGGATGCGGCCCGCGATGTAGGCGCGCCGGGGGAAACCGGCGAGGTCCGGGCCCACGCGCCCACGGGCATTGGGGACGCCGGGGATCCGGTGGCAGGCCCCGCAGCCGAGCGACTGCACGATGCGTCGGCCCTGCTCCGGGGACCCCCCATGGGGACGCAGCGCCGGCCGGTCACGCTCGCCGGGCTCATCGGACGCCCGGCCTTCGCCCGGCGCCATGGCCATCGCAAGGCCGGCGACCAGCGCGAGCAGCTCCCGGCGCCTGTGCATCGCGTTCAGCGACCGGCCTCGGCCCGCGGCGTCTCGCCCCCGATGCGCACGCGCGAGTAGTACGCGGCCAGGGCGTGGATATCCTCGTCCGAGAGCTTCTTCGCCACCGCGTGCATCACGTCCTGCGGATCGTTGTCGCGCTCGCCGCTGCGGAACAGGCGCAACTGCAGGGCGAGGTACTCCGCGTGCTGCCCGGCGAGCCCGGGTACCGAGGGCGGGAGGCCGGAGCCGTCCGGCCCGTGGCAATTGAGGCAGGCGGGCAGGGCGCGGTCGGTCGATCCGACCGCCGCGAGCTGCTGTCCCCATTGCAGCGTCCGGATGTCGCCAGCGGGCGGCTTCGGCGGATGCGGCGCGTCCACGAGCGCGTAGTAGGCGGCGACCGCCTCGCGCTCGCTCTCGGTGAGCTGGCGCGCGA
>CAZDYQ010000148.1:0-5626 GCA_964509685.1 uncultured Burkholderiaceae bacterium
GCTTGTCGAGGCTGCCGGGAACGCCGGGCTCGAGCGGATCCCACCAGGCGCCGGTGGACAATTTCACGACCCGTGGCGCCACGCGCGGCGTGACGCGGGCGGCCGCGAGGCATGCCCCCCGGTCGTTGAAGACCCGGACGATGTCGCCATCGGAAATGCCGCGCTCGCGCGCATCGGCCGGATGGATCCAGATCGGCTCTCGCCCCCGGATCTTCGAGTCGCGGCTGAGCGGGGCGAAATCCAGCTGGCTGTGCAGCTTCGAGTGGGGCTGGTCCGAGATCAGGTGCAACGGGTGGCGCCGTGCCAGCGGCGATCCCAGCCACTCGGTCGGCTCGAGCCAGGCCGGATATCCCGGGCAGTCGTCGAGGCCGAAGCCGGCGATCCGCTCGGAGAAGAGCTCCACGCGGCCGCTCGGCGTGGCGAGCGGCGCCGCCCGGGGATCGGCGCGGAATGCGCCCAGCATGACGACGGGTTCGGCGGGCGGCGGCAGTCGCAGCGCCCCCGCCTGCCAGAACTCCTCGAAGCTCGGCAGCTCGATGCCCGCGGCCGCGGCGCGCGGGATCGATTCCTCGTACATGCGGGCGAGCCACCGGCGCGCGTCGAGGCCCTCTGTGTAGGCCTCGCCCGCGCCGAGGCGCTCGGCGAGGGCACCGAAGATCGCGTAGTCGTCGCGTGCCTCGGGCGGCGGGGTCGCCACGGGCTTCATCGCCACGACGAGGGCCTCCCTCGTGGAGTAGCCGATGTCCTCGCGCTCGTACGCGGTCGTGGCCGGCAGCACGATGTCGGCCATCTTCGCCGTGGCCGTCCAGGCCTGCTCGTGGACGATGATCGTCTCGGGCCGCTGCCAGGCCCGTGCGAGGCGGTTGAGGTCCTGGTGGTGATGGAAGGGATTGCCGCCCGCCCAGTAGACGAGGCGCAGGTCCGGATAGCGCCAGGTCCCGCCGTTGTAGGCGAACTCCGCACCCGGCGATTCCAGCGCATCGGCGATCCGCGCCACCGGGATGAAGGCCTCGACCGGATTGTGTCCCTGGGGCAGCGTGGGCCCGGCGAACTTGCGCTCGGGACTGCCGATGAGGTTGACCGGGCCGTAGCCGGTGGCGAATCCCCCGCCCGGCAGGCCGATCTGCCCGAGCACGGCGGCGAGTCCCACCCCGGCCCAGTAGGGCTGTTCGCCGTGCTCGGCCCGCTGCAGGGACCAGCTCAGGTTGACCAGCGTGCGTTTCTCGGCCATCTCGGCGGCGAGCGTGCAAAGGCGCGTGGCCGGGACCCCGGCGATCGCCGCGGCCCAGCGGGCATCCTTGAGGACGCCGTCCCTGCGACCGAGCAGGTAGTCGCGCCAGCGCGCGAAGCCGGTGCAGTGGCTGTGGAGGAACTCCTCGTCATGGCGATTGGCGAGGATCGTCTCGCACGCGAGCGCGAGCATCACGGCGGTATCGCTGCCGGGGCGTATCGGGATCCACTCGAGTGCCTGCCCGCCCTCCGGGCCGGGAATCTCGAGATCGCTCGCCACCGGGCTGAAGTTGACGAAACGGCAGCCATTGGCGGCCATGGTCGCGAGTCCCTCCCTGGCGCGGTGCCTCGCGGTGCCGCTGGCGGAGATCTGCGCATTCTTGGCGGGCACGCCCCCGAAGGAGACGAACAGCCGCGTGTGGGCCGCGAGCACGTCCCAGCCGTGATGGTTCGCCATCAGCTCGTCGATGGAGGCCACGATGTGCGGCATGAGCACGCGCGCGGCGCCCAGGCTGTAGGTGTCCGTATGGCGCACATAGCCGCCGATCGCGTTGAGGAAGCGGTGGACCTGGCTCTGCGCGTGGTGGAACCGGCCGGCGCTGGCCCAGCCGTAGGAGCCCCCGAAGATCGAGGCATTGCCGTGGATGCGGCGCACGCGTTCCAGTTCGGCGGCCACGAGATCGAGCGCGGTGTCCCACGGCACTTCGACGAAGGGCTCCCGGCCGCGCCTCGCGCCCCGTCCGGCCGTCTCGCCGCGACGATGCGCCTCGAGCCAGCCGGACCGGATCGCCGGCCGCTCCACGCGCGCGCCGGAGCGCAGCGCGTCGAGCATCCCGAATCCGATCGGCGACGGGTCGGGATCCTCCGTCAGGCCCCGCAGGGCCCGGGCGGGGCTCGTGGGGGTGTCGGCCTCGACCTCGTAGGCGCCCCAGTGGGCCCAGACGAGGCGCCGATGTTCGAGTGTCGCGCGCATGGACCCTCCACCTTCCTGTGGCACGTAACGGGGACATTAGAGCATCGGCGTCGGGTGGCTCGCACGAAACTCCCGCGGCGGCCGGGGTGAACGCGTCGGAGGCGGCTACAATCGTGGCGAAATCGGGGCGTTCGGTGCGTTTCTTGCGGCGAACGGCGCCCAACCTCGGCCGTCATCCATTCGTCATGATGGTTGGCTAAGGTCGTCGTCTTGCCGGCACGAAAAGACAAGGGGGGAGGCATCGCCATCACGTTCAACCCGACTGGAGCCGACATGAGCACCCGACGCCTCTGGCGGTGGCGGGTCCGGCGTCCTGGCCGAGCCCATGTCGTTCGTCGTCTCGGCGCCCGCGCTCGGCGCCGCGCCGGAGCAGCTGCCGCGTCAGGGCGCGATGAACGTCTGCGAGAATGTCCGCTTCGGCGGCCGCGAGATCGACAACCTGCGGGTGCCCGACAACGCCCGATGCGTTCTTGAAACCGGCGTCCGGATCGACGGCAACATCGAGCTCGGCAACGGTTCTCAGCTCTATGCGAGCGGGATATTCGTCGACGGCAATGTCCAGGGCCAGCGCGCCGCCGTCACGCTGCTGGAGGACTCGCGAGTGGGCGGCAACGTCCAGCTCGAAATCGGCCGCGACATCACCATGCGCGCGAACGCCATCGACGGCAACATCCAGCTCTAGCGGAATGGTGGCGCGATCCACGTCCTTGGCAACGAGGTCGGTGGCGACATCCAGCTCTTCGACAACCGGGGCGGTGCCCGCGTGGGCGAAAACCGGGTGGATGGCAACCTCCAGTGCAAGGTGAACCGCCCCGCGCCCGAGGGCGGCGGCAACGTGGTCCATGGCAACAAGGAGGACCAGTGCGCGCGCCTCTAGGCCGGACACACCCTCATCGCTTCCTGCTGGCCACCCATGGGTGGCCGGTTTCGTCCGGGGGAACCGTCGGCGCCGAGGAACCGGAACGCCCGCCCGCTACCCGCCGATCGACCGCTTGACGTGCATCAACGCCGAAGCGAAACGCCGGAGTAGCTTGCAACGGTGAACTCGACAGGGAGGTCATCGTGAGAAACAAGCTCAAGGAAAGGGTAGCGATCACCGGCGTCGGTTGTACGCGGTTCGGGGATCTGCTGGAAACACCGGAAATCAGGGGGATGAGCCTGCAGGACCTGACGGCGGCCGCCGTCAGGGAAGCCCTGGAGGATGCGGGCCTGACGGGCCAGGACGTCGACGCGGTGTACGCCGGTAATGCGATGGTCCACAGCTCGCAACTGCCGGCGACGTACTCGCAGCTGGCGGAGTGGACCGGCACGCAGTTCAAGGCAGGCGTCCACTTCGAGGCGCAATGCTCGACCACCAATGTGGGCGTCGCGATGGCCGCCATGGCGATCGCCGCGGGCGTCTATGACACGGTGCTCGTCTTCGGCGTGGAAACCACCCGAACCCGGGTCAAGGACAACAGCCCCTACGAGCGCGAACCGATCTCGCACCAGCAGGCCTGGATGTGGACGGACATGGCGGTCAACCAGGCCTATTACGTGCCGCAGGGCTACGACATCTTCTCCAGCTACAACGGCCTCATCGCCCTGGGTTACTGCCGCAAGTACGGGATCTCGATCGAGGATTTCGACCGGGCGATGTTCGAGCTCTGCCGGACCCGGCGCCTGCATGGCTCGATGAACCCCAAGGCGAACGAGCAGGAAACCCTGGAGGATGCCGCGAAGCGCAAGGGGTTCGGGGACGCCTACGAGTACTGGCAGTCCGAGCACAACCCCTTCGTTGCCTGGCCGTCCCGCTTGCTGAGCCTGGTGACGACGGCGGACGGTGCATCCGCGGTCGTGGTGACGCGGGCCGAGCTGGCGAAGGGCGGCAAGTCGCAGCCGGTCGAACTCAAGGGTTTCGGCATCAGCATGAGCGACCTGCCCTGGTACGGCGCGGATCCGACCTACGTGGAGTTCGATCGCCGCGCGATCGACACGGCCTTCGACATGGCGGGTATTGGTCCGAAGGACATCGACTACCTGCACACACACGACTGCTCGCACATCTCGAGCATCTGCACCGCCGAGCTGACCGGCTATCTCGAACCGGGCAAGGGACTCGCGGCCGCGCGCGAGGGACGGCTTCGCTTCGATGGCGACCGGCCCATGTCCACCCATGGCGGGCGGCACGCCTTCGGTCACGCATGGGCAGCGAGCGCGGGGAGCGACACCTATGAGGCCGTGCTCCAGATGCGGGGCGTGGCAGGCGCGCGCCAGATTCCGCGCCGGCCGGAAGTCTCCGTCATCCATACCCATGGCTACGCCATGATCGGCACGGTCATCGTTCTGGGAGGAATGTGAGATGCAGCCCGTGAATGAACAGCGCAACACGATCCAGTGGTTCTACGATGGCCTCGCCCATGGGGTCGTACGGGCGAAGAAGTGCGAGGCGTGCGGCAAGTTCACCTTCCCGCCGACGACCTGCTGCGCGCACTGCGGCAGCTGGAACGTCAGGGGCGCCGAGCTGAGCGGAAAGGGCACCCTCCACTTCGCCACGCACACGGGCCCGGCGGCATCGCACCCGCGCTTCGAGAAGACCTGGCCCGTGGTCTATGGCCATGTCGAACTGGCCGAGGGCCCTTTCATCCACGCGATCATCCAGGGAATCGAGCCGGAGCCGGAGGCGCTGCGCGCCCTGTTCGAGAAGGGACCTGTTCCGGTCCAGGCAACGACGCTCGAAACCGACGACCTGCCGGTCATCGCGTTCAGGCTGCGGGACTGACCCTCCAGTGCGACCGCGGCAGGGCGGTCGCGGTGCATCCGGCCATCCTCGGGTGGCCGGTTTCGTCTGGAGCGCCGTCGCTGGGAGATCCCGATCCCCACCCGATCCGCCGAGGCTCGCGAACGGCTCAGGGAACGATCGCCGTCCAGCTCCCCGTGTCGAACTTCTCGCGCACCAGCCGCTCCGCGCGCTCGAGCTCCTCGGGTCGAAGCTCGTCCTCGACGAGGCCGTGGCTGGCCCGGAATGTCTCCAGCATCCGCGCGATGATCGCCTCGCGGGCCAGCCCCGTCTGGGAACGCAGCGGATCGACCCGCTTTGCCGCGCTCTCGACGCCCTTGTCGGAGAGCTTCTCCCGGCCGATGCGAAGCACCTGGAGCATCTTGTCCGCATCGATGTCGTACGCCATCGTGACGTGATGCAGGACGGCACGGCCCCGCCGTGCCTGCGCGGCGCCGCCGATTTTGCCGATCGCCGAGACGATGTCGTTGAGGGGCTGGTACCAGGCCTCGATGCCCAGTGTGCGCAACGCCTCCAGCACCCAGGAGTCCATGAAGGCATAGGCCTGGAGGAAGGACATGCCCTTCACGAGCGCTTCCGGGGCGGAGATCGAATAGGTGATGGTATTGCCGGGCTCCACGAACATCGCGCCGCCGCCGGTGATC
>CAZDYQ010000149.1:0-5501 GCA_964509685.1 uncultured Burkholderiaceae bacterium
CAGTACCCGGGTACCCATTCTGAAAGTCACTGGTTCCTTGTTGGCCATCTCAATTTCCGATAAATAAATGCTGAAAGACTCGAATCCTCAGGCCGGCTGGGTCTCTCCGACCGGTGCAGGCGGCAGGTGATCGGTGCCGCTCGCGCCCAGCACCTGCTGCTTGAGCCGCGCCAGGCGGTCGCGCGCCTCGGCCGCCTTCTCGAATTCCAGGTTCCTGGCGTGCTCGAGCATCTGCTTCTCGAGCCGCTTGATCTCCTTCGCGAGGGCCTTCTCGCTCATCGCCCCGACCTCGATCGAGTCGCGCTCGGCCTGGACCTCGGCGCGGGCCTGGCGCGGGTCGAACACGCCGTCGATCATTTCCCGCACCGCCTTGTCGACCCCCCGCGGCACGATTCCATGGTCCTCGTTGAAGGCCCGCTGGCGCCCGCGCCGCCGGTTGGTCTCGTCGAGCGCCCTCTGCATCGAGTCCGTGATGCGGTCGGCGTAGAGGATCGCCCTGCCCTGCAGGTTGCGCGCCGCCCGGCCGATCGTCTGGATCAGGCTGCGCTCCGACCGCAGGAAGCCCTCCTTGTCGGCATCCAGGATCGCCACGAGCGCGACCTCGGGAATGTCCAGCCCCTCGCGCAGGAGGTTGATTCCCACCAGAACGTCGAACACGCCGAGCCGCAGGTCGCGGATGATCTCCACCCGCTCGACCGTATCGATGTCCGAATGCAGGTAGCGCACGCGGACCCCGTGCTCCGAGAGGAAATCGGTGAGGTCCTCGGCCATGCGCTTGGTCAGGGTCGTGACCAGCACCCGCCCACCCTCGGCCGTCACCGCGCGGATTTCGGACAGCACGTCGTCCACCTGCGTCGAGGCCGGCCGCACGATGACCTCGGGGTCGACGAGGCCGGTCGGACGCACGAGCTGCTCGACCACCTGGCCGGCGTGCCGGGCCTCGTACTCGGCCGGCGTGGCCGACACGAAGATGCACTGGCGCACCTTCGACTCGAACTCCTCGAACCGCAGGGGCCTGTTGTCGAGCGCGGACGGCAGCCGGAACCCGTACTCGACCAGGGTTTCCTTGCGCGAGCGGTCGCCCCGGTACATCCCGCCGAGCTGCCCGATCGTCACGTGGCTTTCGTCGATGAAGATCAGCGCATCGTGGGGCAGGTAGTCGATCAGCGTCGGCGGCGGCTCGCCCGGGGCCGCGCCCGAAAGATGCCGCGAGTAGTTCTCGATGCCCTTGCAGAAACCCAGCTCCTGGAGCATCTCGAGGTCGAACCGGGTCCGTTGTTCCAGCCGCTGCGCCTCGACGAGCTTGCCCTCCTCGTAGAAGAAGCGCAGGCGCTCGGCAAGCTCCGCCTTGATCGACTCGATCGCCCGCAGGACGGTCGCGCGCGGCGTGACGTAGTGCGACGACGGATACACGGTGAAGCGCGGGATCCGCTGGCGCACGCGCCCGGTGAGCGGATCGAAGAGCTGGATGCTCTCGATCTCGTCGTCGAAGAGCTCGAAGCGCACAGCAAGCTCGGCATGCTCGGAGGGGAACACATCGATCGTGTCGCCCCGTACCCGGAAGCAGCCGCGCGCGAACTCCGTATCGTTGCGCGTGTACTGCATGGCGACGAGCCGCTGCAGGATCTCCCGCTGCGACATGCGGTCACGCTCGCGCAGCGTGAGGACCATGGCATGGTAGTCGCCCGGATTGCCGATCCCGTAGATGCACGAGACGGTTCCCACGATCACGGTATCGCGCCGCTCGAGCAGGGACTTGGTCGCCGACAGGCGCATCTGCTCGATGTGCTCGTTGACGGACGAGTCCTTCTCGATGAAAAGGTCGCGCTGGGGGACGTAGGCCTCCGGCTGGTAGTAGTCGTAATAGGAGACGAAGTACTCCACCGCGTTCCGGGGGAAGAACTCCCTCATCTCGGCGTACAGCTGGGCGGCCAGGGTCTTGTTGGGCGCGAGCACCAGCGCCGGGCGGCCGAGCCGGGCGATCACGTTCGCCATCGTGAAGGTCTTGCCCGAGCCGGTCACGCCGAGCAGGGTCTGGAAGCTCAGGCCGTCCTCGACTCCCTGGACGAGCGCGTCGATCGCGCACGGCTGGTCGCCAGCCGGGGGAAACGGCTGGTACAACTCGAATGGACTGCCGGCGAAGCGAACGAACTTCGCTTCGTCGAGGACCGCTTCGGCCATGTGTTTCCAGTAGTCGATACAGACGGGCCTGCAAGGCGCCGACCCGGAACCCGCTGCCTGGGACGACAGGCGCGCGCCTCTTTCGCAACGCTCGAGGGCGCGGCCTGGACGACTTTCGGCTATGCTTTCGCTTGGTGCCTGCGCCCCCGCAAACCGGGGCGAAAGACTAGGGATCCATTATCCTGTCTGCGCTCCCAAAAAGCTAGTGCCCCGCAGCATCCGTCGGCTTGACGTAGTCGATCGAAATATTTTTTACATTTTCAAATCAAGCACTTGCAGGACCTTCATGTCTGCGTCGAACTTTGCCGCGGTGCCACTTGCCCCTCGCGACCCGATTCTCGGGCTGACCGAGGCGTTTATTGCCGACGAGCGGCCCGATAAAGTCAATCTCGGGGTTGGGGTCTATTACGACGACAACGGGAAGGTCCCGGTGCTGGCGGCGGTCGCCGAGGCCGAGCGCCAGCGGGTCGCGAGTTCCCCGGCTCGTTCCTACCTGCCGATCGAGGGTTTCGCACAGTACAACAAGGCGGTGCAGGAACTGGTGTTCGGTGCCGACTCGCCGCTGCTCGCCGCAAACCGCGTCGCGACGTTCGAGTGCCTGGGGGGCACGGGCGCCCTGCGGGTCGGCGCCGACTTCCTGCGGCGGCTCGCCGGCAAGCGCCGGGCGCTGATCTCGGACCCGAGCTGGGAGAACCACCGCGCGATCTTCGAGGCGGCAGGCTTCGAGGTCGCCACCTACCCCTACTACGACCCCCAGACCCATGGGGTCCGGTTCGACGAGATGATCGCGGCCATCGAGTCGGCCTCGTCCGACGACGTGGTGGTGCTCCATGCCTGTTGCCACAATCCCACCGGGGTCGACCTCGACGCCGTCCAGTGGGCCCGCGTGGTCGAGGCCTGCGGCCGGTCGGGCGCGATCGCGTTTCTCGACATGGCCTACCAGGGCTTCGGCGACGGCATCGAGGAGGATGCGCTGGCCGTGCGCCTCTTCGCCGACTCCGGGCAGAACCTGCTCGTCGCCAGCTCGTTCTCGAAGAACTTCTCCCTCTATGGCGAGCGGGTCGGCGCGCTGTCGATCGTCACGGCCGACGCGGATGAAACCGCGCGGGTCACGAGCCAGGTCAAGCGCCTGATTCGCTCCAACTATTCCAACCCCCCGACCCACGGGGCGGCGCTGGTCGCCACGGTCCTGACCACGCCCGAGCTGCGGCGCAAATGGGAGAGCGAGCTCACGGGCATGCGCGAGCGCATCCGCGCCATGCGCAACGGCCTGGTCGAGGGCCTCGCGAACAAGGGCGTCGCCCGCGACTTCAGTTTCGTCAGGCGCCAGCGCGGCATGTTCTCGTATTCGGGCCTCACCCGCGAGCAGGTCGATCGCCTGCGCGACGAGTTCGGCATCTATGCCGTGGGCTCCGGCCGGATCTGCCTCGCCGCCCTGAACAGCCGCAACCTCCAGCGCGTGGTCGACGCCATCGCCGCGGTCGCCTGAGCCGTCCCGGGGCGGAGGCGCCCCCAACCGGCTACACTGGGCTTACCGAAATACCGGCAAACCCGGAAAAGGAGACAGCCGTGTCGCTGATGACGCTCGACCAACTCGCACGCCTGGTTCCCGACGGCGCCCGGCTTGCCATCCCGAAGGACGACACCGGCGTGTCGATGGCGGCCACGCTCGCCCTCGTCCGGCGAGGCGTACGACGCCTGCACCTCGTCTGCGTCCCCGTTTCCGGCCTGCAGGCGGACATCCTCATCGGGGCCGGATGCGTCGAGACGCTCGAAACCTCCGCGATCACGCTCGGGGAGTTCGGCCTTGCCCCACGATTCTCCGAAGCGGTGCGCCAGGGCAGCCTGCGCCTGATCGACGGCACCTGCCCGGCCATCTACGCGGGCCTGCAGGCCTCGCAGAAGGGCATTCCCTTCATGCCGCTGCGCGGCATCCTGGGATCCGACCTGCCCGCCCACCGCGACGACTGGAAGCCGATCGCGAACCCCTTCGGCGACAACGATCCGATCATGGCCATCCGCGCGATCAGGCCCGATGTCGCGCTCTTCCACGCACAGGCCGCCGACCACTTCGGCAACGTCTTCATCGGCCGGGACCGGGACGGCCTCCTCCTAGCCCATGCGTCGCGCACCGCCATCGTGACCGTGGAGCGCATCGTCGACGGGAACCTGCTCGAGGATCGCGCCCGCGCGGGATCGACGGTGCCCGCCATGTACATCGGCGGCATCGCGCTCGCGCCGCAGGGCACCTGGCCGGTCGGCTTCGAGGGCGGGCCTCCCGACGCCGGGTGGATGCGTCGCTACGTCGGCGCGGCCCGGGATCCCCAGGGCTTCCGCGACATGCTCGCTTCGCTCGAGACCGAGGCGCCGTGGGCGTCCCGGCTCGCCGAGCCGGCGGGGCAGCCGGCATGAGCGAGACCGGGACGAAGGACGGGGTCGGGCCGACCGTGGCCACACCCGTCGAAGGGCTCATCTTCACGATCGCCGGGCTGTTGCGGGGCGTCGGGCATGTCGCCGTGGGCGCGAGTTCGCCGATCCCCGGTTCGGGCGCCCTGCTCGCCCGGGCCCTTGCGGAGCAACGTGAAGAGCCGCCGGTGCGGCTGTCCATCCTGGGCTCGCGCCGCCACAACAGCTTCACCAACGGTGGCGTCGAGATCTTCGACCTGATCGGCCAGGGACGGATCGGCGCCTTCTTCCTCGGAGGCGGCCAGATCGACGGCCAGGCCAACATCAATCTCGTCGGAACCGGCGAGTATCCCCGGACCGACGTGCGATGGCCTGGGTCCTTCGGCTCTGCCTACCTGTACCACCTCGTGCCCCGGGTGATCCTCTTCCGCGAGGAGCACAGCCGGCGCGTGATGGTGCCGAAGGTGGACTTCGTGTCCGCGCCCGGGCCGCGGGACGACGGCGTGCACCGCCCCGGCGGTCCGCACGCGTTGCTGACGCGACTCTGCCTGTTCGACTTCGATCGAACGAGGCGCCGGTTCCGCCTGCGCAGCGTGCATCCCGGCCACAGCGTGGAGGAAGTGCGTGACGAGACCGGCTTCGAATTCGACTGCCCGCCGGAGGTCCCGACCACGCCCGTGCCCGATGCCGCGACGCTCGCCCTGATCCGCAGCCGGATCCGGGAAGAGATTGGGGAAACCTATCCGAAGTTCGCGGCGAGCCTCGGGGCGCCGGCCATGGCCTGAGCCACGTTGCCGGCTTGCGACCGGGAGCACCTCACGCTATGATTTAAGGCTATTCCCCGATAGCTCAGTCGGTAGAGCGACGGACTGTTAATCCGCAGGTCCCTGGTTCGAGTCCAGGTCGGGGAGCCA
>CAZDYQ010000150.1:0-5278 GCA_964509685.1 uncultured Burkholderiaceae bacterium
GCGGGGCGAGGTCGCCCTGCAGCACCAGGGCGGGCTGGAACAGGAAGAAGAGCGGCACGATGTAGATCACCACGCCCAGCCGTGCCGCGGTGAACGAGGTCTGGATCGGCCTGGAACCGGCGATCGTCGCGGCGAGGAAGGCCGCGGCGGCCACCGGGGGCGTGATGGCGGCGAGCATCGCGTAGTACAGGATGAAGAAGTGCACCGCGACGGGATTGAGGCCACCCAGCTCGATGATGGCGGGCGCCATCGTCACGGCGAGGAAGATGTAGGCGACGATGGACAGGCCCGCCATCCCCATGATGAAGCAGGCGACCACGCCGAACAGGATGACCAGGTACAGGTTGCCCCCGCCGAGGCTCACCAGGCCCGAGGTGATCGAACCGGTGACGCCGGTGATCGTCATGCCGCTCACCACGAAGGCGATCGGCAGGATGATCGCGGCGGTCTGGGTGACGAGGATGCCCACCTGGCGGATCGTCTCCCAGAGCCGCAACGGGGTCATCCAGGTCTCTCGCCGCAGGAACGACAGCGCGATCATCAGCAGGCAGGCGTACCAGGGCGCGTAGTACTCCCAGCGCTTGTAGAGCAGGCCCCAGACGAGGAAGACCAGCACCAGCAGGAACGGCCAGCCCTGCAGCAGGGTCCTGCCCGCCCGCGGCAGCTGCTCGCGGTCCATCCCCTTGAGCCCGTTGCGCGCGGCGTAGGCGTCGACCTGCAGCAGCAGGCCGAGGTAGTAGAGCAGCGACGGAATGATCGCGGCGACCATCACGACCGCGTAGTCGACCCCCAGGGTGATCGCCATCACGAAGGCGATCGCGCCCATCACCGGCGGCATGATCACCCCGCCGGTCGAGGCGCAGGCCTCGATCGCGCCGGCATAGTGCGGCGGATAGCCGATCCGCTTCATCGTCGGGATGGTGATCGCGCCGGTGCCGGCGATGTTCGAGAAGATGCTGCCGGAGAGGCTGCCGAAGAAGGCGCTCGCGACGACCGAGACCTTCGCGGGGCCGCCGCGGAAGCGTCCGAGGATGGCGTTGGCCAGGTTGATGAAGAAGTCGCCCGCGCCGGTGGCGAGCAACACCCCGGCGAACACGAGGAAGCCCAGGATGATCTCGGCCACGATCTTGGTCGTGATGCCCATCATGCCTTCGGCGCGGAAGATGTGCGCCTCGACCATGCGGTCGAAGTCGTAGGGGATGCCCATCAGGATCCCCGGCACGCGATCGGCGAACAGGGGATAGGCACCGAGCACGACCACGACGATCAGGAACGGCAGGCCGCCGCTGCGTCGGGACAGCTCCAGCATCATCAGCAGGATGACGATGCCCATCGGCACGTTGTACCAGCCCGCCTGCACGATGTCCCAGGCCCTCGCGGCGAAGACCACGCTGATGCCGAGCGCCACCGCCGCGGCCACCAGGTCGTAGACGGGGATCTTCTTCTGCCCCGCGTACGCCGGCAGCGCGATGAAGGCGGCGGCCGAGAACATGCCGATGAAGATCCAGTAGTACTCGCCTTCCAGCAGCCGCTCGCCGCCCAGGGGAATGCCGAAGATGTAGGCGAGCCCCATGCCCAGCCCGAGCAGGGTCAGGATGACGAAGAGGATGCTCTGCCAGGAGAAGAGCGGACCGAGCCGGGTGACTTCGGACGGAGGAAGGACCTCTTCCGGGTCGATCTGCCGGTCTCCCGGACGGGTCTGCGTGTCGGTCATGATCCCTCGGCTCCCTGATGGCGCGCGGGCGCGGGGCGGGACACGGCGGCGCGGGCACCCTGCCCGGCCGCCGCCCGGTCGTGGCGGGTCAGAGGCGAGTCCGGAAGCCCTCCAGGCCCTCGGTGTGCTTGCGCAGCACCGCCAGGAACTTCTCGTCCTGGAAGTCGGGCTTGATGCCGGCCTTGGCCGCCTCGGCGAGCGCGGCCTGGCGCGCGGCGATCCACTTGTCCATCTTCTCGGCCGCCTCCTTGTTCCAGGCGTCGTCCTCGGCGCTCCAGGCGTTGATCTCGCGCAGGTACTTCACCGTGCCCTCGTGCACCGGCAGCGGCGAGCGGTCGAGGTAGGCGCGGAACTGCTCGAGGCCCATGCGCGCCGCGAGCGGATGCGTGCCCTTGTACTTGTCGAACGACTGGTGCATCCACTTCGCCAGGTTGTAGACGAGGTCCACGTCGGCATCGGCGGCCACGGCATAGACGAAGTTCGACGTCGCGCCATGCACCCCGCGCGCCGAGGACACGCCCAGGTCGATGGTGGTGGGCACGAGCATCGGGCGATGCTGGAGGAAGCGCGACCAGCCCTCCTTGTTGTCGAGCGTCAGGGGCAGCCAGCGGATGCCGCCGGGCGCGCCCTCCATCTCCGAGAGGACCGAGCTGATCGAGGCGCACCAGGCGACATCGGCCTTGCCTTCGACCACCGAGCGACAGTTCTCGGCGTAGCTGCTGGCGGGCACGTAGGTGATCACCTTGTCTTCCTCGCCCTCGGGAATGCCGAGGAAGCCGGGCAGCGCCTTGCGAACCGAGGCGACCATCGGCGGCGAGAAGACGCCCTGGGCGACGCGAACGCCACCACGCTTGATGTCGTCGATGGTCTTGAGATCCGAGTTGCCGGAGACGACGTAGCCCCAGGGCGAATCGTTGTGGTGCCAGAGGATGCGCTGGGCCACGGGCTTGGTGACGGCATAGCCGCCGATGCCCTCGACCTGGAAGCGGAACTCGGCAACCGATACGGAACTCATCGCGATGTCGCGACGATCGGTGAGGCGTCGGTAGCGCTGCGGCTCGTTGTCCTCGGGCACGATCCGGACCGTGATGCCCTTTTCCTGCTGCAGCACGGGCGCCCAGCCGTTGGTCGAGGCGAAGCTGCCCGAGGCGGTACCGGGGGTGCCGACCACGAGCATGCGGGGCCACTTGTAGTCGTCGGCGTGGCTCGTCGTCGCGAATGCGAGCGCCGCGCCGATGGCGACGGCGGCTCCAAGGCCTCGTCGGCGGTTCCTGCTTTCCATGTCTCCTCCTTCGGACTATGCCTTCTGCACTGCCGGGATGTATCGGTATGCGGCGACTCGCGTCGTGGCGCGGGTCGTCCGCACATCGGCTGACGGATGTCAGGCTAAGCGAGGCTTCATCGCGCGGTCAAGCTTCAGGCGTGGCGCCGATCCGTCGAACGCGCGATCGCCACGCCCGCATTCGCGATCTGGCGGGCGCGCGCGCCCATGCTCGCCGGGTCCGCGCTGGTCGTGCTGACGTTGCCCTGCGCGGCGCGCGCCGCCACGCCCTGCGAGATCGCCGCGTTGCGGAAACAGGCGAAGGCGAGGAAGACCGGCCAGTCTGGAATGCCGTCGCGCCCCGTCCTCTCGCAGTAGCGATCGAGGATCTGCTCCTCCGCGGGCAGGCCCTGCGCGACGAGATCCACCGCCCCCGACATGTCGGAGGGCAGCCGGTACGGCAGGCAGAGATACGCCAGATCCGCGAGCGGATGGCCGATCGTCGCAAGTTCCCAGTCGAGCACCGCGACGATGCGTGGTTCCGTCGGATGGACGATGGTGTTGCCGAGACGGTAGTCGCCATGGGCGATCGCGCTCTCGTCGGCGACGTCGACGCGTTCGGCAAGCCAGTCGCGCAGCCAGTCCATCGCCGTGTAGTCGAAGTCGGCGGGAAGATCCTTCTTCGCCGCCTCGTACTGCGACGCCCAGCGCGCGGTCTGGCGGGCGAGGTATCCCGCGGGCCGACCGAAATCCTCGAGGCCCGCGCCACGCCAGTCGACGCAGTGCAGCGCGGCCAGCGTGTCGATCAGGGAGAACGCGAGCGCCGGGCGCTCGGACCGGGGCACCGGCCCCATGCCGGGACTCGGGATGATGCGACCGTCCACGTGCTCCATCACGAAGAACTCCGCGCCGATGACGGCGGGATCGTCGCAGTAGGCCAGCATGCGCGGCGCCGGCACCGGCGTCGTGGCGAGCGCCCGCATCACGCGATACTCGCGATCGACCGCGTGCGCCCGCGCGAGCAGCTTGCCGGGAGGCTTCTTGCGCAGGACGTAGCGCCGGCCCGATGCGCTCTCGAGCAGGTACGTGGGATTGGACATGCCGCCCTGGAACTGCCGCAGCGCGAGGCCCTCGGCCGCCTCGGGCAGGGCTTCGCGCAGCCATGCGGCGAGCGCGGGCACGTCGACGCGGTGCACGCCCCGCGGCTCGATGGTCACCGGGGCGGCAGCGTCGGCGACGCCGCGGCTCGCGGCTGGATGGCTCATGGCGTCGCTCCTCCCCTGACATCTGTCAGCCGGCAGCTTACCCATGCCCTCCCGAGCGGGTCAACGACGCCGCCCAGGCCATGCGGCGCGCGACGAGGCGGCTCGCTTGACCGGTTTGGCCATCTGGCCTAGTGTGCTCCCCTGACAAACGTCAGCCACATCGGGCCCGCCGTCGCGCCGGCGACGAGGCACGCGGCCCGCCGACGCAAGGCGCGTCAGTCATCGACAAGGAAGCGAAAGTGAGACAGCACAATCCGTTCGACACCCTCAACGACCTCGCGATGTCCGAGAAGGCGCGTCCCCTTCTCGACGCGGTGAAGGCGCACATCCGCGAGAACGTGGACCCCATCACCGAGGAGTACTACCGTCTCGGCGAGGGCCGGGCCGAACGGTTCAGCTATGCGCCGGGCCAGCTCGAGCTGCTCGAGGGCGCCAAGTCCAAGGCCAAGAAGGCCGGCCTGTGGAACTTCTTCCTGCCCAATGCCGAGACCGGCGAAGGCCTGTCCAACCTCGACTACGCCTACATCGCGGCGGAGCTCGGCAAGAACCCGCTCGCGTCGCAGACCCTCAACTGCTCGGCGCCGGATACCGGAAACATGGAAGTGCTCGAGCGGGTCGGCACCCCGGAGCAGAAGGAGAAGTGGCTCAAGCCGCTGCTGGCCGGCGAAATCCGCTCGGCATTCGCCATGACCGAGCCCGCCGTCGCATCGTCCGACGCCCGCAACATCCGCACGCAGGCGGTGCTCGATGGCGACGAATGGGTCATCAACGGAGAGAAGTACTACATTTCCGGGGCCGGCGACCCGCGCTGCAAGATCATGATCGTCATGGTCGTCACCAGCCCCGAGGCCGAGCCCTTCCGGCAGCAGTCGCAGATCCTGGTGCCCATGGACACCCCGGGCGTCAGGATCCTCGGGCCGATGCGGGTCTTCGGCCACGATCACGCGCCGCACGGCCACATGCACCTGAAGTTCGAGAACGTCCGCGTGCCGAAGGAGAACATCCTCTGGGGCGAGGGCAAGGGCTTCGAGATCTCGC
>CAZDYQ010000151.1:0-5196 GCA_964509685.1 uncultured Burkholderiaceae bacterium
GCCGCATCCAGATCGACCCGAGCCTGTTCGAGGACGACCGCGACATGCTCGAGGACCTGGTGGTGGCCGCGGTGAACGACGCGCTGCGCAAGGCCGAGCAGACCGCCCAGGAGAAGATGGCCGGCCTTACCCAGGGCCTGCCGCTGCCCCCGGGCTTCAAGATGCCGTTCTGAGCATCGCCTCGGATGTCGGCGCGTGGTCCCGCCTCGCTCGATGCCCTGACGACCGCGCTGCGCAAGCTGCCCGGCGTCGGTGCCCGCTCGGCGCAGCGCTTCGCCTACCACCTGCTGCAGCACGATCGCGAGGCGGCGCTGGAGATCAGCCGGGCGCTCGCCGAGTCGGTCGCGAAGATCCGGCATTGCGCGCGCTGCAATACGTTCACCGAGCGCGAGGTCTGCGAGACCTGCGAGTCCCCGCGGCGCGACCTGAGCCTGCTGTGCGTCGTCGAGACGCCGGCCGACCAGCTGATGGTCGAGCAGACGCACTCCTACCCGGGGCTGTACTTCGTGCTCATGGGACGGCTTTCGCCCATCGAGGGCGTGGGGCCGCGCGACATCCATTTCGAGCGCCTGCTCGAGCGGGCCTGCGACGGCGTCGTGAAGGAGGTGATCCTCGCCACCAATTTCACCCAGGAGGGCGAGGCCACCGCCCACTATGTCGGCGAGATGCTGCGCGCGCGCGGGCTGCGCGTGACGCGGCTGGCGCGGGGCGTGCCGGTCGGCAGCGAGCTGGAGTACGTCGATCCGAGCACCATCGCGCACGCGCTGCGCGACCGGCGCAACGTCGACTGAGATGACCATGGAGAACGCAATGGAAACGAGCCGCGGCGCGCTGCGCGGACTGCGGGTGATCGAGCTCGGGCAGCTGATCGCGGGCCCCTTCGCCGGCAGGATGATGGCCGACTTCGGCGCCGACGTGATCAAGGTCGAGCCGCCGCCGGGGCCGCGGGGCGAGGGCGGCGACCCGCTGCGCAAGTGGCGCAAGCTGTGGCCCGACGATCCGTCCGGCACCTCGCTGTGGTGGTTCGTGCAGGCCCGCAACAAGCGCTCCGTCTGCATCGACCTGCGCCAGCCCGAGGGCCAGGACCTGGTGCGCCGGCTCGCCGCCGGGGCCGACATCGTGATCGAGAACTTTCGCCCGGGCTCGCTGGAGAAGTGGGGCCTTGGCTACGACCGCCTCTCGGCGGACAACCCCGGCCTCGTCCTCGTGCGGCTGTCGGGCTACGGGCAGGACGGGCCGTACCGCGACCGGCCGGGCTTCGGCGCCATCGCCGAATCCATGGGCGGCATGCGCTACGTCACCGGATTCCCGGACCGGCCGCCGGTGCGGATGAACCTGTCCATCGGCGACTCCCTGGCGGCGCTGCATGCCGTGATCGGGGCGCTCATGGCGGTCCACCAGCGCGCCGCGACGGGCCGGGGCCAGGTGGTGGACGTGGCGCTCTACGAATCCGTGTTCAACATGATGGAGAGCACGCTCCCGGAATACGACCGCTACGGCATCGTGCGCGAGCGCACGGGCACGAACCTCACGGGCATCGTCCCGTCGAATACCTATCCCACCGCCGACGGCCAGCACATCGTGATCGGCGGGAACGGCGACTCCATCTTCCGCCGCCTGATGCTCGCCATCGGCCGGGCCGACCTCGCGGAGGATCCTTCGCTCGCGAACAACGCCGGGCGGGCGAAACGCGCCGAGGAGATCGACGCGGCGATCTCGGCCTGGACGTCCCGGCATCCGCTCGAGGAGGCCCTCGAGGCCATGGCCCGGGCGGAAGTGCCTGCCGGCCGCATCTACAGCGCCGCCGACTGGGTGGACGATCCCCAGTTCAGGGCGCGCGACATGATCCGGCGGGTGCCGCTCGCCGACGGGACCACGCTCGCGATGCCGGCCGTGGTGCCGCGGCTGTCGGATACGCCCGGCGAGATCCGCTGGCCGGGACCCGCCCTGGGCGAGCACACCGACGAGGTGTTGCGGGAAATCGGACTCGGCGAGGCCGAGATCGGCGCCTTGCGTGACAAGGGCGTCATCTGAGCGGTTTCCCTCTGGTAGAATAGCCTCTCGGAAAGCTTCGCCTTGGCCCGCTCCCGGGGTCCCGCCAGACTCCGCAAGAGCAGCCGTCGGTAATCGGGCCGGTTCGTTTGCGGCTCCCGTCGCATCCCCGTCCCGGCCCCTGGTTTCCCATGCCCCGGTCGCACCGCGCCCAATGCGCGGCGGGCGCGTGGCCGAAGCCGGCGGGCCACCCAGATCGCCCCCGGGCCTCGACCCGGCGAAGCCCGAACAGGAGCCCCCGACATTGCTGCCCCAACGCCCCGATGCCGTCCTCGCCCTGGCCGACGGTACGATTTTTCGCGGCCATTCGATCGGCGCGCCGACCGAAGCCACCGGTGAGGCGGTGTTCAACACCGCCATGACCGGCTACCAGGAGATCCTCACCGACCCGAGCTACGCCCGCCAGATCGTCACCCTAACGTATCCCCACATCGGCAATGTCGGGGTCAATCCCGAGGATGCCGAATCGGGACGCATCCAGGCGGCTGGGCTGGTCATCAAGGACCTGCCGCCGCGCGTGTCCAGCTGGCGTGCCACCGACTCGCTGTCCAACTACCTCGCGCACGAGGGCGTCCCGGCCATTGCGGGCATCGACACCCGCCGCCTGACCCGCCTGCTGCGCGAACGCGGCGCGCAGAACGCCTGCCTTGTGGCGGCGGCCGAACCCGGCGAACCGATCGACGTCGAGCGGGCCGTCGCGGCGGCCCGCGCCTTCCCGGGACTGGCCGGCATGGACCTCGCCAGGGTCGTCTCCACGCCGAGCGCCTACCGCTGGTCCGAGGGATCCTGGCGCCATGGGTCCGGCCACCAGCCGGCCGCGCCCTCGCGCTTCAAGGTCGTCGCGTACGACTTCGGGGTCAAGCGGAACATCCTGCGCCTGCTCGCCGACCGGGGCTGCGAGATCGTCGTGGTGCCCGCCCGGACGAGCCTCGAGGAAGCCCTGGCGCACGCCCCCGACGGCATCTTCCTGTCGAACGGACCGGGGGACCCGGAGCCCTGCGACTACGCGATCGAGGCGACCGCGGGTTTCATCGAACGGTCCATCCCGGTCTTCGGCATCTGCCTCGGCCACCAGATACTCGCCCTCGCCAGCGGCGCCCGCACGGAGAAGATGAAGTTCGGCCACCACGGGGCGAACCATCCGGTGCGCGACGAGCGCGACGGCCGGGTGGTGATCACCAGCCAGAACCACGGCTTCGCGGTGTCCCCGGACAGCCTGCCGCCCAACCTGGAGGTCACGCACCGCTCCCTCTTCGACGGTTCGATCCAGGGCCTTGCCCGGACGGACCGGCCGGCGTTCTGTTTCCAGGGGCATCCGGAAGCCAGCCCGGGGCCCAGCGACATCGGCTACCTGTTCGACCAGTTCATCGCGCTGATGGAAGGCGCCCGCGGACAAGGAGCCTGAGCACAAAATGCCCAAACGTACCGACCTCGAGAGCATCCTCATCATCGGCGCGGGTCCCATCGTCATCGGCCAGGCCTGCGAGTTCGACTATTCCGGCGCCCAGGCCTGCAAGGCGCTGCGCGAGGAGGGCTACCGCGTCATCCTCGTCAACAGCAATCCGGCGACGATCATGACCGACCCGGACACGGCCGACGTCACCTACATCGAGCCGATCACCTGGAAGGTCATCGAGCGCATCATCGAGAAGGAGCGCCCCGACGCCATCCTGCCGACGATGGGCGGGCAGACGGCGCTGAACTGCGCCCTCGACCTGCACCGGCACGGGGTACTGGAGCGTTTCGGCGTCGAGCTCATCGGCGCCTCGCCCGACGCGATCGACAAGGCCGAGGACCGGCTCAAGTTCAAGGAGGCGATGACCCGGATCGGACTGGGATCGGCGCGCTCCGGCATCGCGCATTCGTTGTCCGAGGCCTGGGAGGTCCAGCGCGGCATCGGGTTCCCGGTGATCATCCGGCCGAGCTTCACGCTCGGTGGCACGGGCGGCGGCATCGCCTACAACGCCGAGGAGTTCGAGACCATCTGCAAGCGCGGCCTGGAGGCCTCGCCCACGAACGAGCTCCTGATCGAGGAGTCCCTCATCGGCTGGAAGGAGTTCGAGATGGAAGTGGTCCGCGACCGCGCGGACAACTGCATCATCGTGTGCTCGATCGAGAACCTCGACCCGATGGGCGTGCACACCGGCGACTCCATTACGGTGGCGCCGGCGCAGACGCTGACCGACAAGGAATACCAGCTGATGCGCGGCGCATCGATCGCGATCCTGCGGGAGATCGGCGTCGAGACGGGGGGCTCCAACGTCCAGTTCGCGGTGAATCCGGCCGACGGCCGCATGATCGTCATCGAGATGAATCCGCGGGTCTCGCGTTCGTCGGCGCTCGCCTCCAAGGCAACGGGCTTCCCGATCGCGAAGATCGCCGCCAAGCTGGCGGTCGGCTTCACGCTCGACGAACTGCGCAACGACATCACGGGCGGGGCGACGCCGGCCTCGTTCGAGCCCACGATCGACTACGTCGTCACCAAGATCCCGCGCTTCGCCTTCGAAAAGTTCCCGTCCGCGGACTCGCGGCTCACGACCCAGATGAAGTCCGTGGGCGAGGTGATGGCGATCGGCCGGACGTTCCAGGAGAGCTTCCAGAAGGCGCTTCGCGGGCTCGAGACGGGCATCGACGGGCTCGACGAGCGCTCCGACGACGAGGACGACATCAGGCGCGAACTCGGCGAGCCGGGACCGGATCGCATCCTCTACGTCGCCGACGCGATGCGCATCGGCATGAGCCTCGAGGAGATCCACGACGAATCGGCGATCGATCCCTGGTTCCTCGCCCAGATTGCCGAGATCGTCCGGCTCGAGGGCGAGGTGCGCCAGCGCACGCTCGACTCGATCACGGCGGAGGAAATGCGCCTGCTGAAGAGCAGCGGCTTCTCCGACCGACGGCTCGCAAGGCTGCTCGGCGTGGAAGCCGACCAGGTTCGCGCCCGCCGCCATGCGCTGGGCGTGCGCCCGGTGTACAAGCGGGTGGACACCTGCGCGGCGGAGTTCGCCACGAATACCGCGTACATGTACTCCACCTACGACGAGGAGGACGAGGCGGCGCCGACCGACCGTCGCAAGATCATGGTGCTCGGCGGCGGGCCGAACCGGATCGGGCAGGGCATCGAGTTCGACTACTGCTGCGTGC
>CAZDYQ010000152.1:0-5059 GCA_964509685.1 uncultured Burkholderiaceae bacterium
GGCCGGCATCACGAGCGCCGACAGCGATATCCGTCGCGCCGAACCGGCATCCCCCGCGGCAAGCGCCTCGAGCAGGTCCCCGACATACCGGCACACGGGATCCGAGTCGATGACGAGCGCGAGCCTCAGCATGCCCGCTCGCGTGCGTCGCCGGCCCGCCCCTCCCCGAGCCGGGCGATCCAGTCGTGCAGCCGTGCCACCAGGAGGTCCTGCGCGGCCCGGGTGCTGACGACATGGTCCACGTCCGGGAGGAACTCGGCCTCGACCAACCCCTCCAGCCCGGCCGGTTGCAGGACGGTCCGGCGCTGGGCGAGGAAATCGGTGTCGTCGCAGGAACTTCCGGAGTACACGAGCCGCACCGCGGCACCCCGGTCCACGAGCGCCCGCAGCCGCGCGCGGTACTCCTGCAGCGGAAGCACGTCGCGTCCATAGTTGTCGCCCTCGCCGATATCCACGCCCGCCATGATCTGCCGCATCGCGAGGAACCGCTCGATGCCGCCACGGATGCCGAACTTGCGAAGCTTCCCCAGGTAGCTTCGGAGCCGCCAGCGCAGGTTCGGGTAGATGGGTGGGTCGAACATGACGAGCGACGTGATCCGGGGCTCCTTCATCGCGGCGGCCAGGCCATCGTCGGCCCCCGAGCAGATGCCGAACACCATGACGCTATCCACGCGGGCGTAGCGGCACAGCGTGGCAACGGCCTCGCAGACGTCGGCGGCGGCCTGCTCGTCGTAGGGCAGGCCGGAGGCGGCCGGCAGGCTGTCGCCGCGACCGGCGAGATCGAACCGCAGGCTGGGAACGCCGAGGGTGGCGGCTTCGCGCGCCAGCCGGACATTGATCCGGTGAGGGCCGATGCGGTGCACGATGCCGGCGTTGAGGAGAAGCAGGCCCGTCGCGCCCGCCGCAGGGCGCGAGGCGGCGGGCGGCGTGCACAGCGTCCCGACCAGTTCGCGCGACGGGCCGAACTGAAGCGTCCGCTCGTTCATCGGATCGCCTCGAGCACGATGGGAACGATCAGGCCGACGGTACTCGCCGGCGCGATGGTCGAGCCGCCGGCATCGTTCGTCGCCCAGTCGATGCCGTCATCGAGGCTGCGCACGTCCAGCTGCCCCGCCCCGCTCCTGGCCGACCGAAGTCGCGTCATCCATGCAGGCTCCGGCCCGCCCGGCATCGCGACCACCGCCCGGGCGCAACGCGTCGCCGCATACGCCTCTCCCGTCTGGGCCTTCAGCTGGCGGCGCAGGGACTCCGACAGCGGGAAACCGAGAGCCTCGTCGGGCTCGACCGGGAGTGGCTCGCGTGCGAGGCGCCGGTACCTCGCGGCATCGAGGCTCAACGCCCCCAGCCGCGCCTCGCGGTCGGCCCGGGCGAGCTCGCGCAGGTAGGCGTCGCCCTCGGCGATCGGATTCCAGAAGACGATCGTGTCGAGCGGGACCGCCGAGGCGCGCGACGCCAGCGCGCAGAGCAGCGCGCCGAGCCTCAGGCCGATCCAGACCCGGTGCGCCGGCCGGGCGAGCGCATCGAGCTTGTCCTGCGCCGCGAGGACGTCGCGCACCCAGCCCTCTAGGTCCCCCGCGTCGTCCGCCCCGAGGGAATCGCCGGTGCCGTAGTAGTCGAACCGCAAGGTCGGCACCCCCCGCTGCGCCAGGCGATCGGCGAGCACGGTGAATACCCGATGGGAGCGAACGGCCTCCTGTCCGAAGGGGTTGCACAGCAGCGCGGTGACCCCGTTCGGCGAAGCCGGCTTCGGGAAGTGGTAGATCCCGACCATCTGCCGGTCGGCCGCAGCGAAGCGGACCGGCTGTCTGGCGATCTGGCGAAGCTCCCCGGTCATCAGACGAGCGCTTCGGCGGGTTCGGGATGCGACAGGAAGCGCGTCGGGCTCGCGCTCAGGCCATAGGCGCCGGCCATGAAGACCACGACGAAGTCGCCCGGTTGGGCCGGCGCAAGCGCCATGCGATCGGCCAGCAGGTCGAGGGGCGTGCAGAGCGGGCCTACGACCGTCTGCGGCTCCGTCGCCTGCGCATCCAGCCGGTTGCCGATCGCCACGGGATAGTTCTTGCGCAGCACCTGGCCGAAGTTGCCCGACGCTGCGAGGTTGTGGTGCAGACCGCCGTCGACGACGAGGAAGGTGCGGTCGCGCGAGACCTTGCGGTCCAGCACACGGGTCACATAGACGCCCGCCTCGGCGACCAGGTAGCGTCCCAGTTCGAGGACGAGCGGGCCGACCCCGTGGCGCGCCGCCTCCTCGCACAGGGGAGCGAGCGCCTCACCGATCCGGCCCACGTCGAGTGGCGCCTCGCCGGGGAAATAGGGCACGCCGAAGCCGCCGCCGATGTTCAGCCACTCGAGTCCGTCGGGCAGCTGCGCCGCCAGGCGGATGCCGAGGCTCACGCTGTTGCGCTGCGCCTCGATGATCGCGTCGGCCCTGAGGTTCTGCGAGCCGGAGTAGATGTGCAGCCCGACCGGGGGCACGCCATCGGCGCACATGCGGGCGACCAGGCCGGGCACGAGCTCCTCGTCGATGCCGAAGGGCTTGGGGCCGCCGCCCATCTGCATCCCGGAGGACTTGAGCTCGAAGGCGGGATTGATCCGGATGGCGAGTCTCGGCGCGATACCGAGGGTCTCGGCCGCCACGAGCGCGGCCCGGTACTGGCCCTCGGACTCGAGGTTGATCGCCACTCCCGCGGCGATCGCCCGGGAGATCTCCTCCGGCGTCTTGCCGGGCCCGGCGAAGCTCATGTGCCCGGGGTCCGCGCCGGCATCGAGCGCGACATGCATCTCCTGCGCCGACGCGACATCGATGCCGTCGGTAAGCCCCACGAGATGCGCCACGAGCGCCGGCATCGGGTTGGCCTTCATCGCGTAGTGCAATCGGACGGCCTCGGGCAAGGCCGCCCGCAGCTCGGCGACGCGCGCCGAGATCGCCTCGCGGGAGTAGGCGTAGAACGGCGTCCTGCCGATCCGGGCGGCAAGCCGGGAAAGCGGCACGCCGCCGATCACCAGTTCGCCGCCGACGCGGTCGAACGCATGGATGGGCGCATGATCCGGGAAGTGGATGGAAGTCGTCATGGCCCTGTGGAATCCTCGAACCTGCCCTGGTGCGCAGCGCTCAGGGCCTTGCGGTCGATCTTGCCGTTCGCATTGCGCGGCAGCGTCTCGCCGGACCACTCGACATGCGCGGGCAGCATGTACATCGGCAGGTGCGCCTTGCACGCGGCCAGGAGCTTCGCGGTGTCCGGCTCGGTTCCGTCGGCGGGCTTGGCCACCACCACGATCACCTGGCCGAGCATCGGATGCGGCACGCCGAACGCGGCTACCTCGGCGACCATCCCGGTGCGGAACACGCCCTCCTCGACCTCGGTCGGGCTGACACGATAGCCCGAGGTCTTGATCATCTCGTCGCGGCGGCCGACGAAGTACAGGAAACCCTCGGCGTCGCGCCGGACGGTATCCCCCGACCAGACGGCGTACTCGGGCAGCATCAACCCCGGGCGCTGGCCGGGCACGGGGCGGAAGCGCTCGCGGGTGCGCTCCTCGTCGTTCCAGTAGCCCATCGCGACCAGCGCCCCCCGGTGCACGAGCTCGCCCGGCTCGTCCACCGCGCATTCGGTGCCGTCGGGGCGCACGACCATCACCTCCGCATTCGGGATCGCCTTGCCGATCGAGGTCGGCCGGCGGTCGATCTCCGACGGCGGCAGGTAGGTCGAGCGGAAGGCTTCGGTCAGTCCGTACATCAGGTAGGGCAGCGCGCGCGGCACGCGCTCGCGCAGCAGCGCCAGCGTGCGGGTCGGCATCGCGCCGCCGGAGTTGGTGAAATACCGCAGGTGCTCGTCGATCGACTCGGGCCACTCGACCGAGGTGAGCTGCATCCAGAGCGGCGGCACGCCGGCGAGCCCGGTGATTCGCTCGCGCGCCATGACGCGGACCGTCTCGGCGGGCAGGAGGTGGTTGTGCAGGACCGCCATCGCACCGACATGGAACGCGGTGGTGACCTGGGAAAGGCCGTAGTCGAAGGACAGCGGCAGCGCGACCAGGATCCGGTCGTCGGGCGTGTTCTCCAGGTAGCTCGCCACGCTCTCGGCTCCCGCCACCATGTTGCGGTGGGACAGCACCACGCCCTTGGGGTTTCCGGTACTCCCCGAGGTATAGAGGATCGCCGCCATGTCGGCATCGATCGACCGGTGCAGGGCGACGCGGGCGTCGTTCGCGAGCACCGCCTCCATCGTCTCGAGCCCGAAGGCGGGCGCCTCGTCCATGGCGGGGGGCGCGCCGAGGCAGATCGCGAGGCGCAGATCGGGACACGCCTGCAGGACCGGCAGCAGGCCCTTCAGGCGCGGGCCGGTCGTGACCAGGACGGAGACGTTGCAGTCGCGCAGGATGTAGCCGACCTGCTCCGGGCGCAGGAGGGGATTGACCGGCACAATCACACCGCCGGCGCGGGAGGCGCCGAACAGGGCGACGACCGCGTCGATCGACTTGTCCGAATAGACTGCCACGCGCGCCGAGCGCTCGAGCCCCGCGCGGACGACAGCGTGCGCGAACCGGTCGACGCGGTCCTCGAGCTCCTCGTAGGTGCATGCCCCCTTGCCGTCCCGGAGGGCCTCGCCGGAGGGGCGGCGCATGCTGGCCTCGCGGACGAGACCGGAAATGGCGATGGTCATGGGAAGGTTCGCAAGATGCTCGTTCGCCTGCCTCGGCGAATTCCAGGTGCGATCGAGGATGCTCTTGGCGGCCCGTTCTTCGCGTTGGTCGCGTTGAAAAGGGCACATTCCAATTCTGGCCGGCACCCTACAATCCGGGAATGAGAAATTCCACTAGTTCATCGCTTCGAGAGATCCTCGAGGCCGCCCTCGGGCCGCAGGCACTGCCCGAGCCGCTGGACGACGACGCCCTGCTGCTCGGCGCGATTCCCGAGATCGATTCCATGGCCGTCATTGCCATCCTGACCGCCATCGAGGAAACCTTCGGCATCGAGATCGCCGATGACGAAGTCAGTGCCGACATCTTCGAAACCTTCGGCAGCCTTCGGCGATTCGTCGAATCCAGGACGGGCTGA
>CAZDYQ010000153.1:0-4997 GCA_964509685.1 uncultured Burkholderiaceae bacterium
ACGACGTACTTGAAGCTCTCGTCGTCGGGAACCGTGAGGAGGGCGCTGGTGTTGGAGTCGCCGAACTCGATCGAGACGTTCTCGACCTTCAGGTTGCCGAGCACGTCCTGGAGGTACGAGACGTTGAAGCCGACCTCGATCTCGTCGCCCTGGTAGTCGGCCTCGATCTCGTCGACGGCCTCTTCCTGCTCGGCGTTGGTGATCTGCACCTTGAGGCCCTGGCTGGAGGCGGCGAGCCGCACGCCCTTGAACTTTTCGGTGGTGAGGATGGAGGCGCGCGCCAGCGAGGCGGCGAGGTCGTCGCGCCGGATGAGCAGGCGCTTGGTGTAGCCCTGCGGGATGACGCGCTGGTAGTCGGGGAACTTGCCCTCGACCAGCTTGGAGATCATCTCGACGCCGCCGAAGGCGAAGCGCGCCTGGTTCGGCGCCACGGCGATCTCCACCGGGTCGTCGCTGTCGGCGAGCAGCCGCTGCAGCTCGAGCACCGTCTTGCGCGGGATGATGACTTCCTGTCGCGCGAGCTCGGCGCCTTCGAGCTCGGCCTGGCAGTAGGCGAGCCGGTGGCCGTCGGTCGCGACCACGCGGATCGTGTCGCCGTCGGTGACCAGCAGCAGCCCGTTCAGGTAGTAGCGGATGTCCTGCTGGGCCATCGCGAAATGGACCATGTGGAACAGGTGCTTGAGCTGCTTCTGCGGCAGGCTGAACCGGGTGGTGTTCTCCTCGGTGATCGCGACGGTCGGATAGTCGTCGGCGCTCAGCGTCTGCAGGGCGAAGCGGCTCTTGCCGGCCCGCACGCTGGCCTTGCGGTTGTCGAGCGCGATGCTGACCTCGGCGCTCTCCGGAAGGCTGCGCAGGATGTCGATCAGCTTGCGCGCGGCGACGGTGGTCGCCACGGGACCCGGGTCGCCGCCGAGCTCGGCTTCGGTGCTGATCTGGATCTCGACGTCGGTCGCGAGCAGCGAGACGGTTTCCTCGTTCTTGCGGATCAGGACATTGGCCAGGATCGGCAGGGTATGGCGACGCTCGACGATGCCGGCAACGGTCTGCAGCGGCTTGAGGATCGCGTCTCGGTTCGCTTTCATCAGTAGCATTTGTTTTAGTCCTGTTGCTGCTGTTGTCTGTATGCGGGCCAAGTCTGTTGAAAAGCATCGCGCGGACAGTGCCGGCGCGGGTTTGCGAGGAATCGGCGCCTGTGGATATCGTGTGCCGGTCGCTGGGGACGACTGTGGATGAAACGGGGCGGCTCCGGGGCTCGCCCGCCTTGTGCACATTTGTGGCCGGGTTGTCCGCAGGCCGGTCCACCGGTCGTCCGACCGCTGTCCACAGTTTGCACCCCCGCCTTGTCCACAGGCTTCATGCGCGCAGGGCCTGTTCGACGAGGTGGAGCTGGCGATTGAACTCGGCGTCGTGCTGGCGCAGTTCCGCCACGCGCTTGACCGCGTGCATCACGGTGGTGTGGTCGCGACCCCCGAAGGCCTCGCCGATCTCGGGGAAGCTCTTCTGGGTGAGTTCCTTGGCGAAGTACATCGCGACCTGGCGCGCCCGGGCAATGTTGGCCGGGCGACGCTTGGAGAACATGTCGGCGACCTTGATCCCGAACTGCTCGGCCACCGAGCGCTGGATCTTGTCGATCGAGACGGGCGGGCGATTGAGTTCGAAGAGGTCCTTCAGGGCCTCGCGGGCGAGCTCCAGGTCGACGCGCGTTTCGCGGAAGCGCGCGAAGGCGATCACGCGGTTCAGGGCGCCTTCGAGTTCGCGCACGTTCGAGCGCAGGTTCTTGGCGATGAGGAACGCGACATCGTCGGGCAGGGCGACGCCGACCGCCTCGGCCTTGCGAAGGAGGATCGCCACCCGCATCTCGAGCTCGGGCGGCTCGATCTCGACGATGAGGCCCGAGCCGAGCCGCGACAGCAGCCGGTCCTGGAACTCGGAGAGGTCGCGCGGATAGGTGTCGCAGGTGATGACGAGCTGCTTGCGGGCGGTGATGAGCGACTCGAAGGTGTAGAAGAACTCCTCCTGCGTGCGCTCCTTGCCGCTCAGGAACTGGATGTCGTCGACGAGCAGCAGGTCCAGGTGCTGGTACTTGCGCTTGAATTCCTGCGCGGTCTTGCGCTGGATCGCGCGCACCATTTCGTCGAAGTATTCCTGCGCGCTGACGTACAGGATCTGGATGTCGGGGCTGATCTGCGCCAGCGAGTTGCCCACCGCGTGCATCAGGTGCGTCTTGCCCAGGCCGGTGCCGGCATAGACGAAGAGCGGGTTGTAGGCCGTGCCCGGCTGCTCGACCACCTGCAGTGCCGCGGACACGGCGATCTGGTTGGCCTTGCCGTTGACGAAGGTGTCGAAGGACAGGTCCGGGCGCAGGCCGTTGGGGGCCAGCACGCCGACCCGTGGCCGACGGATCTCGGTGACGGGTTCGGCCAGGGCCGTGTCCCCGCCGCCGTTGCCGGAGTCGCGGCCGGGGGATTCGGCCACCTGGTCGGGGCGCACCAGTTCGAACTGGAGCCGCGCGTCGGGATCGAAGAGCTCCTTGATGACGACGGCGATCAGCGGCTCGAACTGGTTGCGGACCCAGTTGAGCTTCTGGGGATTGGTGACGCCAATCCTGAGCAAGCGCTCACTCTCTTCATAGCCGATAAAGACCAGGGGCTTTATCCAGGGCTTGAATTGCTGCGGCGGAAGCTTGGCCTCGAGGCGGAGGACGCACTCGCGCCAACGTTCTTGCATCATCGTGGTGTCGGTTGGGGGCTCGGGATCGGGATCCGGCTCGGCCGACGTGCCGCCGGATTTCGTTGTCGGAGCCGACTGTCCATTGTACTCCGCCCGTCGCTGCCTGACGACCCCGCCATTGACAGGACGTCCCGCAATAGGTTGTAATCGAAGGCTTTTTCCGCATTGCCGCTTCGTTGCTGCCCCAGCGGCCCGGCCAGGCCGCGGTCCCGGTGGCGCGGGGCGACGAAGCCCGACGACCTCGGATACCAGACATGAAACGCACTTTCCAGCCGTCGGTTACCCGACGCAAGCGCACCCACGGCTTCCTGGTCAGGATGAAGACCCGCGGCGGTCGCGCCGTCATTCGCGCCCGGCGCGCCAAGGGTCGCAAGCGCCTGGCCGTCTGACCCGGCGCATCGCGCCGGTGATGGGGTCTCGTCCCGGGCCGGCCGGCCCGTCCCAGGCTGACCGCCGACCCGGCGACGGTCGCGGCTCCGGCCCTCGCAAACGGGGGACGGTAGCCAGCGCACACTTCGTCCTTGTACGCCGCGTCCCGGCGCCCCCCGGTGGCGCCACGGAGCCCGACGGCGATATCCTCCTGATGGCGATCCCGAAGCGCCTGCTCAAGCGGGCGGTGGATCGGAACACCTTGCGCCGGATCGCCCGTGAAGCATGGCGGGCACGGTCGGCGTCCTGCCGGCCGCGCGCACCGGCGCTGCTGCGCCTGGCGCGCCGCCCGGCCGGCTTCGAGACGCTCACCCAGCGGGCGCGCAAGCGCCTCTGGCGCGAAGAGCTGGACGACCTGCTCGCGCGAGACGCCCGATGCGTAAGCTGCTGACCTTCCTCGTGCGTTTCTACCGGCTCGCGATCAGCCCGATGATGGCCCCGCGTTGCCGCTTCCTTCCCACCTGCTCGGAGTACGCCATCGAGGCGATCGAGCGGCATGGGGCGCTGCGCGGCGGCTGGCTCGCGCTGCGCCGCCTGTCGCGCTGCCATCGTTTGCACCCCGGCGGCATCGACGAGGTGCCGGCAACCCTCGGCCGGCCCCTCCGCCCGAACTGCTCCTGCGGTACCCATGCGGGGCGCCCCGGCGCGCTCCTGGACGACTGAGAACGACATGCAGACCCAAACCCAGCGCACCATCCTCTGGATCGTTTTCTCGATGTCCCTGCTGTTCCTCTGGGACGGATGGCAGCGCCACAACGGCAAGGCGTCGCTGCTCGGCGGGCCGCCGCCGGCGACCCAGCAGGCGGAATCCGGCCAGGCGGGCCCGGGCGGGGGCGACGGCGATGCCAGCGTGCCGACGGCGGGCGCCTCGACGGTGCCGGCCGCCCCGGGCGCGACCCCGGCGGCGCAGCTGCCCGGCGCGGACGCCCAGGCGGTCGCCCAGGGGCAGGTGTTCCGGTTCGGCAATGACGTGCTGGACCTGCGGATCAGCTCGGCGGGCGGCGTGATCGTCCACGCCGAGCTGCTCGAGCACAAGGAGACCGAGGATTCCAGCCGGAACGTGGTCATGCTCGAGCAGTCGGGCGGCCGGGTCTACCTCGCGCAGAACGGCCTGATCGGCGCGCCGCAGGGCAGCAGCTATCCCACGCACCGTTCGCCGTTCACGCTGCAGGGCGAGGCCACGCTCGCCAACGGCAGCAAGCGCCTGTCGCTCACCTCGGAGAGCGGCGGCCTGCGCCTTGTGCGGCACTACGACCTCGAGCCCGGCTCCTACGTGGTCCACGTCCGCGACGAAGTCACGAACGTGGGCGATGCGCCGGCCGGCCCGACGATCTACCGGCAGATCACCCGCGACGGCTCGCCGGCCCCGGGCGGCACGATGTTCTACAGCACCTACACCGGACCCGTCGTGTACACCGACGCCGACAAGTTCCAGAAGGTGAGCTTCGACGACATCGGCGCCGGCAAGGCGAGCTTCACCCAGACCGCGAACGACGGCTGGGTGGGCGTGATCCAGCACTACTTCGCCTCGGCCTGGATCCCGGCGCCCGACACGCCGCGCGAATACTACTCGGCCAAGGTCGGCGAGAACCTTTTCTCGATCGGCATCAAGACGCCCCTGGGGACGATCGAGCCCGGCGCGACGGTGACGTCCGAGGCGATGTTCTACGTCGGGCCGCAGGACCAGCAGGTGCTCGAGCAGCTGGCCCCGGGCCTGGAGCTGACCGTCGACTATGGCTGGCTGACCATCCTGGCCAAGCCGATCCACTGGCTGCTCACCGTGCTGCACGGCTTCATCGGCAACTGGGGATGGTCGATCGTCGCGCTCACCGTGATCA
>CAZDYQ010000154.1:0-4906 GCA_964509685.1 uncultured Burkholderiaceae bacterium
GCCCTGGGCCTGGCAATCGGCCCCGAGGGCGCGTCCGCCCAGTCCAATCCGCAGGTCCTGATCAAGACGTCCGAGGGCGAGATCGTCGTCGAGCTGTACCCGGACAAGGCGCCCAAGTCGGTCGCCAACTTCCTGCAGTACGTCGACGACGACCACTACGACGGCACGATCTTCCACCGCGTGATCAGCGGGTTCATGATCCAGGGCGGCGGCTTCGGGGCGGACTTCTACGACGGCAACCTGCAGACCCGCAAGACCCGTGCGCCGATCGAGATCGAGTCCAACAACGGCCTGAAGAACGATCGGGGGACCATCGCCATGGCGCGCACCGGCGACCCGAACTCGGCCACCTCTCAGTTCTACATCAACGTGGTCGACAACGATTCGCTCAACTATCCCGGCCACGACGGCTACGGCTACACCGTCTTCGGCAGGGTCATCGAGGGCATGGACGTGGTCGACCGGATCCGCAAGGTCCCCACGGGCACCGTCGGCCCCTTCCGGGACGTGCCGAGGGAGCCCGTGCTGATCGAGTCGGTGGTGCGGGTTGGCGGCTGAGCCGGTCGCCACGGTTCGGATCGATGGCGCGCGGCGCGCGCTGATCGCATCCGACATGCATCTGGGCGCGCATGCGCCCGAGCTCACCGCGCGATTCCTGGCGGCGCTCGACGACGCCGTTCCCGGCGTCACCGAGCTGTTCCTCCTGGGCGACCTCTTCGAGGCCTGGATCGGCGACGACAGCACCGACCAGGCCGCGGAGGAGCTCGCCGCCGCGCTCGCGCGGCTCGCCAGCGACGGCATGCGCATCCGCGTGATCCGTGGCAATCGCGACTTCCTGCTCGGTCGCCAGCCCGATCCGGCGATCGTCGAGAGCTATCCGCAGCGGGCCGGCTTCGAGCTGTGCGAGGAACCCGTCATCCTGGAGGCCTTCGGCCGGCGCGTCGTGCTCTGCCATGGCGATGCGCTGTGCACCGACGACATCGAATACCAGCGCTTCCGGACGAGCAGCCGGGAGGCCGCCTGGCAGGACGCCTTCCTGGCCAGGCCCGTCGCCGAGCGCGAGCGGCTCGCCCGTGCCTACCGGGACGCCAGCGAGGCGAGCAAGCAGGCGAAGGACGAGTACCTCATGGACGTGAATCCCGCGGCCGTCGACCAGCTGCTGGACCGGATGTCCGCCGACTGCATCGTTCACGGCCACACGCACCGGCCGGCGCTGCACCGCTGGCGCCGGGGCGACCGGCAGCGGGAGCGCTGGGTGCTTCCCGACTGGACGATGTCGCCGCGCCGGGGCGGGTTCCTGCGCATCGACGCGCAGGGCTGGACCCGGCTCGGGGACTGGTAGCGGGCGCCGGCAGGGCGCCCTATTCCACCAGGCGGTTCAGGTCGCTCGCATCGAGCGGCTCGCAGTCCTTCTCGAGCCGCGCCCCCATGCGCTTGAGCTCCGCCTGCATCTCCTCGATGCGGCGATCCTGCGCGGCGACATGGTCGATCAGGCGATGGAGCGCGACCGACAGCGGATCGTCGCCGTCGCGCGTCACCGCATACGCCGCGAAGCGCGACTGCGTCGCCTGCGACTCGCCGCCCTTGGCGGCGCCGCGCGTGACGATCCGTGCCGGAATGCCCACCGCGCTCACGCCCGGGGGCACCGACTTCAGCACGACCGAATTGGAGCCGATGTTGACATCGTCGCCGACCGTGAAGGGGCCGAGCACCTTGGCCCCTGCGCCGACCACCACCCGGTTGCCCAGGGTCGGATGGCGCTTGCCGCCGTTCAGCGAGGTGCCCCCGAGCGTCACGCCCTGGTAGATGGTGCAGTCGTCGCCGACCTCGGCGGTCTCGCCGATGACGACGCCCATGCCATGGTCGATGAAGACGCGACGGCCGATGCGCGCGCCCGGGTGGATCTCGATGCCGGTCAGCCAGCGCGACAGGTGCGAGACCCAGCGCGCCAGGGTGCGAAAGCCGTTGATCCACATCGCGTGGGCGATGCGGTGCAGGACAAGCGCATGGATCCCCGGGTAACACAGCAGCACCTCGAGCGAGGAGCGCGCGGCCGGATCCCTTTCGCGGACGGCCGCCATGTCTTCGCGGATGCGCTCGAACATCTCTCGATTCTCCCTTCGGGGCTTCCGGACCGCCGGCGGCCCCGCTTCTCCATGCAGTGTAGGCGGGACGTCAAGCCCCTTGCCGGGGAACGTGTACCCACCCGCTCATCAGGCGCCGGGCGCTGCGCGACATGATGGCCCGGTCCATCCGCCAGGCGCCATTGTCGCAGACGAGCTCCGCGCCCACCGCGAGCACGCCCGAGACATGGCCGATGCGCGTCGCCACCCCGGGCAGGGTGCGCGCGATCTCGTTGGCGAGGCTGCCCGGCAGCGCCGCCGCGGCGGCCAGCGCGATCGAGCCGGTCCCGGTGTAGGCATGGTGCAGCCGCCCCATGGACATGATGCGCGCGAGCACGTCGATCCGCTCGGCGGGCACATCGACCCCGGCGCTCGTGCGGTACGGAGCCGGCCGCGCAAGCCAGGACACCTTCGGTGTCGCCGGCCGCAGCCGGCTCGCCTCGACGGGCGTTTCCGCCAGCCCCATGGCGACCGAGGCATGCGCCCGGATCGCCTCGAGACGCTCGAGCAGTCGACGGTCGCGGTCGACCTCGTCCGGCCGCTCGCGACCGGTGAGGCCCAGCGCCTCGGCCCGGAAGAACACCGTCGGGTTGCCGGCGGTGATCATCGTGACCGCCAGCCTGCCCACGCCCGGCACGTCCAGCTCGTCCCGGGGGTTGCCGGTGGGCAGCAGGGCCGGCGCGCCCGGCACCGGGACGGGCTCGTGGTATTCGAGGCGGATCTCGGCGCCGGGAAACGGCACCCCGTCCTCCTGGAAGGCGCCGTCCTCGAGGACCTCGCCGTCGCGCACCGGCACGATCGCGTCGATGCGCTGGCCGAGGTTGCGCTGCCAGATCCGTACGCGCGTCTCGCCTTCCCGGGCCGGCACCAGCCCCTCGCCGATGGCGAAGGGACCCACCGCCGCCGAGAGGTTCCCGCAGTTGCCGCTGTAGTCGATCAGGGCCTCCTCGATCGACACCGCGCCGAACGTGTAGTCCACGTCGCAGTCGTCTCGATGCGAAGGCGAGACCAGCACGACCTTGCTCGTGCTGGAGGTGGCGCCCCCCATGCCGTCGGTGTGCCGGCGATACGGATCCGGGCTGCCGATGATCCTCAGCAACAAGGCATCGCGCTCCGCGCCCGCCCGTGGCAGGTCGCGCTCGTGGAAGAACACGCCTTTGCTGGTCCCGCCCCGCATGTACACCGCCGGGATGCGCCGCTGCTTCATTTATCGTCCTTGCCGATGCTTCGCTCTATTTTCGTACATATTCCGCGCAGCAGATCGACTTCCTCGACGCTGAGACGGGTGCGCGAGAAGAGCCGCCGCAGCCGCGGCATCAGCTTCTTCGGGTGTTCCGGGTCGAGGAAGCCGATGCGGACGAGGGCTCGCTCGAAATGGGCATACATCGCCTCGACCTGCGCACCGGTCGCCGGCTCGCCTTCGGGCGTGCCGGGCGCCCGGCGCGGTGCGCTCAGCCATTGCCCTCCCTCCGGGGCGAGGGCCTCGCTCATGACGAAGGCCATCACCTGGACGGCCTGCGCCAGGTTCAGCGACCGGTAGTCGTGCGCTCCCGGGATTGCGCACAGGCGCTGGCACAGCTGCAGCTGCTCGATCGACAGGCCGGTGCGTTCCGTGCCGAAGACCAGCGCCACGCGCGTGCGCTCGCTCGCCCCCAGCTCGGCGGCAAGTTCCGCGCAGGCGCTGCGCGGTGGCAGCGGCGGCGGCCCGAACTCGCGTCCGGAGGCGCTCAGCGCCATCGCCAGGGTGATGTCGGCCAGCGCCGCTTCGAGGCTGTCGCATCGGCGCGCGGTGGCCAGCACGTCGTCGGCGCCGCTCGCCATGGCGAGCGCCTGGGGATGGCGCAGCACGTCGGGATCGGGCGGAGCGACCACCACGAGGCGCCTGAAGCCCATGACGCGGATCGCGCGCGCGGCCGCCCCGACATTTCCGGGATGCGTCGGCTCGACGAGGATGAATTCCACCCGCCCGGCCGGCGCGGCGGGTCGCGAGTTCATGACGGTGGAGGCGATACCTTAGAATCCCCTGTTTGGACTGCCCCGAAGCCCATGCACCCGATGCTCAACATCGCGATCCAGGCGGCGCGCCGCGCGGCCCGGATCATCAATCGCGCGGCGCTCGACCTGGAGACGGTCAAGATCGCGCGCAAGCAGCGCAACGACTTCGTGACCGAAGTCGACCAGGCGGCGGAGGCGGCGATCATCGAGACGCTGCTCGGGGCGTACCCGGGGCACGCGATCTTAGCAGAGGAGTCCGGACATCGTCCCGGCAAGCAGGCCGCGTCGATCGAGGATGCCGAGCATGTCTGGATCATCGATCCGCTCGACGGCACCACGAACTTCATCCACGGCATGCCCCAGTACGCGATCTCGATCGCGCTCGCGCAGCGCGGCGTGATCACCCAGGGGCTGGTGTACGACCCGAACCGCGACGAGCTCTTCACCGCCACCCGCGGGCGCGGCGCCTTCCTCAACAACCGGCGGATCCGTGTCTCCGGTCGCGCCAGGCTCGAGCAGGCGCTGATCGGAACCGGCTTCCCGCAGAGCCGGCTCGAAAACCTCGACGAGTTCATGCCGCTGTTTCGCCTGCTCGTCGAGCGCACCGCGGGCGTACGCCGGCCGGGCGCCGCCTCGCTGGACCTCGCCTATACGGCCTGCGCGCGCTACGACGGGTTCTTCGAGATCGGCCTGAGCCCCTGGGATGTCGCCGCCGGCAGCCTGCTCGTGACGGAGGCCGGGGGCCTGGTCGGCGATTTCGAGGGCGACTCGAACTACCTGTTCGGCCA
>CAZDYQ010000155.1:0-4880 GCA_964509685.1 uncultured Burkholderiaceae bacterium
AGCAGGATCGACTGGGCCATCTCGTCGTGCTCGGCCTGCGAGAACAGGTCCATCGCGACCCAGTCCGGATCGGTGCCGCCATCGGCGATCACGAGAATCTCGCTCGGCCCCGCGATCATGTCGATGCCGACGGTGCCGAAGACGCGGCGCTTGGCCTCCGCGACATAGGCATTGCCCGGGCCGACGATCTTGTCGACCGGCGGGATGGTCTCGGTCCCGTAGGCGAGCGCGGCCACCGCCTGGGCGCCTCCCACCGTGAAGACCCTGTCCACGCCGGCGACCGCCGCGGCGGCAAGCACCATGGGATTGCGCTGGCCGCCGGGCGTCGGCGAGACCATGAAGAGCTCCGGCACGCCCGCGACCTTCGCCGGCACCAGGTTCATCAGCACCGACGAGGGGTAGGCGGCCTTGCCGCCGGGCACATAGACGCCGACACGGTCGATGGGCCAGACCTGCTGCCCGAGCAGGGTGCCGTCGGGCTCCGTGTAGCTCCAGCTCGAGGCGAGCTGGCGTTCGTGGAAGGCACGGATCCGGTCGGCCGCCGCCTCCAGGGCCTCGCGCCGGGCGGGCGGGAGCGCGTCGAGCGCGCTGCGCAGCTCCGCGGCCGGGATTTCCAGCGCCGCCGCGTCGTCGACCTCGAGCCCGTCCAGCCGGCGGGTATGCTCGACGAGCGCGGCGTCCCCTCGTTCGCGCACGTCGGCGAGGATCTCCGCCACGATCTTCTCGATGGCCGCGTCCTGCGACGCCTCGTAGTGGAGCAGCGCGCGCAGGCGCGCATCGAAGTCCGGGCTGGCGGAATCGAGCCGGGCGATCGCCACCCGGCCGGCCGGGCTGTTCGTGCTCATGCCGACTGTGCCTCCAGGCGCTCGGCCGCCTCGCCCAGCTGGCGGACGAGCGGCTCGATCAGGGTATGCCGGGTCTTGAGCGCCGCCCGGTTGATGATCAGGCGCGCCGAGATCGGCTGGATGTCCTCGACCACCACCAGGTTGTTGGCCCGCAGGGTCGAGCCGGTGCTGACCAGGTCGACGATCGCGTCGGCCAGGCCCACCAGGGGCGCAAGCTCCATGGAGCCGTAGAGCTTGATCGGGTCGATGTGGACGCCCTTGGCCGCGAAATGGCGCCGGGCGATGTCCACGTACTTGGTGGCGACCCGCAAGCGCGAGCCGCGGCGAACCGCCGCCTCGTAGTCGAATCCCGCCGGCGCGGCCACGCACATGCGGCAGCGCGCGATCCCGAGGTCCACGGGCTGGTACAGGCCGGCGCCGCCGTGTTCGATGAGCACGTCGCGGCCGGCCACGCCGAGGTCGGCCGCGCCGTACTGGACATAGGTGGGGACGTCGCTCGCCCGCACGATGATGATGCGCAGGTTCGGGTCGTTGGTCGGCAGGATGAGCTGGCGCGAGCCGGCCACGGCCGGATCGACGCGAATCCCGGCGGCCGCCAGCAGCGGCTCGGTTTCGTCGAAGATGCGGCCCTTCGACAGGGCCATCGTGATGGTGGTCAAGGGTGTGCCTCGCCTGGTTCAGCGTACGCGCCGGATCCTCGCCCCGAGCGCCTGGAGCTTGGTCTCCATCGCGTCGTAGCCCCGGTCGAGATGATAGATGCGATCGACCGTGGTCTCGCCGTCGGCGACCAGCCCCGCGATGACCAGCCCGGCGGAGGCGCGCAGGTCGGTCGCCATGACGGCCGCCCCCGACAGGGCCGGCACGCCCCGCACGATCGCGGACTTGCCCTCGATCACGATGTCGGCGCCGAGCCGCTGCAGCTCCAGCACGTGCATGAAGCGGTTCTCGAAGATCGTCTCCGTGATGACCCCGGTCCCCTGTGCCACGCAATTCAGCGCCATCAGCTGCGCCTGCATGTCGGTCGCGAAGCCGGGGTACGGCGCGGTGCGCACGTCCACCGCGTCGGGCCGGCGGTTCATGCGCACCCGGACCCAATCCGCGCCGGCCTCGATGCCGACGCCCGCCTCGGCGAGCTTGTCGAGCGTGGCGCCGAGCGAAGCGGGATCGACGGCGCGCAGGACCACGTCCCCGCCGGCCGCCCCCACCGCGCACAGGAAGGTGCCCGCCTCGATGCGGTCGGGCATCACGCGGCAGCTCGCCGCCCGCAGGCGATCCACGCCCTCGATCCGGATCCGGTCGGTTCCGGCGCCGTCGATGCGGGCGCCCATGGCGACCAGGGCGCGCGCCAGGTCGACCACCTCGGGCTCCCGGGCGGCGTTCTCGATCAGGGTTTCGCCCTCGGCCAGCACCGCGGCCATCATGAGGTTTTCGGTACCGGTGACCGTCACCATGTCGGTGACGATGCGCGCCCCTCGCAGGCGCCGCGCCTGGGCGACGACGTAGCCGTGCTCGATGCGGATCTCGGCGCCGAGCGCCTCGAGGCCCTTGATGTGCTGGTCGACCGGCCGCTGGCCGATGGCGCAGCCGCCCGGAAGCGACACCCGGGCCTCCCCGAAGCGCGCGAGCATCGGCCCCAGCACCAGGATGGACGCCCGCATGGTCTTCACCAGCTCGTAGGGGGCCTCCAGCCGGTCGATCCGGCCGCAATCGACATGGATGCGCTCGCCGTCACGCTCGCAGGTAGCCCCCATGGTCTCGAGGAGCCGCATCGTGGTGTCGACGTCGCGCAGGCGCGGGACGTTGTCGACCACCACCGGCTCGGGATCGAGCAAGGCGGCGCACAGGATCGGCAGCGCGGCGTTCTTGGCGCCGGAGACACGAACCTCCCCGGCGAGCGGCGTGCCGCCGACGATCTGGAGTCTGTCCATGGGGTGCTCTCGCGGCTAGCGGGACTGGGCGGCGTGCTCGTCGGGGGTGAGCGTCTTCATCGACAGCGCATGGATCTGCTCGCGCATGCGATCGCCGAGCGCCCGGTAGACCATCTGGTGGCGCTCCACCGGGCGCTTGCCTTCGAACATCGCGGACACGATCAGCGCGTCGAAATGCCGGCCGTCGCCCTCGACCTCGAGGAGTTCGCAGGGCAGGCCTTCGGCGATGAAACGGCGAACGTCCTGGGGAGTGACCATAGGGTTCCGGCTCCTGTATCGGGCGCACCGACCGGGCGAGGATCAGTGCCGCAGCTTGTAGCCCCGGGACAGCAGGAACAGCGCGAGCGCCGCCATCAGCCCGAGGCTGCCGCCGACGACCACGAGGCTCAGCCACGGATCCACGTCGGATACGCCGAGGAACCCCCGGCGGAAGCCGTCGACCATGTAGAAGAACGGGTTCAGGTGGGACAGCTCCTGCCAGAACCCGGGCAGCGACTTCACCGAGTAGAACACGCCGGCCAGGAAGGTCAGCGGCATGATGAAGAAATTCTGGAAGGCGGCCATCTGGTCGAACTTGTCGGCCCAGATGCCGGCGAGCAGCCCCATTGTAGCGAGAATCGCGCTGCCCAGCACCGCGAACGTGATGGCCCAGGCGGGCTCGGCGAGCCGCGGCTCGATGAACCAGGCGGTCACGGCGAGCACGCCGGCGCCTACCGCGAGGCCTCGCACCATGGCCGCCAGCACGTAGGCCAGGAAGATCTCGAGGTGCGACATGGGCGGCAGCAGGACGAACACGATGTTGCCGGTGACCTTGCTCTGCACCAGCGAAGAGGACGAGTTCGCGAACGAGTTCTGCAGCAGCGACATCATCACCAGGCCCGGGACCAGGAAGGAGGTGTAGCCGACGCTGTCGAAGACCTGGACACGGTCCTCCAGGACATGCCCGAAGATCAGCAGGTACAGGAGGGACGAGATGATCGGGGCGGCAAGCGTCTGGAACCCGACCTTGGTGAAGCGCAGCACCTCCTTGTAGAACAGGGTCAGGAAGCCTCTCACACCCGCGACTCCCGCATGATCGACACGAACACGTCCTCGAGGTCGGCGTGCAGCAGCTCCATCTCCTCGATGCGGCAGCCCGCCTCGCGCAGCGCGGCGAGCATGGGCTCGACCGTCTCGTAGCGCTCGACCCGCAGCGCGATCCGCTCCCGGTCGGGGGACTCGATCACGAGCGGCTCCAGCTCGGCCGGCAGCGGCGCGCCCGACAGCCGCAGCACGAGCCGGCCCGCGCTGAACCGCCGAAGCAGCTCGCGCGTCGCGTCGAGCGCGACGAGCCGCCCCTGGTTGAGCATCGCGATCCGGCCGCAGAACTCCTGCGCTTCCTCGAGATAGTGGGTGGTGAGCACGATCGTGTGGCCCTTCTCGTTCAGCCGGCGGATGAACTGCCAGAGCGTGTGGCGCAGCTCCACGTCCACGCCGGCCGTGGGCTCGTCGAGGATGATCACCGGCGGCCGGTGTACCAGCGCCTGCGCGACGAGGACCCGCCGCTTCATGCCCCCGGACAGGGCGCGCATGTTCTCGTTCGCCTTCGGGGTGAGGTCCAGGCCGTCGAGGATCTCGTCGATCCAGTCGTCGTTGCGCCGGATGCCGTAGTAGCCCGAGGTCAGGCGCAGCGTCTCGCGCACCGTGAAGAAGGGGTCGAAGACGAGCTCCTGGGGCACCACGCCGAGCGCCGCGCGCGCCGCCCGGTAGTCGTGGACGACGTCGTGGCCCATCACCCTCGCCGTGCCGGACGTCGCCCGCACGAGGCCGGCGACGGTCGAGATCAGCGTGGTCTTGCCGGCCCCGTTGGGGCCCAGCAGGCCGAAGAACTCGCCTTCGTGGACCTGGAGCGAAACGCCGTGGAGGGCGGTGAACGATCCGTATCGCTTGACGACGGAATCGATGTCGAGGGCAATGGACATGGCATCCCGGGGGAAACGGCGAAGCCGGCACCGGGCCGCGGCCCGGTGCGCGCCTAGTCGCGCCCGGAAGCCGGATTTGCGGCCGGGGTGTCGAAAAGCAGGGGATCGACGCCGTAGAGACTGGCGAGTTTACGCAAATTCGCCGG
>CAZDYQ010000156.1:0-4847 GCA_964509685.1 uncultured Burkholderiaceae bacterium
GAGGTCCACGCGATCATCGGCCCGAACGGCGCCGGGAAGTCCACCCTCCTCAACGTGATCGTGGGACGCATCCCGCCCAGCAGTGGCGCGGTCGTGTTCGACGGGGAGGTGCTGACGGGGAAGGCGCCGCACCAGATCAACCAGCTCGGGATCTCGCGGGTGTTCCAGACGCCCGAGATCTTCCCGGACCTGACCGTGCTCTACAACGTGATGGCGCCGGCGTTCGCGCGTCGTGACGGGCCGTTCCGGCTCAACCTGATGCGCAGCGTCGAGTCGCAGACGGAGCTGAAGGAGCGGGCCGAGCGCCTGCTGCATGAAGTGGGACTTCATGCGCGGCGTCACGATACCGCGGGAGCGCTGTCGCGCGGGGACAAGCGGCGACTGGAACTGGCCATGTGCCTGATCCAGGAGCCCCGCCTGCTGTTGCTGGACGAGCCGACCGCCGGAATGAGCCGACACGACACGAACACCACGATCGAGCTGCTGCGCAAGATCAAGTCGAGCGGCATGACCAAGGTCATCATCGAGCACGACATGCATGTGGTGTTCTCGCTCGCGGATCGCATTTCCGTGCTCGCACAGGGTCGGATCATCGCATCCGGGACACCCCAGGCGATCAAGGACGATCCGCGCGTACAGGAAGCCTATCTGGGTGGGAGTGTCGAATGAGCGTCGTCAGCAGCGCGCGTCGGGAGGCGGTCGATACGTCCGACCTTGCGGCCGATCCGTCGAGTGCCTTCTTCGCGGTTCGCAACATCCACGCCTACTATGGCGAGAGCTACATCGTGCAGGATGTGTCGCTCGATGTGCACAAGGGCGAGATCCTGGCCCTGCTGGGTCGCAACGGCGCGGGCAAGACATCGACCCTCCGAACGCTGGCGCGGCTCGACGACCCCGCGTTGCGCCATGGCGAGATCTGGCTCGAGGGGAAGCCCCTCCATCACCTGAAGGCCTGGCAGGCGTCCTGTGCGGGCGTCCAGCTCGTGCCGGAGGACCGCCGGATCGTGTCGGGACTGACCGTCGAGGAGAACCTCGTGCTCGCTCGCATCGCGCCGGGGCACGGCATGGAGCTCGACGAGATCTACGACCGGTTCCCGCGGCTCGCCGAGCGACGAAAGCAGGACGCAGTAACCCTGTCGGGCGGCGAGCAACAGATGCTGGCCGTCGCCCGCGCGCTCGCGCGCGAGGTCAAGCTGTTGCTGCTGGACGAGCCGTACGAAGGGCTGGCGCCGGTCATCGTCAAGGAGATCGAGAACATCGTCTACAGCATCAAGGAGCGCGGCATCACGACGATCATCGTCGAACAGAATGCCGTGGCGGCACTGCGCCTGTCGGACCGTGCCATGATCATGGATACGGGAGAGGTCGTCTTCAAGGGCACAGCCAAAGAGCTTCTGGACGATCCCCAGCTTCGCAAGGAATACCTCGCGATCTGACGGGGCCTCCTACTTCCGCCTGGGCCGTCAGCCCCGCGCAAGTGTTCGCACCAGCTCGACGAGCTCGCGGTTGGAGAACGGCTTGGTCACGAACCCGTCGACGCCGATGTCCTCGGCCATCCGGCGGTCCCTGGCCTGCCCCTTGGCGGTGAGGACGATCACCGGCATCGTCGCCAGCGCCGGATTCGACTTGACCGCCTTCAGCACCTCGAAGCCGTTGATCCCGGGCAGCATCAGGTCGAGGATCAGCAGCCTGGGCGGCGCCGCGTGCAGCAGGCCGAGCGCCGTCTCGCCGTCGGCCGCCGAGCTGACGGCAAAGCCCTCGCGTTGCAGTATGAAGCTGAGCGACTCGACGATGTGCGGTTCGTCCTCGACGATCAGCACGCTCAAGGAGTCGGGTCCATCAGGCATTGATGATCGGATCCTCTTCACGATAGAGGCAGTCGCGGCGCACGCACAGGCGGCAGCCCGGTCCTACGGGCACCACCGGCGCGGACGACGACAGGTCCAGCCCGTCACCGTAGACGGTCTGGTCGGCGTACAACGCGTCGCAGACGAGCATGAGCGACACGACGCGGCGCGGTGCGGTGAAGGCGGGTCGAGGCTTTTCGACGGTGCGGGCGATGAACAGCAGGCGGTCGCCGGCCGGGAACTCCACCAGCTGGCGCACTACCGTTCCGGGTACGAGGAAGGCCTGGTAGATGGCCCACATCGGGCAGGCCGGTCCGTGGCGAGGCACGGCCAGCTGGGGCAGGGGAAAGCGCTTGCTGGTGAACCCGGCCGCATCGATGCGCATCAGGCCGAAGGGGATCCCGGCGGCGCCGGGCCGGTGCAGCGCGACCAGGCGGTGGCAGATCTGCTCGAAGCTCGCGCCGAAGCGCTGTGCCAGGTAGTCGATGTCGTAGCGCGACTTCTGGGCCGCCTCGAGGAATGGGCCGTAGGGCATCAGCACGGCGGCCGCCAGGTAGGACGAGAGGACGCGCCGGGCGCGATGGCGGGCGGCGTCGCTGCTGAGCTGCGTCGCCTGCATGAGCGCGGCGTCGATCGCGCGGCCCTGGCGGAACTGCTGGACGGCGAGACGGGCCAGCTCGAAGCGACGGGTCGAGCGGGGGGCGGACTCCGGGATCGTGAAGGTCCGTGATTCGGCATCGAAACTGGCGCGGTGGCGCGGCCCGGTCGCCGTGGATCCGGCCGTCGGCCGCGTGACGACGGTGATGCCGTGGGTGTCGTGCAGGTAGCGGGCCAGCGCGGATTCACGACAGTCGTCCACGATCCCCACCGCGGCCCGGAAGTCGGTGGCGGTTTCCTCCAGTTCGGGAAAATGATTGTCACGGTCGATGATGAAATCGTCGATCTCGTCGACGGGCGTCATTGAACGTGTGCCGGTCTGCGCACCGTCGAAGAACGCGGCCAGGGACTGGGCGGCCTGCCCCAGGCGCACGCTCTCGTCGCTGACGATGGCGAGGAAGCGCTGGCGCTGGGCGGGCTCGAGATCGTCGATGTACATCAGGATCTCGGCCGACGAACGGATCGCCGCTGCCTGCGTCAGCATGCTGTGCACCGCGCCGCCGAGGAAAGGGTCCTGGTTGAGTCGGTCCGAGAGCGCGCTCACCGCTCTGCCCCGGTCGTGCCAGGCGCGCTGCAGGCGAACGAGCGCGTGCGCCCAGCCGCGATGGCGACTCGCAAGTTCACTGGTGTCGTCGGGATCGAGATGGAGGTCGGCAAGCAGGGGCTCGCCCGCGAGCGCGCCGAGGTCGTCCGCCAGGCGCCGCTCGGCCGCTCCGTCCAGCTCGTCGAGGGGAACCCCGAGGATATCGGCGATGCGCTTGAGCAGCGAGCCGCCGATGTTGCGCTTGTTGCTTTCGATGAGGTTGAGGTAGGACGCCGAGATCCCCGCCTCGGCCGCCAGTCGGGCTTGCGTCATCCCGAGCGCCCGTCGGCACTCGCGCAGCGTGGAGCCGATCAGGGCGCGGGGCACGGGATTGCCGGAGGTCGTCGCGAAGCGCTTGCCGGGACCGGCTTGGCCAGCGAATCGGCTGGCGCGGGTGCTGCATTGCAAGGTGAATAATCCACGCGTTAGCTCCCCCTGCGAACAATTCTTTACAAGATCTGGCAGCCAAGTCAATTCCTTGTTGAGCGATTGACGGGCGACGCCGATGCTTGTCGACAGTTCCGGATTCGTCGTGACGCGAGGACGCGATCAGCAGCGTCGACTCGGCGCGTCGTGGGGCACCACCAGACCAAGGAGGAGAGAGATGTCGGACTTCAAGCTCGGACGCGGCCGGTTGCCGCAGTTCACCCGTCGCCGGGTTCTTCGCGCGGGCACCGGCATGGCAGGTGCGGCGCTGATTCCCGGTCTTGCGGGCGTCCGCTGGGCACACGCCCAGGACAAGTCCCCGATCGGCACGTGGCCGGCGGGCACGGAAGGCGACACGGTCTACATCGGTGGCGCCGTTCCGCTGACGGGTACTTACGCCGTGCAGGGCGAGGACGAGCGCAAGGGCATGCAGCTCGCCATCGAACATATCAACAACAACCACGAGCTGATGAAGATCCTCGCGCCCAGGATCGACAAGGGCGTGCTTGGCAAGAAGGTCGCGTTCGAGTACGCCGACTCGGCAGCCAAGCCCAACCAGGCGCTGCAGGTCCAGCAGACGTTCATCAACCAGCACAAGATCATCGCCATGATCGGTTCGACGTCCTCGGCCGTCGCCGTGGCCTCGAACAAGTTCGCGCAGCGCGAGAAGATCATCTACATGGCAGGGATCTCGGGGTCGAACGACACTACCGGCAAGGACTGCGTGCGCTACGGCTTCCGCCAGAACTTCTTCGGCGAGATGGCCGCGAACGCGATCGGTCCGGTCCTGGTCAAGAATTTCGGCAAGGGCCGAAAGGCGGCGTTCATGACACCCGACTATACCTACGGCCACACCACGACCAAGTCGGTCGCGGACTACCTCACGAAGGAAGCCGGCTGGACCGTCGTGACGAACCAGGTGTCGCCGCTGGGAACCCAGGACTTCAGCCAGTACCTGACCAACATCGCCAATTCCGGGGCGGAGTTCCTGGTCAACGTCAACTGGGGACGCGACGCCGTACTGTCGAGCCAGCAGGCCAGGCAGTTCGGGCTGCTGCCGCAGATGACCCTGGTGATTCCCTACCAGATTCCCTTCCTCGCGCCCGAGGCCGGCGTCGACATCACCGCCGGCGTGTTCGCGGCGACCGACTTCTGGTGGACGCTGGAAGACCAGTATCCCAACGCCAGGATGTTCGTCGAAGCGTTCCGCGAACGCTGGGGCTACCGGCCGGAGTGGGGTGCCGAGAACGGGTATGTGAGCTTCGCTCACTGGGCGCGGATGGTGACGGAAGCCGGCTCCTTCTATCCCCCCGATGTCATCAAGCAGTACGAGA
>CAZDYQ010000157.1:0-4809 GCA_964509685.1 uncultured Burkholderiaceae bacterium
GGGTTCTTCTCGGCGAAGCCGAGCAGCATCACGAGGATGGCGCGCAGCTGCTTGAACGCGTCCTCCTCGCGCGAAGTGATCTGGTTGATCAGCATGAATACCGAGCGCTCGATGAACTCGATCAGGCCCTCGAACATCTGCGCCTTGCTGGCGAAATGACGGTACAAGGCGGCCTCGGAGACCTGCAGCCTCGCCGCGAGCGCGGCGGTGGTGACGCGGTCGCCGTCCGGCTCCTGGAGCATGGTGGCCAGGGTCTGGAGGATCTGGACCTTGCGCTCGCCCGGCTTGGGCCTGGTCGCTCGCGGTGGAGCGGTGCTGATCTCTTCGCTCATGGTCTCCTGCATACCGGACGCACCGCCTCGCGCGGCAAACGTGTAACAGATTGTACTTGAAGCTCGATGCGACGGCCGCGCCCCGCCTGCCAGCGGCGCTTCTTCGTTGCTACGCGCCCCTCGATGCCGGTGACCAGCACGGTGCGGATGCCGATCGAGCGCGCGCTGTAGAGGTTCGCCGGCGTGTCGTCCACCAGCACGCAACGGGCCGCCTCGGTGCGCAGGCTCGCGACGACCCGGCGCATCATCGCTCGCGAAGGCTTGGGCTGGATCCGACCCGCGAACCGCATCGACTCGATCGAAACTACCCGATGGACCAGGTGCTTCACGCCGAGCGCATCGAGCACCGCCGTCGCATAGGCCGCCGGCGCGTTCGTCAGCACCACGCGTCGACCGGGCAGGCGGGCGAGCGCCCCGCGCAGGCGGCCGTCGCGGCGCACGAGGCGCGGCATGTCGTCGAACCGGTGGGTCTCGCGCAGGAAGTGCGCAGGATCGACCCCGTGATGACGGACCAGGCCGAGCAGGGTCGCGCCGTAGCGCTGCCAGTAGCGAGTTCGCAGCGCATCGGCCTCGTCCTCCGGCAGGCCGAGCAGCTCCGCGACGTAGCGCGACATGGCCTCGTTGATCCGGGGAAAGGCGTGCAGCGTGGCGTCGTGCAGGGTGTTGTCGAGGTCGAGCAGCCAGACCCGGCGCGAACGCGCCGGGCCCGGGCGACCGCGCCGCCGGTCCATGGCGCGCTCAGCGCAGGATCATCGTGCCGACGCCGTGGTCGGTGAGGATCTCGAGCAGCAGGCAGTGATCCACCCGGCCATCGATGATGTGGACCGCATTGACGCCGCCGCGCGCCGCGTCCAGCGCGGACGAGATCTTCGGGAGCATCCCGCCCGAGATGGTGCCATCGGCGAAGAGCGCGTCGATCTCTCGTGGGGTCAGCCCCGAGAGCAGCTTGCCGTCCTTGTCGAGCACGCCCGGCGTATTGGTGAGCAGCACCAGCTTCTCGGCCTTGAGCACCTCGGCGATCTTGCCCGCGACGACGTCCGCGTTGATGTTGAAGGTCTCCCCGCCGGCACCGGAACCGATCGGGGCGATGACCGGAATGAAGCCGCTCGTCGTCAGGGTGTGGATGATCGCCGGGTCGATCGCCTCGATCTCGCCGACCTGGCCGATGTCGATCATCTCGTCGGGCTTGTCGCGCAGGGCGACATGGAGCTTGCGGGCGCGGATCAGGCCGCCGTCCTGGCCCGTGAGGCCGATCGCCCGGCCGCCAGCGTGATTGATGAGCTCGACGATCTCCTTGTTGACTTGGCCGGCGAGGACCATCTCGACGATGTCCATCGTCTCGGCGTCGGTCACCCGCATGCCCTGGACGAACTCGCCCTTCTTGCCGATCCGGGCGAGAAGCTGCTCGATCTGGGGTCCGCCCCCGTGGACCACGACCGGATTGAGCCCGACCAGCTTCAGCAGGACCACGTCGTGGGCGAAGCTGCGCTTGAGCCGGTCGTCCGTCATGGCATTGCCGCCGTACTTCACCACGATCAGCTTGCCGTGGAAGCGCCGGATGTAGGGGAGCGCCTCGGCGAGGATCGAGACCTTTTGTGCGGGGGAGACGTCTGCGGGCTGCTCCGCGCCTTCGGCGCGGGTTCTTGGGTCGGTCATGGACACCGCTTGCATGAATGGGAGGGGCGGGACCGGTTGCCGCCGGCCCTCAGGCGGATTCTAGTCGACGGCGACCCGGCCAAGGGGGCCGGCGGGGGTTCGGCCCGCCATGGGGGGTCGCTCCGGAGCCCGCGAGGGCGGCTGTTGCAAAAATGCATCGGTCGTCCGCCGCGCCCGCGGATGAAATGCCGACGGAACAGCGGCTTGCCGACGATCGCGCATTCGACTTCGAAGAAGCAACGCCAGGTAACTGAAGAACAGGAACTTTTTCCTCCCTGCCGGTTCTCCCTCATGCGAACCCGACGAACGGCCGAGTACACTGGACCAACGGTCGGTCGGATGCGGCTGCCTCGTGTCCGACACCCCCAAGAAGCGAGTCACGGCGCGGCGGCAGGAGGCCTGGCCGCCGCGACCGATGGCCGGGTTCCAACCAAGAATGACGTAGAAGCAGGATTTCGATGGCTGTACCCAGCGTCTCGACACAAGGCGTGCGTCAAGGAGCGCCGACCCTGATCGGGTTCGCGAAGTCACTTGTCGATCCGCTCCTGATCCTCTTCATGCTTGGCCTGGTGACGATAGCCCACGGCTATCCCATCCGCGGGGCCGAGGTCATCCTGGGCCTGATCACCTTCTCGCTCACCTACCCGGGCACCATCCCGTTCCGCCATCGCAAGCTCGGCCTGCTGCGCGAGATCGCCGGCAGCTGGGGCATGGTCGTCGCGCTGCTGATGGGCATCGGCTATGCAACCGGCTTCATCAGCGCGTTCGAGACGCGCGTGCTGGCGGGCTGGATGATCGCCACCCCGGCGGCCCTCTTCCTGGTGCACTGGGCGTCGCCCTACTTCGTGCCGAAGGTGCTCGCCCTCCAGCATTCGCAGATCGCGATCGTGATCGGCGCCAATGCCTCGGGCCGGCGGCTCGCTCGCGTCTTCAATACCGATCCGTTCGGCACCACGCGCGTGATCGCCTTCTTCGACGACCGCGAGTCGCAGCGGCTGGGCGAGGTGCCCGAGGCGCCGATCGCCGGCCGGGTGTCCGAGGTGGCCAACTTCGTTCGCGCGAACGGCGTGCACCAGATCTACATCGCGCTGCCCATGGCGTCGCAGCCGCGCATCCTCAAGCTGCTCGACGACCTGCGCGACACCACCGCCTCGATCTACTTCGTGCCCGACATCTTCATGTACGACATCATCCAGGCACGGATCGACACGGTCGCGGGCATGCCGGTGGTCGCCGTGTGCGAGACGCCGTTCCACGGCACGATGGGCCTGATGAAGCGGCTGTCGGACCTGCTGATCGCCAGCACGGCCATCGTGCTGACCGCGCCGATCATGCTGGCCATCGCGATCGCCATCAAGGTCACCATGCCCGGGCCGGTGCTCTTTCGCCAGCGTCGCTACGGCCTGGACGGCCGCGAGATCATCGTCTGGAAGTTCCGCTCGATGAAGGTCGCCGAGGACGGCGACAACGTCCGCCAGGCCACCCGCGACGACGACCGCATCACGCCGCTCGGGCGGTTCCTGCGCCGCACCTCGCTCGACGAACTGCCGCAGTTCTTCAACGTGCTGCAGGGGCGCATGAGCGTGGTCGGCCCACGGCCGCACGCGGTCTCGCACAACGAGCTGTTCCGCAAGGTGATCAAGGGCTACATGGTCCGCCACAAGGTCAAGCCCGGCATCACGGGCTGGGCCCAGATCAACGGGGCGCGAGGCGAGACGGCGAAGCTCGAGGACATGGAGCGACGCATCCGCTACGACCTGGAGTACCTGCGCCAGTGGTCGCTGCGCCTCGACCTGTACATCATCTGGCGCACGATCCGGCTGGTGTTCAAGGATCCGCAGGCGTACTAGCCGCGGGGTGCAGCGCCTCGTCGGGCGTCCGGCGTCCGGCGTCCGGCGTCGTAATCGTAGCCGGGTTGTTGATGCCTGCGGCGCCGCGCCAGGCGGCCAGCGTCGCGTGCTCATACCGGGGCGGTCGGCTTCGCCGACTCCGCTACGGTGCTCGCGCGCGGGGCGCGCCGCGCAACTCGCTTCGCTCACCTTCGGTTCGCTGCGCTCGAACAGGCGCGGCGAGCATGAGGGGGTCGCGTGCGTGCCTGCGGCCCGCCCGCTCGCCCCGCGCACTGCGCTCCTCGCCGCCCCGCAAATCGCCCGCGCCGCCGGCCACCCGCCGCGGCGAGGGGACGTTCCCGGCCTGCGAGCGACCAGCGAGCGCTCCGCCTCGGCGCGACCAGGACGGCAACCAGTGACCGCAACAGCGGACAGAATCGAGTCCATGATGGCGCACACCAGGCGTTCGCCACTGCAGGCGCAAGTATGAGGACTTGTCTGCAATGGCGGAGATGGCGAAAGAGCCGCATCGAGGCATGCAGCACCCGCGTCGGCGACGCTCGAGCGGGCTGCCCCCGGGCGGCGCACCGTGCAACGTACCGCGCGCCACCATCGCCCCCCGCGAAGGCGGCCGCGCCCGCGATGCGCAGCGCCTTACGGGGCGCCGAGGAGCGCAGCCCGGCCGGCCGCGCGCAAGCGCCAGCTTGCGCGCATCGTCATCATTCTCGCTGCGACTGTTCGAGCAAAGCGAGCCGAAGGCGAGCGATGCGAGTTGAGCAGCGGGCCGGCCGGGCGAGCACCACAGGGCAGTCGGCGAAGCCGACCGCCACGTCGAAGCGGAGCAGCGCGGGCGCGGCCGCCTTCGGCGTCCGGGTGAACAAGCGCCGCCGGAGCCGCGCGCAGCACGGGCGCGGCCCCTTGCCGCCAGGATGAGCATGCGCCGCCGGACGCGCGCACGGCGCGGGCGCGGCCGCCTTCGGCGCCGGGATGAG
>CAZDYQ010000158.1:0-4803 GCA_964509685.1 uncultured Burkholderiaceae bacterium
AGCTGTCCATCCCGGTGGCGAACGTCAGCGCGATCTACGCCCGCGAGAACGGCCACGGCATGGCGTTCGAGGTCGATCTCCGGTCGCGCCGGGACGTGACGACCGAACCCGCGCCGGCGGAGCCGGAGGAGAGCCGGCCGGCGCTCTCGGCCGTGCCGTCGCCGGCGCCCGTCGACGACGATGCCGACGGCGACGACGCGGGCGGTTCCGAAGGGGACGACCCGGGCGACCGGCCCCCGCCGCGGCGCCGGCCACGGCTCAAGCGGGTGAAGTAGGATTCCGGTTTTCCGCCGGCTTAGCTCAGTTGGTAGAGCAACCGCCTTGTAAGCGGTAGGTCATCCGTTCGAGTCGGATAGCCGGCACCATCTCGTTCGCATGCCCCCGCCGGGGCGTTCGGCCCTAGCGCCGGGGAATGCCGAGGCTCCCGGCGCGGCTCGCCCGAGCCTGCATCTCGTCCACCGCGTCGCCCAGGCGGGTGAGCTTCTCGCTCAGCTGGCGCATCGACGCGACCATCCAGATCATCGACTGGCGCACGCGCTCCTCGTCGCTCTTGCCCTCGAGCAGTTGGTCCAGCTTGCGCAGGGAGTGCCTCGCGGGCGCGGCCACCGGCCCGGCCTTGGCGATCTCGAGCGCGAGCACGGCCTGGCGGCGCGCCTCAAAGGCGGCCGGGTCGCGCCGGTAGAGCTCCGCCCAGTCGTCGAAATCGAACTCGTGTCCCTTGTCGGCTGCGTCGTCCATCCTTGCCTCCGCATGCTCCCGCGGGCTCGGGGCTGGCTTCCGCCGGCCCGCGCTCCGCGCCTTGTCCCGACGACCGCTCGTAGCGCGATCGCGACCGCTGGTCGGATTATCGGCCGCGGGCCGGGGCCCGCCCGTGACCGATTCCGCGGGAAGGCCCGGACGGGCCGTCGTTCGCTTCAGGCGCCGAAGCGCTGCCGGAAGAGCAGGCTGTTGAGCGCCCAGCTGATCAGGCTGTAGACGATCGCCGCCACGATGGCCCAGCCGAAGCTGTCGATGTGGAAGCCCTCGAGGAAGCGGGCCACCACCCAGAACACGAGGCCATTGATGACGAACACGAACAGCCCGAGGGTCAGGATGGTGATCGGCAAGGTCAGGAGGATCAGGATCGGGCGGATCAGCGCATTGAGCAGGCCGATGACCAGGGCCCCCACCAGCGCCGTCAGGAAGCTGTCGATTTCCACGCCCGGGACGATGTAGGGCAGCACCAGCAGGCACAGTGCGCTGATCAGCCAGCCGACCAGGATGCTCATCGAAATCTCCTTGCGCTACTTGACGAGGACGACCGGTTGCTTGGCCATCGCGCTGACGCGCTGGGCCACCGACCCGATGAGCAGGTCGCCGAGCCCGGCGCGGCCCTTCGAGCCCATGGCGATCATGTCGTAGCCGTCCTCGGTCGCCACGGCGCAGATCTCGACCTCCGGGCGTCCCGTGCGGTAGATGGTCTCGTGCGGGATGTCGGTGGCCTCGATCAGCTTGCGAGCCTCGACGAGGTCGGCCTCCGACTGCTCCCGGAGGTACTCCTCGATCGCCTTGCGCCCGACGACCCGGCTGGCGCTGCGAAGGCCGGTGTCGTCGCGCACGGCGACGAGGCCGATCGAGCCCGGTTCGGTCGTCTTGCCGATGAGCCCGATCGCGAACCTGAGCGCGGCGAGCGAGGGTGCGGAGCCGTCTATGGCGACGAGGATCTTCATGGCGTTTCCCCTGGTTTGCGCTCGGCCACGAGGCCGCGCCATCGCGGCGCCGATGGCGTTTCAATGCCGAGCAGGTCGAGAACCCGGCCGCAGGTCTCGTCGACCATGGCTGCGATGTCGGCGGGCCGGTTGTAGAAGCCCGGTACCGGCGGGAAGACGATTCCGCCCATTTCGGTGACCGAGCACATGTTGCGCAGGTGGGCCAGGTTGAGGGGGGCCTCGCGCGTCATGAGGACGAGCGGCCGGCGCTCCTTGAGGGTGACGTCCGCGGCCCGGGTGACGAGATTGTCGGACAGCCCGTGGGCGATGGCGGCCAGCGTGCGCATCGAGCAGGGCGCGACGATCATGCCGCTGGTCGGGAAGGAGCCCGACGCGATGGAAGCGCCGATGTCGCGCGCCGGATGGACTTCGTCGGCAAGCGCCTCGACCGCCTCGCGCCCGAGGCCGAGCTCGTGCTCGACGTTCATCCAGCCCGCCGGCGTGACCACCAGGTGGACCCTGGCGCCGACCTCCTCGCGAAGCCGCTCCAGGAGCCGGACCCCGTAGCAGGCGCCCGAGGCTCCGGTCATCGCGAGGACGATCGTCTTGCGGCTCATGCGCCGATTGTAGCGGCCGGAAAGGCGGCCGGGCCGCCGGCGCGTCGGGCCGCGATCAGGCCTTGTACGGCTCGAGCATCCCCTGGAGTTCGCCCGACTGGTACATCTCGTACAGGATGTCCGAGCCGCCGATGAACTCGCCGTTGATGTAGAGCTGCGGGATCGTGGGCCAGTTGGAGTAGTCCTTGATTCCCTGCCGGACCTCGTCGTCGGCCAGCACGTCGACCGTGACGATGTCCTTCACGCCGCATGCCTTGAGGATCTGCACCGCGCGGCCCGAGAAGCCGCATTGCGGGAAGTTGGCGTCGCCTTTCATGAAGAGGACGATCGGGTTCTCGGAGATCGTCTTGGTGATGAATTCCTTCGCGTCCATAGCCGTGTTTCCTGAATGAGCGCCCGCCGCCGGAGCGGGCGGTGTCGCCTATGCGCGGCGGTCGGGTCGGCGACCGCCGCAAAGCCGTTCCAGCCCCGCCAGGTCGCGCCGGACCGTGACGTCCACGAAGCCCGCGGCCCGCATCAGGCCGGCCACTGCGTCCGCCTGGTCGTGGCCGTGCTCCAGCAGCAGCCATCCACCGGGTGCCAGCCACTGCGGGGCGCGGGCGATGATCGTGCGGATCGCCTCGAGGCCGGTTTCCCCGGAGACCAGCGCCATGGCGGGTTCGTGGGGGAGGTCCCCGCGGGCCAGGTGCTCGTCGCCGGCGGCGATGTAGGGCGGATTCGATACCACAAGATCATACTTCGAACCGGGGGCGAGCGCCGTCCACCAGTCCCCCTGGCGCCATTCGACGCGGGCGCCGAGCCGGATGGCATTGGCCCGGGCGGTCGCCAGCGCCCGCGCGCTTGCATCCACCCCGACGACCGTCCAGTCCGGACGCTCGAGCGCGAGGCTGATGGCGATGACGCCGCTGCCCGTACCCAGGTCCACCACGCGCGGCCCCGGCAGCTCCAGTGCCCAGTCCACGAGGCCCTCCGTCTCCGGGCGCGGGATCAGGACCGCGTCGTCCACCCGGAACATCCGGCCGCGGAACTCCCGCTCGCCGAGCAGGTAGGCGAGCGGCCGGCCGGCGCGCCGAAGCGCCGCCAGCCGCAGGAACTCCCCGACCGCCGCGAACGGCAGGGGCTCGTCGCCATGGGCCACCAGCCAGCTGCGGTCGCGGCCGGTGGCCGCCTCGAGCAGTGCGCGGGCCTCGAGCCGGGGCAGGCCGCTGGCCGCGACCAGCGCGTCGGCGCAGTCGGCGGGGCGTCCGCCGCGTTCAGCCCTGTCGCCCAAGAAGCCTTTCCAGCGTGTCGCGCAGGCGCTGGCACTGCGCGGGCGTGCCGACGGTGATCCGCAGGAACTGGTCGATGCGCGGGGCATCGAAGCGCCGCACCAGGATGCCCTCGCGGCGAAGGCCGTCGAAGAGCTCGGCGCCGGGTACGGAGGGGTGGCGAGCGAACAGGAAGTTCGTGGCCGAGGGCAGCACCTCGAACCCGAGATCGAGCAGCCCTGCGGCAAGCGCCTCGCGGGCATCGACCACGCGCTGGCAGGTGTCCCGGAACCAGGCCTCGTCCTCGATGGCGGCGACCGCCGCCGCCTGGGCCAGCCGGTCGAGGGGATAGGAGTTGAAGCTGCCCTTGACCGTCTCGAGCGCGGCCACGAGGCCGGGATCGCCGATCGCGAAGCCGACCCTCAGACCGGCGAGCGAGCGCGACTTGGACAAGGTCTGGACCACCAGCAGGTTGGGGTACCGGCGCACGAGGCCGACGGCGCTCTCGCCGCCGAAGTCCACATAGGCCTCGTCGACCAGCACGACCGATTCACGGTTGGCGCGCAGGAGCGCTTCCAGTTCGGCAAGCGACACGGCGATGCCGGTCGGGGCATTGGGATTGGCGAAGACGATGCCGCCGTTCTCGCGCTCGTAGTCGGCGAGGCGGATCCGGAAGCGCTCGTCGAGCGGTACCCGGATCGCTTCGATCCCGAAGAAGGTGCAATAGACGGGATAGAAGCTGTAGCTGATGTCCGGATGCAGCAGCGGCCTGTCCTGCACGAAGAAGGCCCTGAAGGCATGGGCGAGGATCTCGTCGGAGCCGTTGCCGACGAACACCATCGACGGCTCGAGGCCGTGGCGCCGCGCGATCGCCTCGCGCAGCCGGTTCGACGCGGGATCGGGATACAGCCGCAGCGAGTCGTCGGTGGCCTGCCGTATGGCGTCGATGACGGCGGGCGAGGGCCCGTAGGGATTCTCGTTGGTGTTGAGCTTGAGCAGGTTGGCGACGCGCGGCTGCTCCCCGGGGGTGTAGGGCTGGAGCCGGTCGAAGCCGCGCGACAGCAGCGGGTTGGGGGGCGTGGTCATCCGGGTGGTCGATCGATGCGGGATGTCGGGGCCGGCGACTTCAGGCCGAGGCGCCGTCGGCGAGCTCCGCGAGCTGCTCGGCCTGGTGCGCCGCCTGCAAGGCGTCGATGAGTTCGTCGAGCTCGCCATCCATGATGCGCTCGATCTTGTAGAGCGTGAGGTTGA
>CAZDYQ010000159.1:0-4705 GCA_964509685.1 uncultured Burkholderiaceae bacterium
ACCTCTCGATCGTCACGGCCTGCACGACGGGCCTGCACAGCATCGGCGAGGCCGGTCGCCTCATCGAGTACGGCGACGCGGACGTCATGGTCGCCGGGGGCGCCGAGGCGACGGTCTCGCCGCTCGGGCTCGGAGGCTTCTGCGCGGCGCGCGCGCTGTCGACGCGCAACGACGATCCGGAAACGGCGAGCCGGCCGTGGGACATCGACCGCGACGGCTTCGTGCTCGGCGAGGGCGCGGGCGTCCTGGTGCTCGAGGAATACGAGCATGCGAAACGGCGCGGCGCGAAGATCTACGCCGAACTCGCCGGCTTCGGCATGAGCGCGGATGCCTACCACATCACCGCGCCCAGCACCGACGGCCCGCGCCGCTGCATGGCGGCGGCATTGCGCAACGCGGGCATGAACGCCGACGAGATCGACTACCTCAATGCCCACGGCACCTCCACGCCGCTGGGCGACAAGAACGAGACGGACGCGATCAAGCTGGCGCTCGGCGAGCGCGCGTACGGGATCGTCGTCAATTCGACCAAGTCGATGACCGGCCACCTGCTGGGCGGCGCCGGCGGCATCGAATCGGTCTTCACGGTGCTGGCCGTCCACCACCAGGTGTCGCCGCCCACGATCAACATCTTCAACCAGGACCCGGAGTGCGATCTCGACTACTGCGCCAACACCGCGCGCGAGATGCCGATCCGGGCGGCCATGAAGAACTCGTTCGGCTTCGGCGGCACCAACGGCACCCTGATCTTCCGGCGCACCTGAGGTCGCGTGGGAAGGGCGCCCGCGATCGTCGAGCCTCGACGGGCGGGCTTCCCGCCCGCACGGGAGGGGTGGGTGCGGCCGCACTCGACGCTCGGCTTCGAGATCGAGGGAATTCGGCGGCAGGCCGCGCGCTGGCCGGTGCTGGGGGCCGTCCTCGCGCTGGCGGCCGGCGGTCTCTGCGTGTACCAGGGTCCGGCGTGGCCGGAAACGGCGCTGGCGGGGGCGCTGGCCGTCGCGGCGCTCGCGGCCTGGACGGGATGGCGATCGGGCCGGTGCCGCGAATCGGGCCGGCTGCGTGTGGCGTCCTCGGGCCGCGCGCACTGGCTGGCCCGGGGCCTCGGACACGACGGCGTGCCGGTCGAACCGTGGCGATGGCGGCTCGGCACCGGCGAGATCTGGCTGCTCGCCCGCGACGAGGGCGGCAGGCGGCTCGAACTGCGGCTGGACCGGACCGCCTGCGACGAGTGCCAGTGGCGCGCCCTGCGCCGCTGGCTCGTCTGGGCGGGCCGGGCGGGCGCGGGTGTCCGCACTTGAATTCCCGGGAGCGGGCCTGCAAATTCCCCATTGTCCCGGCCGATCCATGGGCGCGGGGCGCCGTGGACCGAATCAATCGAGGCTGAATCGATGAAGAACCTCCTCTCGAGCCTTCTACTCTGCCTTGGGCTTGCCCTCGGCCTCGTCGCGCCCGGCGCGGCCGCCGATACGCGCGGGCTGCCGCAGTTCGCCGACCTGGTCGATCGCATCGGCCCCAGCGTGGTGAACATCCGCACCGCCGAGCGGATCCGCGCGCAGCCGGCTATGCCGGGCTTTCCGCTGCCTCCGGGCATGTCCGAGGACGATCCCTTCTACGAATTCTTCCGGCGGTTCTTCCCGCCGCGCTCGGCGCCCGTTCCGCCGGGCCAGCCGGGTACCGAAGTGCCGCGGGGACTCGGCTCCGGATTCATCGTCTCCTCCGACGGGTACATCCTGACCAATCACCACGTGGTGGACGGCGCCGACGAGATCTACGTCACCCTGACGGACAAGCGCGAGTTCAAGGCCGAGCTCATCGGCTCGGACCAGCGCACGGACGTGGCCCTGCTGCGCATCGATGCCAAGACCAAGCTGCCCGCCGTCGAGATCGGCGATCCGGAGACCCTCCGCGTGGGCGACTGGGTGCTCGCCATCGGCTCGCCCTTCGGCCTCGAGAACACCGTCACCGCGGGCATCGTCTCGGCCAAGGGCCGCGATACCGGCGAGTACCTGCCCTTCATCCAGACCGACGTAGCGGTGAACCCCGGCAACTCCGGGGGCCCCCTGATCGACATGCAGGGCAAGGTCGTGGGCATCAACTCCCAGATCTACAGCCGCACGGGCGGCTTCATGGGCATCTCGTTCGCGATCCCGATCGACGAGGCGATGAACGTCGCCGAGCAGATCAAGAAGACCGGCCGGGTCGTGCGCGGCCGCATCGGCGTGGTCATCGCCGAGGTGACCAAGGATGTCGCGGAGCCGCTGGGGCTGCCGAGCGCCCAGGGGGCGCTGGTGCGCAGCGTCGAGCCGGGCGGTCCCGCCGAGCAGGCCGGTATCCAGGTCGGCGACATCATCGTCGGCTTCAATGGCCGCAAGATCGAGCGCTCGAGCGACCTGCCGCGGATCGTGGGCGGCACGGCACCCGGTACCCGGGCGGACATCCGCGTGTGGCGGCGGGGCCGCTACCACGACCTCACGGTCACCGTCGGCGAGATGCCGTCCGACGGCCAGGCGAGGGCGCAGGGACGCGCGCCTGCCGAGAAGGCACCCGCGAGCAACCCGCTCGGCCTCGGCGTGACCGACCTCACCGCCGAGCAGCGCGCGAAGCTGCGCGTCAAGGGCGGCGTGCTCGTCGAGAGTGTCACCGGCCCGGCGGAGTCCGTCGGCATCCGGCCGGGCGACGTGATCCTCGGGGTGAACAACCAGGAGGTCACCAGCGCGGCCCAGTTCGAGGAACTGGCCTCCCGGATCGACCGCAACCGCACGCACGTGCTGCTGATCCAGCGCGGCGACAGCGCGCAGTTCGTGCCGATCCGGCCCACCGCGCCCTGATGCCCGCATCCGCTAGAATGCGAAGACGCGTCGGCACCGGCGCGTTTTTGCTTTCTCCAACGGATCCGCACTCGATCGTCGAAGGGACCGGGGCGCCGCGACCTGTCCGGGTCGCGGCGAGGCATTCCACGGCCTTGCGTTCGAGGGCGAAGCCGTACCAGGCGCCACGATGGAACTGACTCGCAACTTCTCGATCATCGCCCACATTGACCACGGCAAGTCCACCCTGGCCGATCGCATCATCCAGCGCTGCGGCGGGCTTTCGGATCGGGAAATGGAAGCGCAGGTGCTCGATTCCATGTCGCTCGAGCGCGAGCGCGGAATCACCATCAAGGCGCAGACCGCCTCCCTGCGATACCAGGCGCGCGACGGGCGCACCTACCGGCTCAACCTCATCGACACCCCGGGCCATGTGGACTTCGCCTACGAGGTCAGCCGTTCCCTGTCGGCCTGCGAGGGCGCATTGCTCGTCGTCGATGCCTCCCAGGGCGTCGAGGCCCAGACGGTCGCCAACTGCTACACCGCGATCGACCTCGGGGTCCAGGTGGTGCCCGTGCTCAACAAGATGGACCTGCCGCAGGCCGACCCGGACGCCGCCGCCGCCGAGATCGAGGACGTGATCGGCATCGACGCGAGCGATGCGATCCGCGCCAGCGCCAAGACGGGCGAGGGTATCGACGAGATCCTCGAGGCCGTCGTCCACCGGATCCCGCCGCCGTCGGGTTCGCCCGACGAGCCGCTCCAGGCCCTCATCATCGATTCGTGGTTCGACAACTACGTCGGGGTCGTGATGCTGGTGCGGATCGTCAACGGCCGCCTGCGCGCCAGGGACAGGATCCTGCTCATGGCGACGGGCAACACCTACCCGGTGGACCAGGTCGGGCAGTTCACGCCGAAATCGACCGTCGTCGAGGAGCTCTCGGCGGGCGATGTCGGTTTCGTGATCGCCGGCATCAAGGAACTCTCGGCGGCCAAGGTGGGCGACACGGTGACGCTCGCGAATCGCCGGGCGGCCGCGCCCCTGCCGGGCTTCCGGGAAGTGAAGCCCTCGGTGTTCGCCGGCCTCTACCCGGTCGAAGCGAACCAGTTCGACGCGATGCGCGACGCGCTCGAGAAGCTGCAGCTCAACGATGCGTCGCTGCGCTTCGAGCCGGAAGTGTCGCAGGCGCTCGGCTTCGGCTTCCGCTGCGGCTTCCTCGGCATGCTGCACATGGACATCGTGCAGGAGCGCCTCGAGCGGGAGTTCGACATCGACCTCATCACCACGGCGCCGACGGTGGTGTACGAGGTCCTCATGAAGGACGGCCGGGTCCTCAAGATCGAGAACCCCTCCAGGATGCCCGAACCCGGCACCTACGAGGAGATCCGCGAGCCGATCGTCACGGTGACGATCTTCCTGCCGCAGGAGTACGTGGGCCCGGTCATGACCCTGTGCAACAACAAGCGGGGGATCCAGACCAATCTCGCCTATCACGGCAGGCAGGTGCAGCTCACGTACGAGCTGCCCATGAACGAGATCGTCCTCGACTTCTTCGATCGCCTGAAATCGGTGTCGCGCGGCTACGCCTCGATGGACTACGAGTTCAAGGAGTACCGCGCTTCCGACGTCGTCAAGCTGGACATCCTCGTCAACGGCGAGCGCGTGGACGCGCTCTCGCTGATCGTGCACCGCTCGGTGGCGCAGTCGAGGGGCCGCGAGGTCGCCGCGAAGATGCGCGAGCTCATCCCGCGGCAGATGTACGAGGTCGCGATCCAGGCCGCCATCGGCGGCAACATCATCGCGCGCGAGAACGTCAAGGCACTGCGCAAGAACGTCCTTGCGAAGTGCTACGGCGGCGACATCACGCGCAAGAAGAAGCTGCTCGAGAAGCAGAAGG
>CAZDYQ010000160.1:0-4556 GCA_964509685.1 uncultured Burkholderiaceae bacterium
ATCCCGACCTGTCGGGCCGGGAGATCTACGCCTGCGGATCCGTCGCGATGGTGGAAACCGCCGTGCCTGCCCTCGTCGCCCAGGGACTGTCGGAGGAGCTCTGCTTCTCGGACGCCTTCGTTCCCGCCGCGGCCCGCGCCGGCGACTAGGCGCGGCCGACGGCCTCGATCATGCGGCCAGCGGCTGCTTGCGTGGCGCGCCGTCCATCCGCCGCCCCTGCATCCACCAGATGAATCCCACCAGCAGCAGGCCGAAGGGCAGGATCCATTCGGGGCGCGGCCGGTCGGCGGGCACGATGATGCTCTCGATCTCCCAGCCCTGCTCGAACCCGGCCTTCTTGGCCGTGGAGCCGAAGCGCACGTTGGAGATCTGGAGCGTTTCCCCGAAGGGAAGGATGGTCAGCCCGGCATCGGCCAGCCGCTTCCGCGGCTCGTCCGGCGGGCCCAGGCGCAGCGCGAGCGTCTTGGACTTTTCCTCGCCCTCGATCGTGATGCCCGTGATCCTGACGTTGAATCGGCCGTCCTCGGGGATCTCGTTCACGACCCTGGACCATTCGGTCGCGGGCAGCGCCTGGTACGGATCGTAGAGCATGTCCATGAAGAAATTCGGTCGAAAGAGCACGAACACGGCCAGCAGGAGCAGCAGGTTCTCCCACCAGCGCGACCGGGTACGGAACCAGCCGAGCGTCGCGGCGGCGAAAGCCAGCATGGCCACGATGCTGCTGGCGACGACGACCAGCGCCACCAGCCAGTTGTCGATCCCGATCAGCAGGATCTGCGGATTGAAGATCCACAGGAACGGCAGGATCACCGTGCGCAGCGCGTAGGTCGCCCCCTGGACGCCCGTCCTGATCGGATCCTCGCCGGATATGGCCGCCGCTGCGAAGGTGGCCAGCCCGACCGGCGGCGTGATGTCGCCCATGATGCCGTAGTAGAAGACGAACATGTGGACCGCGATGAGCGGAATGATTACCCCCGCCTGTGCGCCCAGCTCGACCACGACCGGCGCCATCAGGCTTGCCACCAGGATGTAGTTGGCGGTCGTCGGCACCCCGAGCCCGAGGATGAGGCATACGAACGCGGTGAACAGCAGCATGAGCATGATGTTGCCGCCGCTGATGAGCTCCACCAGGTCCGTCATGCGGAACCCGAGGCCGGTGAGCGTAATCGTGCCGACGATGATGCCGGCCGTCGCGGTCGCCACCGCGATCCCGATCATGTTGCGGGCGCCGTTCTCGAGCCCGCCGAGGGCATCTCGCACGCCGATCGCGAGGCTGGCGACGAGGTCTCCGGGGCGACCGCGGAAGAGGCTGACGAGCGCGTGCTGGGTCAGCATCAGAAAGAGCAGCGTCGCGCAACCCCAGAAGGCCGCGAGCGAGGGCGAGGTCTCGTCGATCATCAGCATCCAGATCAGGACCCCGATCGGGAGCAGGAAGTGCAGGCCCGCGCGCACCGTCGGCCAGGTTTCAGGCCGGACCGGGTTGTGGATGTCGATGTCGTGGGGGAGGTCCGGCGCGCGCGCGACCTGCCAGGTGGCCAGGAGGTAGAGCGCCGCCATGATGAGCGACACGAGCCAGGAGGCATTCTCGCCAAGGATCGTGCGCGCGCCGATGATGGCGTAGTACACGAGGCACATCACGGCGACGCTCCCGAACAGGCCGAGACCGTAGGACTTCAGCTTGTCGGCGAAAGGCCGCTTCTGCGCGGCGATCATCGGCTCGAGGCCGAGCTTGAGCGCCTCCAGGTGCACGATGTAGAAAAGGCCGATGTATGCGAGGCAGGCCGGCAGGATGGCGTGCTTGACCACCTCGGAATACGGGATGCCGACATACTCGGTCATCAGGAAGGCCGCCGCCCCCATGACCGGAGGCATGATCTGGCCATTGACCGATGCCATGGTCTCGATCGCTCCCGCCTTCACGCCCCCGTAGCCCGAACGCTTCATCAGGGGGATCGTGAAGATGCCGCCGGAGACGACGTTGGCGACCGACGAGCCCGACACCACGCCATTGAGCGCCGAGGAGACGACCGCGACCTTCGCCGGGCCGCCGCGCAGGTGTCCCAGCACGGCGAAGGAGACCTGCATCATGTAGTTCCCGCCCCCGGCGCGATCGAGCAGGGATCCGAACAGGACATAGACGAAGATCGTCGATACCGAGACGCCCAGGGCAACGCCGAACACGCCCTCGGTCGTCAGCCACATCTGCGACATCGCGCGGGAGACCGACGCCCCCTTGTGGACGAGGACGTCCGGCATGTAGGGGCCGGCGAAGACGTAGACCAGGCAGAAGATCGCGAGCACCGCCATCGGCCAGCCCACCGCGCGGCGGGTCGCCTCGAGCAGCAGGATCATGCCCAGCACGGCCGTCCAGAGGTCCATGCTGGTCGGCTGCCCGGGCCGCAGGGCAAGCTCCCGATAGAAGAGGATCAAGTAGGCGGCGCAGAAGCTCGCCGCTATCGCGAGGATCCAGTCCACGACCGGCACGCGGTCGCGCGAGGAGGACTTGAACGCCGGGAACACCAGGAAGGCCAGGAAGACGCCGATGGCGAGGTGGAGGGACCTGGCCTGGGTGTCGTTGATGATGCCCACGCCGAGCGTGAACGGCAGCGGGCTCGCGTAGAAGAGCTGCCAGAGGGACCAGGCGATGGCCAGCACCGCGATGAGCCCGGCCACGAAACGGCTGCTCGGCCTGCGCCCGCCGGTGTCGGCCTGCGCGACCATCTCCTCGAGCAGCTCGGTATCGGGGGCGTCATCCGTCGTTGTTCTCGTTGTCTCTGCCACGGGTCCCTCGTCTTCTTCGAAATCGGCCGCGGGCGGTGGCGTGCCGCCCGCGGCCGCGAATGCACCGCCCCGAGAGGCGCTGCGTGGCGCGCTGTTACTTCAGCCAGCCCTTCTCCTTGTAGTAGCGCTCCGCACCTTCATGCAGCGGCGCCGAGAGGCCATCCTTCACCATGCCTTCGGGCGTGAGGTGGGCGAGTGCCGGATGCAGGCGCTTGAACTCGTCGAAGTTCTCGAACACCGACTTCACGATCTGGTAGATCGTATCGGCCGGCACCTTCGTGGAGGCGACCAGGGTCGCCAGGACACCGTAGGTCTCCGTCGGCTGCGGATTGTTCGGGTACAGGCCGCCGGGGATCGTCGCCTTGGCATAGTAGGGCTTGCCCTCGAGGAGCTTGTCGATCTCGGGCCCCTTCAGCGAAACGAGCTGCGCGCCACAGGTCGTCGTCGGATCCTGGATGTTGGCGCTCGGATGCCCGACAGCGTAGAAGAAGCCGTCGATCTTGCCGTCGCAGAGCGCGGGCCCGTGCTCGTCGGCCTTCAGCTCGGACGCGAGCGAGAAGTCGCCGATCGTCCAGCCGAGGGCGTCGAGCAGCTCCTCCATCGACGACCGGGTGCCCGAGCCCGGGTTGCCCACATTGAAGCGCTTGCCCTTGAAGTCGGCGAACTCCTTGATGCCGGCCTCCTTGCGCGCGACCACGGTGAAGGGCTCGGGATGCACCGAGAACACCGCGCGCAGGTCCTCGTAGGGGCCGGCGTCCTTGAACTGCCCGACGCCCTTCAGCGCGTTGAACTGCACGTCGGACTGGACGAAGCCCAGGTCGAGCTCGCCGGCCTTGATGGTATTGACGTTGAACACCGAGCCGCCGGTGGACTCCACCGAGCACCGGATATTGTGCGAGGCACGGTCCTTGTTGACCAGGCGGCATACCGCGCCGCCGGCCGCGTAGTACACGCCGGTCACGCCACCGGTGCCGATGGTGACGAACTTCTGCTGGGCGGCCGCGGGTGCGCTGCCCAGGGCGGCGACCGCCGCGAAGGCGACGGAGGCGGCCAGTGCGACGGGGCGCAGGCGGGTCGTGAAGCGAGTCGATCGTTTCATGTTGCAGTTTCCTCTGGTGGTGGGATCAGTTGCGGGAACCGGCGTACACCGACTCGAACGTCCGGTGGATCGCGCGTTGGAGCCGGACGACGATCTCGTCGATCTCGTCCTCCGACACGATGAACGGGGGCGCGAGCAGCACATGGTCGCCGCGGCGCCCGTCGATGGTGCCTCCCATCGGATAGCACAGCAGTCCGTGCTCCATGGCGACGCGCTTGAGCGTCGCATGCAGCTGCAGCGACGGATCGAAGGCCTCCCGGGTGTCCCGGTCCTTCACGAACTCCAGGCCGACGAACAGGCCGCGGCCCCGGATGTCGCCGACGTTCGGATGGTCGCCCAGCGCATCGCGCAGGCGCGCCATCAGCCGCTGCCCTCGATCCCGTACCTGCGCCAGCAGCCCGTCCCGTTCGATGACCCGCTGCACGGCCAGCGCGGCCGCGCAGGCGACGGGATGTCCCAGGTAGGTATGGCCGTGCTGGAAGAAGCCGCTGCCCTCGCGCATCGCCTCCACGATGCGCCCCTGCGCGAGCACCGCCCCGATCGGCTGGTAGCCGCCGCCGAGGCCCTTCGCGATGGTGACCAGGTCCGGCACGACGCCTTCCGCCTCGCAGGCGTACAACGTGCCGCAACGGCCCATGCCGCACATCACCTCGTCGAGGATCAGCAGCACGCCGTA
>CAZDYQ010000161.1:0-4513 GCA_964509685.1 uncultured Burkholderiaceae bacterium
CCATGCAGCATCCCGATCAGTTCGATGTCCTCGTCATTGGCGGGGGCCATGCCGGTACCGAGGCCGCGCTCGCGTCGGCCCGTATCGGCTGCCGTACCTTGCTTTTGACGCATTCGATCGAAACGCTCGGCCAGATGTCGTGCAATCCCTCGATCGGCGGGATCGGCAAGGGCCATCTCGTCAAGGAGATCGACGCATTGGGCGGGGCCATGGCCGCGGCGACGGATGAGGCGGGTATCCAGTTCCGCATCCTCAACTCGAGCAAGGGGCCCGCGGTGCGTGCAACCCGAGCCCAGGCGGACCGGGTGCTGTATCGGAAGGCTATTCGCTATCGGCTGGAGAACCAGCCGAACCTGTGGATCTTCCAGCAGGCGGTGGACGACCTCCTGATCGAGTCCGACGGCAAGACGGACCGGGTCGTGGGCGCGCGCACGCAGACGGGCATCGAGTTCCGGGGCAGGGCGGTGGTCCTGACGGCCGGGACCTTCCTGAACGGCAAGGTTCATGTCGGGCTGGACAACTATCGCGCGGGCCGCGCGGGCGATCCGGCTTCCGTCACCCTCGCCGAGCGTCTCAAGGAACTCGCCCTGCCGCAGGGTCGGCTCAAGACGGGCACGCCGCCGCGGCTCGACGGGCGTACCATCGACTTCAGCCGCTGCGAAGAACAGCCGGGCGACCTCGACCCGGTGCCGGTCTTCTCCTTCCTTGGTCATCCAAACCAGCATCCGCGCCAGGTCCCGTGCTGGATCACCCACACGAACCCCGTGGTGCACGAGATCATCCGGGAGGGCATCGATCGATCGCCCATGTTCACGGGCGTGATCGAGGGCGTGGGCCCACGCTACTGCCCGTCGGTCGAGGACAAGATCTTCCGGTTCGCCGACAAGGAGTCCCACCAGATCTTCCTGGAGCCGGAAGGGCTGGACACCCACGAGATCTACCCGAACGGAATCTCGACGAGCCTGCCCTTCGATATCCAGATTCGAATGGTTCGTGCGATTCCAGGGCTCGAGAAGGCACATCTGTTGCGACCCGGCTATGCGATCGAGTACGACTATTTCGATCCCCGGTCGCTGAAGGCGAGCCTCGAGACCCGCTCGATCGCCGGGCTCTTCTTCGCCGGCCAGATCAACGGCACGACCGGCTACGAGGAGGCCGCCGCCCAGGGGCTGATCGCCGGCGCCAATGCGGCGCGCCAGGTGCGCGGCGAGGAGCCCTGGGCCCCGGGGCGCGACGAGGCCTACATCGGGGTACTGATCGACGACCTGATCACCCGGGGCGTGAGCGAGCCGTACCGCATGTTCACCAGCCGGGCGGAGTACCGGCTGAACCTGCGCGAGGACAATGCCGACCTGCGCCTGACCGAGATCGGCCGGCGCCTCGGCCTGGTGGACGATCGCCGGTGGGACGCCTTCTGTCGCAAGCGCGACGCCATCGAGCGCGAGTCGTCCCGGCTCGCCCGGACTTGGGTCCGCCCCGACACCGTGGACCAGGCGAGGCTGCATGCGGCCATCGGGCAGGGTATCGAGCGCGAGTACTCCCTGGCCGACCTCCTGCGACGGCCCGACACCCGCTACGAGCGGCTGGTCGAGCTCGCCCCGCCGCATGTGCGCGACTCGGAGGCGGCCGAGGGGCTCGACGAACTGCGGATCGCCCAGGTGGTGGAGCAGGTGGAGATCCGCGCCAAGTACAGCGGCTACATCGAGCGCCAGCGCGCGGAGATCGAGCGCCAGAAGCACAATGCCGAGCTCCCGCTCCCGGCCGATCTCGACTACGGCACCGTGCCGGGCCTCTCCTTCGAGGTACGCCAGATCCTCAACGACCGGCGACCCGAGACGATCGGGCAGGCCAGCCGGATCTCGGGCGTGACGCCCGCGGCGATCTCGGTCCTGCTCGTTCACCTGAAGAAGCGCGGCGCCCGCCGCGAGGCGGCTTGAGGCCGGCGGCGGGCGCCGGCCGCAGTGGCGCCACCCGGTCGGCCGCGCGGGGACGGCGGCCCGCGGGCGCGACCGAGGCCTCGCGCGAGGAGCTGTCGGCCCGGCTGGATGCCGTCGTCGAGGCGCTCGGCCTGGGCCCCCGGCTCGATGCCGATGACCGCGACCGCCTGCTCGATTATCTCGAGCTCCTGGCGCGCTGGAACCGCAGCTTCAACCTGACCGCCATCCGCGACCCGCGCGCGATGGTCGCGGCCCACCTGGCCGACAGCCTCTCCATCGTGCCGCTCCTCGACAGCGTGCCAGCCGGCGGGCGGGTGGTCGATGTCGGCAGCGGCGCCGGGCTGCCCGGTATTCCGCTGGCGATCGCGCGACCCGACCTGTGCATCGAGCTCGTCGAGCCGGTCGGCAAGAAGGCCGCCTTCCTGCGGCAATGCCGCGCCGAACTGGCATTGGACCGGGTCGAAGTGCGGGAATGCCGCGTCGAGGCCCTCTCGCTCGATGCCGAGCCGGACCTGGTCGTGAGTCGCGCCTTCGCCTCGCTGGCGGACTTCGCCGCGGCGGCCGCCGCGATCGCCGGCCGTGGCACCCGCCTGCTGGCGATGAAGGGCGCGCGCCCCGATGCGGAGATCGAGGAACTCGAGGCGCGCGGCCTGCCGTGGCGGGTCGCCGCCATCGAGTCGCTGGACGTGCCCGGGCTCGATGCCCGGCGCTGCGCGGTCATCCTCGAGACCCGTAGAAACCTTCCTCTCCCGAACCCGACGGAGCCCTGAGCCTTGGCCCGAATCTTTGTCATTGCGAACCAGAAGGGTGGCGTCGGCAAGACGACCACCACGGTGAACCTGGCGGCCGCGCTGGCCCGCCACGGCCAGCGCACCCTCCTTGTCGATCTCGATCCCCAGGGCAATGCCACGATGGGCAGTGGCATCGACAAGCGAGCGCTCACTCGTTCCGTTTACCACGTCCTGATTGGACTGTCCGATGTCGAGGAGGCGACGACCCAGTCGCCGACCGGGGGCTACGACGTGCTCCCCGCCAATCGCGACCTTGCCGGCGCCGAAGTGGAACTGGTGGAGTTCGAGGAGCGGGAGACCCGGCTCAAGGACGCGCTTGCGCAGGTCGAGACGCTCTACGACATCATTCTCATCGACTGCCCGCCGTCCCTGTCCCTGCTCACGCTCAACGGCTTCTGCGCCGCCCACGGCGTGATCATCCCGATGCAATGCGAGTACTTCGCGCTCGAGGGCCTCTCGGACCTGGTCAACACGATCAAGCGGGTCTATGCCAACTTCAATACGAACCTGCAGGTGATCGGCCTGCTCCGGGTGATGTTCGACCCGCGCATCATGCTGGCCCAGCAGGTCTCGGCGCAGCTCGAGCAGCACTTCGGCGCGAAAGTGTTCCGCACCGTCATCCCCCGCAACGTCCGGCTCGCGGAAGCGCCGAGCCACGGCAAGCCCGGCGTCGTCTACGACCCCGGATCGCGCGGCGCCAGGGCCTACATGGCCTTCGGTGCCGAACTCATCGAACGCATCGACAGTCTGTTCACGAAATGACGAAAGCGAAAGCCAAGGGCCTCGGACGCGGCCTCGACGCCCTGCTCGGAAACCCGGACCCGGTGGCTCCCATCGCCGGCGCTCCCGACATGCCGCCCCAGCGCCTGCCGCTCGCCCGCCTCCAGCCCGGCCGCTACCAGCCGCGCACGCGCATGGACGAGGGCTCGATCCAGGAGCTCGCCGCCTCGATCCGCCAGCACGGCCTGATGCAGCCCATCGTTGTGCGGGCCCTCGCGGCCGAGCCGGGCGACGGCCGGCCACCGCGCTACGAGATCATCGCGGGGGAGCGGCGCTACCGCGCGGCGAAGCTCGCCGAGCTCGACGAAGTGCCGGTGGTCGTGCGCGAGGCCGACGACGAGTCCGCGCTCTCCCTCGCGCTCATCGAGAACATCCAGCGCGAGGACCTCAATCCGCTCGAGGAGGCGCAGGGCATCCGGCGCCTGATCGACGAGTTCGGCTATTCGCACGAGCAGGCCGCCGAGGCGATCGGCCGCTCGCGCAGCGCGACCAGCAACCTGCTGCGCCTGCTCAACCTGGCCGAACCCGTACAGGCGATGCTCATGGCGGGCGACCTCGACATGGGCCATGCACGCGCGCTGCTCGCGGTCGACCGGGCGAAGCAGATCATGCTCGCCCAGGAGATCGTCGAACGCGGCCTGTCGGTGCGCGAGACGGAGAAGCGCGTCGCGCAGGAGAACGAGAGCGGCGCGCGGCGCACGGGCTCGCGTCGCCGCGATGTCGCGCGCGATCGCGACCTCGAGCGCCTCGAGACGCGCATCGCCGATCGCCTCGGAACGAAGGTCACGTTGAGCGCGAGCCCGCGCGGCGCGGGGCGGCTCGTGATCGCGTTCTCGAGCATGGAACAGTTCGAGGGGCTGGCGGAAGCGCTCAACCTCGCCGACGTGTTGCGCGAGGAGTGAGCGCGTCCTGTTGCACGCCGTTGCCTTTCTTGACCCCGGTTTTCACGAACCGCTATAATTGAATGGTTTTGCCCGCTCTTCGTTTCGCCTGCGATACATAAGG
>CAZDYQ010000162.1:0-4315 GCA_964509685.1 uncultured Burkholderiaceae bacterium
ACGAGGACGGCCAGCACCGACAGCCCGATCGAGAACGCGATCGGGATGCCCACGACCAGCAGGCCGAAGAAGAGCAGGAGCATGACCACCGCTTCCATGGCCGCTCCTCAGCGAGCCCGGCGGGCGACGCGCCCGGGCCGGTTCATGCGCTCGCCTCCCGGCCCGAGAAGCGCCGGTGGATCCGCAGCGCGATCTCGACCAGCATCAGTACCGCGCCGAAGGGCAGCGCGGCGTACACCGCCCCCTTGGGCAGGTTGAGCCCGGAGGTCGTCTGGCCGGCGGTGAGCTCCATGAGCTGCACGCCGCCCCAGAGCAGCACGACGAAGAGCAGCGCGATGGCGAGGTCGATGACCGTCATCGCCACGAGCCGCACCCGGCCCCGGTAGCGATCGAGCAGCAGGTCGACGGTGGCGTGCGTGCCCCGCACGTACGCCACCACCATCCCGCCGAACACGATCCACACGAGGCAGTAGCGAGAGAGCTCGTCGGTCCAGGAGATGGAGAAGTTCAGCACGTAGCGGAACAGCACCTGGAGGGATGTCGCCACCACCAGGACGAGGAAGAACGCCACCACGACCCATTCGCTGACCCGAATGTGCAGGCCCTTCCGGGCGGGCGTCCTTTCCGCGTCCATGCCGGTCCTCCGTCGTCAGGCGGTCACTTGCCGAGTTCCTTGCGCACCTTCTGGACGTACTCGAAGATGCCGCGTTCCTTCGCGTACTCGTCCACCATCGGGCGGAAGCGCCTGGCGAGCTCGTCCTGGTCCAGTTCGTAGATCTTGAAGCCGTGCTTCTCCACGAGTTCCTTGCGCGCCGCCAGCTCGGCTTCGAGGCCGGTGTACGGCCGGAACCAGATGCCCGCCTCGCGCGCCGCGTCCTTGAACACCTGCTGGTGCTCCTTCGGCAGCTTCTGGAAGAACTTCTCGCTGATCTCCCACACCGCCGACTGGTAGAGGTGGCGCGAGACCACGCCGACGTTCTCGATTTCGTAGAACTTCATCGCGATCACGCCCGGGTCCTCCTGCTCGTGACCCTCGACGACGCCTGTCTTGACCGCCGTGTAGATCTCGTTGAAGCCCATGGGCGTGGGGTTCATGCCGATCGTGCGCAGCACCCGGATGTAGAGCGGCGAATTGGGCGAGCGGATCTTGACGCCCTTCAGGTCGTCGATGCTCTTGACCTCCCGGTCCTTGAGCCAGATGTTGCGGTGCGCCTGGTCCACGAACCAGAGGATGCGCACGCCGGTCTTCTCGAGGAACATCTGGGCGAGCTCCTCGCCGATCGGACCGTTGAGCACCTTGTGCACTTCGTCGAAGTTGGTCAGCAGGCCGGGCAGCCCGATCACCTCCATCTCGCGCACGTAGTTCGGCAGGATCGCGGAATAGCCGAACTGCATCTCCAGCAGGCCCGCCTGGAGCTGCTCCATCATCTCGGACTCGTTGCCGAGGGTGCTGTTGTAGAAGACCTTGAACTGGTAGGCGTTGTTGGTCTTCTGGTTCACCAGCTCCTGGAACTTCTCCATGTACTTGTTCATGTAGAAGGTCTCGGACTGGATGCTGCCGATCCTGACCAGCGTCTGCGCCGCTGTGGCGCCGCTGGCCAGTGCCAGCGCCAGTGCGCTGACGAAGATACCGATGAGTCGTCTCATGATGTGTCTCCTCTGACTCGTTGGGGGTTGCCGCGTCCAGCGGTCTGGTGGTGGGTCTAGACGAATCCTTTCAGGAAGTGGCGAGCCGGTGTGCCGCCAGCACGGCGCCCGCGAGACGGGCCTGGTCGATGCCGCCTGCCAGCGCCCCGACGTAGGGGGCGCGGGCCCAGGTGTCGGCCGCGATCAGCTGGGCCGCCTCGGCGGGATCGCCGTTCAGTCCCAGTTCCGTGAGCGAGCGCGGCAACCCGATGCGACCGTAGAAGTCGAGCAGCTCGGCGATGAAGGCGTCGGGCCGGCGCTCGAGCACGAGCTGTGCCAGCAGACCGAAGGCCACCTGCTCGCCGTGAAGTGCGTCGGCGACGCCGGGCACCACCGAGAAGCCGCGGGTGAGCGAATGGGCGATCGACAGCCCGCCGTTCTCGAAGGCCAGGCCGGATAGCAGGATGGTGGCCTCGATCGTCCGCTCGAATGCCTCGTCCGCCGCCTGCGCGCGCACCGCCACCAGCGCCAGCTCGGCGTCGGCGCGGATGATCTCGTAGCAGGCATCGGCGATCACCTGCGCCAGTCGCGGCGGCCTGGCGCCATAGAAGTTGTCCTTGCCGGTGGCGATGCACTGCGCGGCCTCGAATTTCTTCGATATGGCGTCGCCCACGCCCGAGACGAAGAAGCGCTCGGGCGCGCGCACCAGGACCTCCGTATCGACCAGCACGACGTCCGGGTTGGTGCGCATGCGGCGCACCTCATCGAGCACATGCGCCTCGGTGTAGGTCACCACCAGCCGGCTCGTGGGCGAGTCGTTCGAAGCGACCGTGGGCACGATGACGAGCGGCACGTCGCGGGCGATGCGAACGCCCTTCGCCGCGTCGATCGCCTTGCCGCCGCCCACCCCGATCACAAGATCGGCGCCCGCGCTCGAGGCCTCGGCCGACAGCCGGGCGATCTCCGCCGCGGTGCATTCGCCGCCGAAGCGGGCGAACCGGGCGTCGGTTGCCAGGGTACCGAGGCTCGCCTCGATCCCCGGGCGCAGCAGGCCCAGCACCACGTCGTCGGCCACGACGAAGGGTCGGCGACCATGCTCGCCGGCGAGCGCACCGAGCTGCGCGAGCGCGCCCGCGCCTTGCACGTAGCGGCCCGGCGATCCGAATGCGCGCAGCATCACTTGCCCTCCAGGCCCGCGAGCCGATGGTTGATGTCGACCAGGCGCAGCGCCGCGTCGCGATAGATGCCGTAGAGGTCGTCGTACAGAGACCGGTGGACGGGATTCGGCTCGTGCCGATCCACCACCGACACGCCGCGGGCGACCGCTGCGGCTGCATCGTGGAAGACGCCGATGCCGATGCCGGCGACCAGCGCCGCGCCGTACGAGGCATCGGTCTCGCGCGGCACGAGCATCGGGACGCCCAGCACGTCGGCCACGATCTGGCGCCACGTGGCGCTGCTGGAACCCCCGCCGATGATGCGGGCCTCCTCGAGCGCGAGCCCGCGGCCGCGCAGCTGCACCAGCACGTCGCGCAGCGACAGCGCGATGCCTTCGTAGAGTGCCCGCACGAGATGGCGGCGGTCGTGGGCGAACGTCAGACCGATGAAGTCGGCCCGCAGCAACGGGTCCCAGTGCGGGGTGCGCTCGCCCTGCAGGTACGGATGGAAGAGAAGGCCCTGGGCGCCAGGCGCGATGCCGGCGGCGTCGCGGTCCATCGCGTCGAAGATCTCCGCTCCCGAGCGCCGGTCGTCCGCGAAGAAGCTGTCGCGCAGCCAGCGATGGGCCGAGGCGCAGGAGTTGGTCGCGCCGATCGTGTACCAGAGGCCCGGGACGCAGAAGGGGTAGTTGATCACCGAGGGGTCGGGCCGCGGCCCGCTGCCCACGATGCTGATTGCCGCCGCGGTTGCAAGCTTCACCGCGCCCTGGCCCACCGCGGCGGCGCCGGCGCCCAGCGTCTCGACCGAGGTGTCGGAGCTGCCGCAGACCACGGGCGTGCCGGGCGCGAGGCCGCTCGCGGCGGCGGCCTCGGCCGTCACCTCGCCCACGACCGCGGTCGGCGCCACGGTGGGCGGCAGCACCGCCGGGTCGAGCCCGATCATCTCGCACAGCCGCGCCGACCACTCGTCGCGCCGGCCGTCGTAGAGGAGGGTGCCCACCGCCTCGGTGGGGTCCGTCTCCCAGGTGCCGGTCAGGCGCGAGCGCAGCCAGTCCTTGGCGACGAACAGGCGCCGGATCCGGGCGAAGTCCTCCGGCTCGTGCCGCGCCAGCCAGAGGAGCTGCGGCTGGGTCCAGGTGGGCGCGGGCCGGTTGCAGCCGATCGCCAGGATCTCGTCGCCATGGCGTTCCTGCAGCTCGCGCGACTCCGCGCCGCTGCGCGCATCGCTCCAGAGGATGGCCGGGCGGATGACCTGGCCCTGCGCATCCTCGAGCACGGGCGTGTGGGCGCCTGCGCTGAACGCGATGGCGGCGACGTCCCCGGCCTTCAGCCCGGCCTGCGCAAGAGCGCCGGGTACGGTCGCGCACAGCGCGCGCCACCAGTCGGCCGGGTCCTGCTCGCTCCAGCCCGGCCGCGGACTGCTGGTGCGCAGCTCCGCGCTCGCCGAGCCGCGCACCGTGCCGTTGCCATCGACGATCATCGTCTTGAGGCTGCCGGCGCCGATGTCGATGCCCATGAGGTACGCGTCGCTC
>CAZDYQ010000163.1:0-4264 GCA_964509685.1 uncultured Burkholderiaceae bacterium
CCGGAGATGATCAGCGGCGTGCGCGCCTCGTCGATGAGGATGGAGTCGACCTCGTCCACGATCGCGTAGTACTGCCCGCGCATGCGTCGGTCGGTGACCGAGTACTCCATGTTGTCGCGCAGGTAGTCGAAGCCGAACTCGTTGTTCGTGCCGTAGGTGATGTCGCAGGCGTAGGCGGCCTTCTTCTGCTCGGTGGGCTGCTGCGAGTGGATCACCCCGACGCTCATGCCGAGGAAACGGTAGAGCCGGCCCATCCACTCGGCGTCGCGGCCGGCCAGGTAGTCGTTGACCGTGACCACATGGACGCCCTTGCCGGTGAGCGCATTCAGGTAGACGGCGAGCGTGGCGGTAAGCGTCTTGCCCTCGCCGGTGCGCATCTCGGCGATCTTGCCCTCGTGGAGCACCATGCCGCCGATGAGCTGGACGTCGAAGTGGCGCATTTTCAGGACGCGCCTGGAGGCCTCCCGGCAGACGGCGAAGGCCTCGGGCAGCAGGGCGTCGAGGGTCTCGCCATCGGCGAGGCGCCGGCGGAACTCGTCGGTCTTGCCGGCAAGTTCGGCATCGGACAGCGGCTCGAACTGGCTCTCGAGCTGGTTGATGCGTTCGACGACCTTGCGATAGCCCTTCAGCAGCCGCTGGTTGCGACTGCCGAACACCTTGGTCAGGAGTGTCTGGATCATGCGGTCCGAAGAGTTTGCGGCCGGCACGAAGCCCGCCGTTTCCCTGCAAGGGGAAATCGTGGAAGTCTAACACGCAGGCCCTTCGGGCCCGGGGGCGCGGCCGCCTTCAGTCCGAGGCAGCGACGGCCTTGCGGGCGCGCTCGAAAGCGAGCGGATTGCCGAGGAATTTCATCGGGTCGTGGGGCACCCCGTCGATCCGCACCTCGAAATGCAGGTGGGGCCCGGTCGAGCGACCGGTGGACCCGACCTCGGCGATCTTGTCGCCCTGGTGGACGATGTCCCCCGCCTTCACGAAAAGCTTTCTCGCATGCGCATAGCGGGTGACCAGGCCGTCGCCGTGGTCGATGTCCACCTGGTTGCCGTAGGCCGGGTGGCGACCGGCGAAGACGACCACGCCGGGTCCGGCGGCGAGGATCGGGGTACCGTGCGGCGCGGCGAAGTCCAGCCCCTCGTGCCGGGCGCGCCGGCCCGTCAGGGGATCCACCCGCCGGCCGAACCGCGAGGCCGTGTAGCCGCTCGCCAGCGGCCGGGCGCTCGGGACGAGCCGGGAGGCGGCCCGCTGGAACAGGAACTCCGACTCGATCAGGTTGAGCTGGTCGGTGCGCTGTTCGAGCGTCCTCGCCACTTCCTCGATCGCCTGGGAGAGTTCCTCGACCGTGAGCGCCCCGTGGTCGGGCAGCAAGGGGCCGCCCTGGCCCATCGACTCGGCCTCCGGCGCGGGCGCGCGCGGCCCCGCCTTGCCCGCGACCGGCGACCTGGCGGGCAGCGGCTCGGCAAGGTCCGGCGTGGCGATCGCTTCGCCTGCCGCGGGGCGCACTTCCACGCCGGCCATGCTGGCGACCCGCTCGCCGAGCGCGTCGAGACGCATCAGGCGAGCCTGGACCTGGCCCAGCTTCTCGGCGAGCGCATCGAGATTGCGGCGCAGGAAGGCCGACTGGCGGTCTGCCTCGGACTTCGCGTCGGCCAGGGCCTGGGCCTCGTCGGCCTCCTCGGCACCCTGCCCGACGCCCACCCGCATATAGGCGGCATCGGTATCGATCAGTTCCTCGATGGCAGCCTCTCGCTGCGCCGCGTCAATTACGCCGATCGGCGAAAATGACGACAGTAAACGCTCGCTGACGTGCTTCGAGGTGACGAAGTAAGTGACTACGGACGAGAGGGCGACCAGCGCGAACGCCATGGCACCGAGCCCGGCGTACACGGCCCATCGGCTGACCGAAACGGTCTTCGCGCGATCGAGCCTGGGGTGCAAGAATATGATTTGCAAAGTATCGCCCACGAAAGCAGTGGGAACGCCCACCGGACCAGCAGCAATGCCCCTGCCCGCTCACCAGTCCGCCAGGGACTGGCTCGCACGGTCGCCCGAATACCGCCGGGCAATGCAACACGTGGACAAACTGCTCGGAATCCAGTCGACGCTCGCGGGGATTCGTCCCGAACTGCGACTCGTCGTGGCCTCGCTGAGGGACGGGGTATTGACGCTCCAGACGCCAAACGCCGCCACTGCCGCACGCTGCCGGCAGTCCGAGCCCACCATCCGCTCGGCCCTGCAAGACTGGCCCGAGGTTAAAACAATCCGCTTCGTGCCGCAACGCGCCGCCGGTCGCCCCGATCGACCGTCCGTCCCCCGCCGCCGCATTCCCCCGGCCGCCCTCGAGGACCTGGCGGCGCTCGAGGCCTCGCTGGAGGAGTCCCCCTTGCGCGACGCCCTGCGCCGCCTGGTGGCGCACCAGCGCCGCTAGCCGCTCACCAGTCGCTCGATCGCGATCCCCAGGAAGAAGACGAACGCGAGCGCCGCGGTGATGCCGAACGCGACCAGCGCACGGCGCAGGTCGGAACGGCGGCGCCGGAAAACGTAGAGCAACGCATAGAGACCCGCGTAGCCGAAGCCGATCGCGAGCACGATGCGCAGGGCGGCGATCATCGGGGCGCCGGCCTCAGACGGCCATGGCCCAGTCCTGGGCGAACATGCGCGGCGCGTCGCGCCGCTCGCTGAAGGTCACCACCTCGGATGCCCCCTCGGTCGCCAGGAGGGCCCGCAGGAGCTGGTTGTTGAGCGCATGCCCGGACTTGTGGGCCGTGTACGCGGCGAGCAGCGGATACCCCACCAGGTAGAGATCGCCGATGGCATCGAGGATCTTGTGCTTGACGAACTCGTCGCCCGAGCGCAGGCCGTCGTCGTTGAGCACCCTGTACTCGTCGACCACGATCGCGTTGTCGAAACTGCCGCCCTGCGCCAGGCCGTGCGCGCGCAGGGTCTCGACATCCTGCATGAACCCGAAGGTACGCGCCCGCGCCACGTCCCGCACGAAGGAAGTGGTGGCGAAATCGACTTCCACCTTCTGCGTGGTCGCGTCGATCGCCGGGTGGCGGAAGTCGATGGAGAAGGAAAGCTTGAAGCCGAAATGCGGCTCGAGCCGGGCGAACTTGTCGCCGCCCCGAACCTCCACCGGGCGGAGCACCCGCAGGAAGCGCTTGGGCGCATTCTGCTCGACGATGCCGACCGACTGGATCAGGAAGACGAAGGACCCGGCGGATCCGTCGAGGATCGGGATCTCCGGCGCGGTCACATCCACGTAGAGATTGTCGATCCCGAGTCCTGCCACCGCCGCCATCAGGTGCTCGACCGTGGCGACGCGCACCTGGGCAAGCTCGCCCTCGTCGGCCGCGGTCAGCGTCGAGGCCATCCGTGTATCCGTGACCCGTTCGGGTCGGGCGGGGATCTCGACCGGCGGATCGAGATCGACCCGCCGGAAGACGATCCCGGTATTGGCCGCGGCCGGGCGCAGCGTCAGCACCACCCGCTGGCCCGAATGCAGCCCGACGCCGGTCGCGCTGACCTGGGCCTTGATGGTTCGCTGCCGCAGCATCTCGGTCTCGCGCCGCTCAGCCCAGCTGGGCCAGCATCGACCTGGCGTCGGAGACCTCGAACTTGCCGGGGGCCTCGACCGAGAGGCTCTTGACCACGCCGTCCTCGACCAGCATGGAATAGCGGTTCGAGCGCACGCCCATGCCGCGGGCGGTGAGGTCGAGCTCGAGCCCCAGCTTGCGGGTGAACTCGCCCGAGCCGTCGGCCATCATCCGCACCTTGCCCTGCGTGCCCTGCTCGCGCCCCCAGGCGCCCATCACGAAGGCGTCGTTCACCGAGACGCACCAGATCTCGTCGACTCCCTTCGCGCGCAGCGCATCGGCCTCGCGCACGTAGCCGGGCACATGCTGGGCGGAGCAGGTCGGGGTGAACGCCCCGGGCAGGCCGAAGATCACGATCTTGCGGCCGCGGACCTGGTCGGAAACCTTGAAGGCGTTCGGCCCGACCGAGCAGCCTTCGCGCTCGGTCTCGATGTACTCGTAGAGGGTGGCGTCGGGCAGGGTATCCCCGGGCTTGATCGTCATGGCTTTCGCTCCTGTGCTGGCGGGTCTGGCGGACCCTGGTATCGATGCCGACTACCCGTCGATTCTAGGCCGGCCGCGATAAACCCGCGGACATGCGTGGACACCGGCTCGGACCCTGGCCAGGGGCCGGCCGGAAGCTCGCCGGGGCGCGAAGGTCGCGGGTTCGCGCCCCGGCGGCCCGGTCAGTCGGC
>CAZDYQ010000164.1:0-4178 GCA_964509685.1 uncultured Burkholderiaceae bacterium
CCATCTTGGGCAGCATGATGTCGAGCAACACCAGGCGCGGACGGAACTTGTAGGCTGCAGCCAGCGCGGCCTCGCCGTCGCGCGCCATACCGACCTTCCAGCCGCTGCGTGTCAGGATGAACGCCAGCGACTCCAGTATGGCGGGCTCGTCCTCGACAATCAGGATATCGGTCACTTGTCCCCCCCAGACGCCTCGAAGGACATTGCCTTCAGCGCCTCACCTCACGAATCCGCTCGCAAGCGTGATCGCGCATGGCCGGCCGTCGATACTGCGCGCCCAGCCCGCATCGAAGGCCAAACTCGCCAGGAAGTCAAGCCCGGGAGCTTCGGGGGTGAAAAGTGGATCGCGCGCCAGGGAGGGGATCCGGTCGCCGCCCGCCCCTGCGGCCGACCAGCGGAAACAACAACGCCCGCTGGCGCGGGCGTGGCTGCTGCAGGTGGCGGAGACGGAGGGATTCGAACCCTCGATGCAGGTTTTGGCCCGCATGCTCCCTTAGCAGGGGAGTGCCTTCGACCTCTCGGCCACGTCTCCTGGCTTCAAGATTTCTCTCGATGCCGGCTCGGGGCGCATTGTACCCGAAGCCGCGAGCCGCCCCGGGCCCGCGGAAGGGCTTTTTTCAGACGATCTCCTGCTCGAGGCCGAAGGCCTTGTGCAGCGCACGCACGGCAAGCTCCATGTACTTGTCGGCGATGACCACCGAGATCTTGATCTCGGAAGTGGAGATCATCTGGATGTTGATCCCCTCCTCGTACAGGGCCTTGAACATCGCGCTCGCGACACCGGCATGGGATCGCATCCCGATGCCCACGGCCGACACCTTGCAGATGTCCGGGTCGCCGATGATGTCGCCGGTGCCGAGCGGTCCGCGCACTTCGCGCTCCATGATCTCCATCGTCCGCTTGAACTCGGTATGGGGCACCGTGAACGAGATGTCCGTCATGCCGCCGACCGACTGGTTCTGGATGATGATGTCCACCTCGATGTTCGCCGCCGCGACGGGCCCGAGGATCTGGTAGGCGATCCCCGGCCGGTCGGGCACGTTCGTCACGGTGATCTTGGCGGCGTCGCGGCTGAACGCAATGCCGGAGATGACGGCCTTTTCCATGTTCTCGTCTTCCTCGAAGGTGATCAGGGTGCCGGAAGCCGCCTCCTCCTCGACCGGGATGTCGGCCGGCGTCAGGCTCGAGAGGACGCGTGTGCGCACCCGGTACTTCCCGGCGAACTCCACCGAGCGGATCTGCAGGACCTTCGACCCCAGGCTGGCCATCTCGAGCATCTCCTCGAAGGTGATGCGCGAGAGGCGGCGCGCGTCGGGCACCACCCGCGGGTCGGTCGTGTAGACGCCGTCCACGTCGGTGAAGATCATGCACTCCTCGGCGCCGAGCGCCGCGGCGACGGCCACGGCGGAGGTGTCGGAGCCGCCGCGCCCGAGCGTCGTGATGTAGCCGTTCGAGTCCACGCCCTGGAAGCCGGTCACGATGACCACGCGGCCCGCCGTGAGCTCGGCCTTGATGCGCGAGTCGTCGATCGACTCGATCCGGGCCTTGCCGTAGGCGTCGTCGGTGCGGATCGGCACCTGCCATCCCGTGAAGCTGATCGCGTCCACGCCCTGGGCATGCAGCGCGAGCGCGAGCAGGCCCACGGAGACCTGCTCGCCGGTCGAGGCGATCATGTCGAGTTCGCGCCGCGACGGGGATTCGTTGATCTCGTGGGCAAGGCCCAGCAGGCGATTCGTCTCGCCGGCCATGGCCGACGGCACGACGACGACCTGGTGCCCGGCCCGGTGCCACTTGGCGACTCGGGTGGCGACATTGCGGATGCGCTCGACCGAGCCCATCGAGGTGCCGCCGTACTTCTGGACGATGAGGGACATAGGGTGGGTCTGGATGCTCTGGCGGTGCGGCCGGGGCGGGATGCCCCGGTCGGGGGCACCGGGCAAAACGTTTGATTATAGGAGATCCGTCACCGCCTCCGCGCCGGTGCCGCGAGGCCGCTACAGCCAGGCGGCTCGCGGGTCGCCAGCCTCCAGCGGCTCGAAGCGCAGGCCGACGCCCCGCCCCGCGGCCGGCGCCTCGTCGGCGGCGCAGCCGAGCCCCGCGGCGAACACCACGCGGCCGCCCACTTCCACCACCGGCAGTCTCGGCCGCAGCCAGGGCGGCACCCCCCGTTCCTGCCAGAGATTCTTGAGCGTGCGCGACGGGCGCCCGGCGACAGGTCGCAGCCGATCGCCGCCGCGACCGCGCCGCACGAGCCAGGGCTGCGAGCGCAGCCGGTCTGGAGACAGCGGTCCGTGCGGCAGGACCCTGAGGAGCGCGCCGTAGCCGGGCAGCACGAGGCACTCCTCGCCTTGCCACCGGCAGCGAACCGGCCCCGGGCCCTCCTCGTCGGCCGCGGGCTCGAGCCAGATACGGCCGCGATACCGGCACAGCCAGGCGCCGGCATGGGGAAGGCGGACCGGCGAGCCATCGCCCTGCCCGAGCTGGCGCCTCCAGTCGGCCAGCCGCGCCGTGCTCGGCGCCGGCAGCCCTCGCTGCTCGAGCCAGGCCCGCAGGACGAGGGCCTGCCGGGCGTCGCCCAGTCCGGCCAGCGCCGCGGCGTCGAGCCCGCCCTCGTCGTCCACCAGCCGGTGCAGCTCCTCGGCGGCAATCTCGCGCAGCAGAGCCTGCGCCTGCCCGAGATGCTCGATGGCGCGCAGCGCGCCGGCCCGGAAACCGGGCATCGCCGCCTCGAGCGCGGGCAAAGCCCGATGCCGCAGGGCGTTGCGGGTGAAGCGGCAATCGCGGTTGGACGGATCTTCGACGAACGCGAGACCACGCTCGCGCGCACAGGCCTCGAGCGTGGCGCGCGAAAGCGCGAGCAGCGGCCGATGGACCGGGACCCCCCGCCCGGCGCGCCCGCCGCGCACCGAAGCCATCGCTGCCAGCCCGTCGGGTCCGGCGCCGCGCCCGAGCGCGATCAGCAGCGTCTCGACCTGGTCGTCGGCATGGTGGGCGCAGGCGACGAGATCGCAGCCGGCATCGCGTGCCATCGCCTCGAGCGCGGCATAGCGGGCGACGCGCGCCCAGGCCTCGACGCTTTCGCCCGCCGGCGGGCGTCCCACCAGGCGGTGCACGCTCGCCTCGATCCCGAGGGCCCGGGCCTGGCCGAGGACGAAGTCCGCCCAGCCGGCGGATTCCGGCTGCAAGGCATGGTCGACGTGGCCGGCGTGCAGGCGCGTGGCCGGAACGAGGCGAGCGAGGCCGTCGAGCAGCACCATGGAATCGAGGCCGCCGCTCGTCGCGACGAGGATGCGGGGATCGTCCGCCAGCGCGTCGAGCCAGCGGGCGAGGGTTTCGTGAACCTCCGCCGCGCCAGTCTCAGGCGCCGGCCTCCTTGAACTTGCCATACGAGAGCAGGCGCTCCTGCCGCTTGGCGACCAGTTCGTCCGGCCGCAGGCCCTGCAGCTGGCGGAGCGCGTCGGCGATCGCGCGCCGCAATGTCTGCGACATCGCCTCCAGATCGCGATGCGCGCCGCCGACCGGTTCGTTGATCACGCGGTCCACCAGGCCCAGCGACTTCAGTCGCTGGGCGGTGATGCCGAGCGTGGCGGCGGCCTCGGGCGCCTTCTCGGAACTCTTCCAGAGGATCGCGGCGCAGCCCTCGGGCGAGATCACCGAGTAGATCGCGTACTGCAGCATGAGCACGGTGTCGGCCACCGCCAGCGCGAGCGCCCCGCCCGATCCGCCCTCTCCGATCACGACCGTGATGATGGGCACCTTGAGCCGGGCCATCTCGAACAGGTTGCGTCCGATCGCCTCCGACTGGTTGCGCTCCTCCGCCCCTATGCCGGGATACGCCCCCATGGTGTCCACGAAGGTGAGCACCGGGATGTCGAACTTCTCGGCGAGCCGCATCAGGCGCAGCGCCTTGCGATAGCCCTCGGGACGCGGCATGCCGAAATTGCGCAGACTGCGCTCCTTCGTGTCGTGACCCTTCTGGTGTCCGATTACCATGATCGGCTGGCTGTTGAAGCGTGCCAGGCCACCCACGATGGAGCGGTCGTCGCCGAACGTCCTGTCGCCGTGCAGCTCGTGGAAGTCGGTCAGGAGCGTCCGTATGTACTCGAGCGTCTGGGGCCGCTGGGGATGCCGCGCGACCATGGCCACCTGCCATGGCGTCAGCTTCGCATAGGTGTCCT
>CAZDYQ010000165.1:0-4131 GCA_964509685.1 uncultured Burkholderiaceae bacterium
TCCACGGCGCTCGCCTACATCCTGTTCTTTCGCATCCTCGCGACCGTCGGTGCGACCAATGTCCTGCTCGTCACCTTCCTGATCCCGGTCAGCGCGATCCTGCTCGGCATCGCCTTCCTCGACGAGACGCTGCAGGCGCGACACCTTGCGGGCATGGCGCTGATCGGAGCCGGTCTGGCGGCGATCGACGGACGGTCCTGGCGGGCGCTGCGAGGCGGCGGGCCCGGCGCCGGGGAACGCCGGAGGGCGTTCCGCAAGGGCGCCGGGAAGTGAGGCCTCAGGTCCCGATCACCCCGCCGTCGTCCTTGCGTACCACGATCGTCGCCGAGCGCGGGCGCGATGCGGACGCGCCGTCGGGCCAGGTCGAGAACAGCGTCGGCTGTCGCGCGATCTGGTTCTCGGTAACCGTGGCGCCGTCGATCATCGGGGTGTTGGGATGGCCCCCGATTTCGCCGGGATGCTGCACGTTCACGAACATCGCGGTGCCATCCGGATTGAATGCGAGCCCGGTGATCTCGCAGGCGGACGGCCCGACGAGGAAGCGCCGCAGCTCGCCCGTGCGCACGTCGGCAACGAGCATCTGGTTGTTGCCCTGCCCCTCGTACTCGCCGGCATCGGTGTAGTTGCCGTCGGTCTGTATCCAGAGCCGGCCCTCCGGGTCGAAGCCGAGCCCGTCCGGACTGTTGAACATGACTTCCGGCGTGACCGCCGCCGAGCCGGAACGCAGGTCGCTCTTGTCCGGATACTTCCCGGCGTTGCCGCCGAGCAGGAAGATGTCCCAGGCGAAATCGAGCGCCGTCGGATCGTCGCCGGTCTCGTTCCAGCGAATGATGTGGCCCCACAGGTTGTTGGCCCGCGGGTTGGCCGCATCCACGGGCGGACGGGCGGCGCCCGCGACCGTGCTGCCGTCGGGCGCATTGACGCTGGCGGGATCGCTTCCGCGCCGGTTGTTGTTCGTCAGCGTGCAATAGACCTCGCCGGCGCGATTCGGGTTGACCGCGACCCACTCGGGACGATCCATCATGGTCGCCCCGACGATGTCGGCGGCCTTGCGCGTGTTCACGAGGATGTCCGCCTGGCTGTCGAATCCGGCGGCCGCGTCGAGCCCGTTCTGGCCGTGCACGAGCGCCACCCACTCCCCGGTTCCGGCGAGCTCGTCGGGATTCGCCCCGGGCTGGAACTTCGCGACGTACAGCGTGCCCGAGTCCAGGATGTTCGCCCCGGTCGAGGGATTCTCGGGATCGTAGATGCCGTCGCTGACGAACTTGTAGATGTACTCGTTGCGCTCGTCATCACCCATGTAGGCGACCACCCGTCCGTCCGGCGCGACCACGATGCTCACGTTCTCGTGCTTGAAGCGGCCGAGCGCGGTGCGCTTGACCGGCTTGCTGCCCGGGCGATACGGATCGACCTCGACGATCCAGCCGAAGCGATTGGGCTCGTTCGGGTTCGTGGCGATGTCGAAGCGCGGGTCCACGGTATGCCAGAGGTAGCCGAAGCCGCTGGCGGTCAGCCCGTAGCGCTTCTCCATGTCGTTCGGCTCGTAGGCCGGATCGTTCCAGCCGAAGTAGCCGTTGAAGTTCTCCTCGCAGGTGAGGTAGGTGCCCCAGGGCGTCTCGCCGTTGGCGCAGTTGTTCAGGGTTCCCAGCGCCTCGACGCCGCCCGGGTCCGCCGCCGTGCGCAGGGCCGGTGCGCCCGCCGCCGGCCCCTGGATCGCGATGGGCGTGTAGCCGGTGATGCGCCGGTTGTACATGGAGTTCCTGACGTAGCCCCAGGAGCCGTCGGCGGCGCGCCGCACCTCGATCACCGAGACGCCATGCGCGGCGAGCGCCTTCCTCGCCTTGTCCGCGGTGAAGGGCAGCAACCAGTTGTCGGGATCGGAGCCCGGCGCGTAGAAGTACTCCGGGTTGATGTACTCGTGGTTGATGGCGAGCAGGCCGGCGTCGCTGCGCGGCCGACCGTCGGCGTCCGGCAGCGGGAAGAAGGACATCCCGTCGTGGTTGTCGCCGGCCTGCTGCTCCTGGGCCTCCCAGCCCTGGCTCGCATCCCCGAGGAAGTCCGGCGCGGCGTTCGAGATGGGGTCGCCCCAGCGATAGACCACGTCGACGCTGTAGCCCGGCGGCACGACGACGGTGTCGCCGATCGACTTCGGCACCGAGGTGGCGAGGATCTGCCCCGGCTGGGGACCGGCCGCGGGGGCGGGCGCGGGCGCGGGCGCCGGCGCGGGTTCCGCCGCGACCGCCGAGTCTCCATCGCTGCCACAGGCCGACAGGAAGGGAATGACCGCGGCGCCCAGGCCGGCCTTCAGGACAGTACGCCGGGCGAGCGCGCGCTCGATGAAGTCGCCCAAGGCGGGATTGAGCGAGGGATTGACGGAACCATCGTCCTTGATCGACATACCTGGCTTGCTCCATGGCTGGGTGGGAATGACCATGGAGAGACTAGGTGGCGACCGTGAACGATCGGCGTCGTCGCGATGACCGCTCCGTGTCACGGCCATGAAGGCCCGATGACGAGACGTTCGCTGCCGCGCGAGCGGCGGCCCGTCGCGGCCCCGCGATCAGAGCTCGGGGGACTTCTCGGCGAACAGCTTCATCAGCTCGCGCTGCGAGACCACCGGCGGCGATCGCCTGGCGCGCAGGCGGGTGTATCGCCCGTCGCCGTCCATCGTCCAGGCCGAGTCGTTGTCGCGCAGGTGCAGGGTGATGGCCTCGTGGATCACCCGCTCCTTGAGCCGCTCGTCGCGCACGGGGAACGCGGTCTCCACCCGGCGATGGAGATTGCGGTCCATCCAGTCGGCGGACGACAGCCACACGTCCTGGCGACCGTCGTTGTGGAAGCAGAAGACGCGGCTGTGCTCGAGGAACCTTCCGACGATGGAGCGGACACGAATGTTGTCGGACAGGCCCGGCACGCCCGGCCGCAACGCACACACGCCCCTGACGATGAGGTCGATCCCGACCCCCGCCGCGCTCGCCGCATAGAGGGCCTCGATGACTTCCGGGTCGAGCAGCGCGTTGACCTTCACGGCAATGTGGGCCTTGCGCCCGGCCCTCGCATGGGCGGCCTCGCGCTCGATCGCCTCGACGATCGACCTGGCGAGCGTGAACGGCGACTGCCAGAGGGCGCGCAGGGGGCCGGCCTCGCCGACGCCCGTCAGGCGCCGGAAGATCTCGTGGACATCCGCGCAGATGTCCTCGTCGCAGGTGAGAAGCCCGAAGTCCTCGTAGAGCCTCGCCGTGGACGGGTTGTAGTTGCCCGTGCCCAGGTGCGCGTAGCGCCGCAGCCCGTCCGCTTCGCGACGCACCACCAGCAGCATCTTGGCATGGGTCTTGTGTCCGACCACGCCATAGACGACATGGGCGCCCGCCTGTTCGAGCCGCGCCGCCCAGTTGATGTTCGTCTCCTCGTCGAAACGGGCGAACAGCTCGAGCACCACGGTCACTTCCTTGCCCGCGACCGCCGCGGCCAGCAGGGATTCCATGAGCTGCGAATCCGCGCCGGTGCGATAGATGGTCTGCTTGATGGCCACCACGGCCGGATCGCTGGCCGCGCTGCGCAGCAGGTTCAGCACCGGCAGGAAGGATTCGTAGGGATGATGCAGCAGCCGGTCGCCGGCCCGGATGGCGTCGAAGATCCGGTCGGGATCGCGCAGCGCGGGCTGGATCGACGGCCCGTAGGGCGGGAACTTGAGGTCGGGACGCTCGACCAGGTCGACCACCTGCGCGAGCCGCATCAGGTTGACGGGGCCGTCCGCCCGGAAGCAGTGGGCCGGCTCGAGCTCGAGTTCGGCCAGCAGGCGCGCGACGAGCGGCTCCTCGCATTCGGCCGCGACCTCCAGGCGCACCGCGTCGCCGTAGTGGCGCTGCGTCAGCTCGTCCTCGAGCGCGCTGCGCAGGTCGGTGATCTCGTCGTCGTCGACGAAGAGCTCGCTGTTGCGGGTCACGCGGAACGGGTGGATGGCCAGCACGCGCAGGCCCGGGAACAGGCGATCGACGAAGCCCTGGACGATCGAGGTCAGCGCGATCACGCCGTGCGGCGCCTCGGCCACGTCGGCGGGCACCGGCAGGACCCGGGGCAGCACCCGCGGCGCCTGCACGATCGCGATGTCGGCCTCGCGGCCGAAGGCGT
>CAZDYQ010000166.1:0-4105 GCA_964509685.1 uncultured Burkholderiaceae bacterium
AGACGGCCGACTGCCCGCCGTCGATGTTGATGCTCGAACCGGTGACGAAGCTGGCCGCCTCTGACACGAGGAACGCGATGACATTGGCCGCCTCCTCGGCGCGCCCGACGCGACCGAGCGGGATCGATCCCGCCAGCTTCGCGTAGTACTCCTCGAGTTCCAGCCCGGCGCGCCGCGCATGGCCCTCGTGCTGGCCCGCGCGCACGAGCCCGATGCACACGGTGTTGACCAGGATGCCGTCCGGGGCGAGCTCCTTGGACAGCGCCTTGGTCATCGCCTGGCCGGCCGCGCGGCTCACGGTCGTGGGCATGCTGCGCGCCGGCGGCGCCTTGGCGCCGATGTTCGTCACGTTGACGATCCGCCCGCCCCCGCGCTGGCACATCAGCGGCACCGCGAGGCGGATCAGCCGGATCGCGGCGAAAAGCTTCAGGTCGAGGTCCGCCTGCCAGGCTTCGTCCGCAATCGACTCGAACCTGCCGGTCGCCGAGGTGCCGGCGTTGTTGACGAGGATGTCGACGCCCCCGAAGGCATGCACGGTCGCGCCGACCAGGCGGGCGAGATCCTCGGGCTTCGAGACATCGGCGACCACGGGCAGGGCCTCGCCGCCGGCATCGCGGATCTCGACGGCGAGCCGCTCGAGGGCGTCCTGGCCACGCGCGCAGATTGCGACGCGGGCACCCTCGGCGGCGAGCCGCACGGCCGTGGCGCGGCCGATGCCCTGGCTGGCTCCCGTGATGATCGCGACCTTTCCGGCGAGTCCGAGTTCCATCGTTGCCTCCGTGGTGTGGCTCGGCCGGGAGGCGGCCGGGCGGAGCCCCAATCTTGCACCAGTTCGCCGCGACGCGAGGGGCATCCCGGCGCCGCGCGGTGGCGATACGGGGGCCCGGCAGGGTCGAGGGGATGGCGCGGCTCGCCTGGCGCGCCCGGCAGTGATAGCCTTGGGCACAGGAGGAACGATCCACATGTCCGCGCACGACGAACACCATCACGACCATGAGCACGACCACGAGCACGGATCGGAGCTTTCGCCGATGGACCTGCGCGTGCGGGCGCTGCAATCGCTGCTGACCGCGAAGGGCTACATCGACCCGGAAGCGCTGGACCGCATCGTCGACACCTACGAGACTCGCGTCGGGCCGCGCAATGGCGCCGCGGTGGTCGCGCGCGCCTGGACCGACCCGGAATTCCTCGACTGGCTGCGTCGCGACGCCACCGCCGCGATCCACTCCATGGGCTTTACCGGCCGACAGGGCGAGCACATGACGGTCGTGGAGAACACGCCGGACACCCACAACATGGTGGTGTGCACGCTGTGCTCCTGCTATCCATGGCCCGTGCTCGGCCTGCCGCCGGTCTGGTACAAGTCGGCGCCCTACCGGTCGCGCGCCGTGCGCGAGCCGCGGGCCGTGCTCGCCGAGTTCGGCGTGGAGCTGCCCGAGACCACGCGCATCCGCGTCTGGGACTCCACCGCCGAGATGCGCTACCTGGTGTTGCCGATGCGACCTGCCGGCACGGAAGGATGGAGCGCGGAACGACTCGCCGGGCTGGTGACCCGCGATTCCATGATCGGCACCGGGTTGCCGAAGTCTCCCGACAGCCTGGAGGTGGCCTGACATGAGCCAGTGGAGAACCGCAGCCGACATCGGCGGCATGCCCGGGTTCGGCCGCGTCGAACCCGAGCCCGACGAGCCTCTCTTCCACGCGAGCTGGGAACCCATGGCGATGGCGATCACGGTGGCACTCGGCGCTTCGGGTCGCTGGACCATCGACCACTCGCGGGCGCAGCGCGAATCCCTCCCGGTCGAGCGCTACCGCTCGAACACCTACTACCAGATCTGGCTCGATGCGCTCGAGGCACAGCTGCTGCGCTACGGCATGGCAACGAAGGAGGAGCTCGAGACCGGGAAGATGCAGGTGCCTCCCGTGCCGCTGCCTCGCAAGCTGATGGCCGCCGATGTCGATGCCACGCTCGCCCGGGGCTCTCCCGTCGACCGGGAACCCACGCGCCCCGCGCGCTTCAGGGTGGGCGACCGCGTGCGCACGAGCTCCGCGATGCCGACGGGCCATACCCGGCTGCCGGTCTACGCCCGCGGCAAGATCGGTGTGGTGCGCATGATCCATGGCTTCCATGTCTTCCCGGACGTGCATGCCGCGGGCGAGGAGCCGCCCTTCGAGGAAGATCCGCAATGGCTCTACGCCGTCGAGTTCGACGGCCGCGAGCTCTGGGGCGACGACGGCGAGACGGGGCTTGCCGTACTGATCGACGCCTGGGAACCCTATCTCGAATCCGTGGAACAGCAATGAAGAACGTGTGGTGCGACCTGCCGCTGCTGCCGGCCGACGAGAACGGGCCGGTCTTCGCCGAACCCTGGCAGGCGCAGGCCTTCGCGATGGCGGTCCATCTCCATGCCCGCGGCGCCTTCGAGTGGACCGAGTGGGCGGAGGCCCTGTCGGCCGCCATCCGGCGTGCCCAGGCCGCGGGGGACGCCGATCTGGGCGACACCTACTACCTGCACTGGCTCGACGCGCTCGAGCAGCTCGTGCGCGACAAGGGCCTCGCGAGCGAGGACATCCTGGCCGGCCTGCGCGAGGCATGGGCCGAGGCGGCAGCCCATACGCCGCACGGCGAGCCCATCGAGCTCCCTCCCGCGAAGCTCGAACGGCTGGTCGGCAAGGCGGCTGCGAGCGGTTCCTGAACCGGGGCACCTCGCCGCGGCGGCGGGCACGACCCCGCTTCCCGCCGGGCCCTCAGCGCCAGGCGAACACGGGCTGCTCGAGCCCATCGACCCGGGTGGTCCGCCCGGCCAAAACTTCCCTGAACTGGTAGAGCACGGCCGCCGTGGGCGCATGGATGAAACGCTCGCCCATGCGCAGGCGGATCACCGGCCGGTCGCTTTCGGGAATCCGCGTGAAGTCCACCGCGTCGCTCGCCTGGATCGTGGCGAGCGGGATCCTGTGCACCGAGGCGACCTCGTCGGGATTGGGCCGCAACCGCGCGGCTTCGCCGCCCCAGACCACCACGGGCGTGATCAGGTAGCCCGAGCGCGTCGGATAGTCGTCGAGCACCGCGAGGACGTCGCTGGCCGCGCGCGCAAGCCCGACCTCCTCCTCCAGCTCGCGCAGCACCGCATCGATCGCCGTCTCGCCCGAATCGAGCCGGCCGCCGGGCAGCGCCCACTGGCCCGCATGGGCACGCAGCCTCGAGACGCGCCGCGTGAGCACGAAGGCCGGCGACCCGTCCTCGGCATCGGTGATCGCGATCGCCACCGCGGCATGGCGCGGCTCGCCCTCGCCCGTCCAGGCGATCGGCGCGCGCACGAAGGCGGCGCAGCGCCGCGCGATCTCCGCCCGGGCGGCGTCGCTCAGAATCCCCACAGCAGGTCGCGCGCGATCCAGCCGACCACGCCGGACTGCGTCTCCACCTTGGCCCAACCCTGGCGCTGCTCGAGCGTGCGCAGGACGTCGCCGCGCTGCGCCTGGCCGATCACCTTGCTGCGGGTGTCCGGGCCGCTGCGCACGTTCACCGGACCGTTGGACTTGACCACCATGTGGGGCTTCTTCGCCGTCATCGGCCCGTAGACCCAGCCCTCGTCGGACTCGAAATCCCGCACCTGGAGCCATTCGCCCTTGCGGCCGATGACCATCAGCGGGTAGCCGCGGCTCAGCAGCCAGTTCGACTTGTGCTGAGTGCCCGGACCGCTTCGCATGTTGATCTCGTCACGGTCGACACTCACCATCTCGAGGGCGCGCGCCGCGGGGAGCAGCACGATCATCAGGAAGACGAACGCGATCGAACGGAAGATCAGTCCTTGCGATACGGTCATGGATTCCTTTGCTGACGTTGTTGCCGGATTGGCCACGCCTCGCGGCGCGGCGGGAAATACATGGGATTCGAACAATTCCGGACGCCGGGATCAAGTCCGCGACATCCGCGGGCAGGAGCCCGTTCAGCCCTTGCCTCGCCCGGGCGACCTGCCCTTCTCGTCTCCCTTGGGCGCCTTCGGTACCCGCCCCATGAGGTAGAACTCGTCGTTGGGCATCATGCCCGACAGGTTCGCCATGCGGTTCGACAGCGCGAAGAAGGCGGCGATCGCGCCGATGTCCC
>CAZDYQ010000167.1:0-4042 GCA_964509685.1 uncultured Burkholderiaceae bacterium
ATGGCGTCGACATCCTCCCACGCCTGGCACATCCGTGGCCCCGCGCGCAGGTCGATCCGCCGGTTCGCCAGCCCGCCCGCACGGGATGCGGCCTGCGCCGGGTCCTTCAGGTCCATTCCCATGCTGAAGCAGTCCGGCCGCCCGGTGAGGATGACGACAGACACGTCCGGACAGTCGTGAAAGCCGCGTGCCACCTCGGCGAGCTCCCTCAGTCCCGCCAGCGTCAGCGGATTGGCGCGAAAGCCGCGGTCGAAGCGCACGATCGCGATCCGACCGTCGCGCTCGATCTCGACGAAGGAATCCCTGCCCATGCTGCCTCCCCCTGGTGTCGCCCCCCATTCTCGCCCGGAATCCTCCCGCCTGCCTGCGCCCGTCCGCGATCGGGCGCGGGCGCGCCCCGCATCCGTCCGGCGCTTCGTCCTGCCGGCGCAACGATGCGTCCCGGATCCGGCATCTGGCGCCATGTCACCTTCGCCCCCATTCTTGCGTCATTGACGCAATGGGAACCCTCACCATGATCGAACGCAGACCCTTCGAGAGCCTCGGCGGCGCCAACCACGGCTGGCTCGACGCGAGGCATCACTTCTCCTTCGCCGACTACTACGATCCCGACCGGGTGAGCTGGGGCGCGCTGCGCGTCTGGAACGACGACACGATCCAGCCCGGCACCGGCTTCCCGCCGCATCCGCATGCCGACATGGAGATCATCACCTACGTGCGCAGGGGCGCGATCAGCCACCGGGACAGCCAGGGCAACCAGGGCCGGACCGAGGCCGGCGACGTCCAGGTCATGAGCGCCGGCACGGGTATCGTCCATAGCGAATACAATCTGGAACCCGGCATCACGCAGATATTCCAGATCTGGATCATCCCCGAACGACGCGGCCTGCCGCCCTCGTGGGGCTCGCGCCCCTTCCCGGACGCGGAGCGCTCTGGGCGTTTCGTCGCCCTGGCGAGCGGGATGGACGAGGATTCCGGTGCCCTGCGTATCCATGCCGACGCAAGGGTACTCGGCGCGCGGCTCCGGGCGGGCCAGTCGACTACCTATAAACTCGGCAGTGGACGTCGCGGCTACCTGGTACCCGCGGCGGGCAGGGTCGAGATCAACGGGACCGTCCTGGAGGAGCGGGACGGCGCGGCGATCCGCGACGAGGACGAACTGCGGGTGACGGCACTGCAAGACGCCGAGCTCGTGCTGGTGGATGTCAGCTAACCCGGCCGCGAACCGGCTGGGGCTCCGGGGCGGCCGGCGGCGACGCCGGCCGGCGCCCGACTGGATCAGGATGATGAAGGAAGACGGATTCCCCGGGCCGACGGCGGCCCAGGCCATCGAGGCGGGCGCCGACGACGCCACCGTCCCGGCCGGACAGCATCCACCGCGCGTCGAGTTCGTCGAGTCCTGTGACCTGCCGACGCCTTGGGCGGTATTCCGCCTGCACGGCTTCATCGACCGCGACACCGGCAAGGAGCATGTCGCCCTGACCCTGGGCGACTTCTCCGACGGCACGCCCGTGCTCGCCCGCATCCATTCCGAATGCCTGACCGGCGACGCGCTCTTCAGCCGCCGCTGCGACTGCGGCGCCCAGCTCGAGGAGGCGCTCAAGCGGATCGCCGCCCAGGGCCGCGGCCTTGTGCTCTACCTGCGCCAGGAAGGCCGCGGCATCGGCCTGCTCAACAAGATCCGCGCCTATCGCCTGCAGGACGCCGGCGCCGACACCGTCGAGGCGAACCATGCGCTCGGCTTTCCGGCCGACATGCGGCGCTACGACATCTGCAAGCCGATGCTGGAGCATCTCGGCGTGTCATCCCTGCGGCTCATGACGAACAATCCCCGCAAGCCCGAGGCCCTGGAAAGATTCGGCATCCACGTCGCCGAGCGCATTCCCCTGATCGCCGGCCTCAATCCGGCGAACCACCGCTACCTGCTGACCAAGCGCGCCAAGCTCGGTCATCTCTTCGCCGGATACCGCGAGGAACCCGAGGACTGAGGGCCCGCGAGCGCGGGGACGGCCGATGCCGTATCTTCGCGCCCATGACTCCGGATCTCGCCATCGTCCTCGCGCTGCTCGCCGCGGCGGTCACGATGTTCGCGCTCGGCCGCCCCAGGGGCGACGTGGTCGGGCTCCTGATGCTCGTCGCCCTGCCCGCCAGCGGTGTCATCGAGATGTCGGAGGCGCTCGCCGGCTTCTCGGACCCCACGGTGATCCTGATGGCCCTGCTCTTCGTGGTCGGCGAGGCGCTGGTCCGGACGGGCGTCGCGCGAAGGGCGGGCGACTGGCTCGCGGAGCGGGCCGGATCGAGCGAGGCCCGCCTGGTGGCGATGCTGATGGCGATCGTCACCACCACGGGCTCCTTCATGAGCTCGACCGGGGTCGTCGCCCTCTTCATCCCGGTGGTCACGCGAATCGCGCATCGCAGCGCCATCGCCGCGGGTCGGCTGTTCATGCCCCTGTCGATCGCCGCCCTGGTGAGCGGCATGATGACCCTCGTCGCGACCCCGCCGAACCTCATGGTGCATGCCGAGCTCGTTCGAAACGGCCACCAAGGCTTCGGCTTCTTCGCGTTCACGCCCTTCGGGGTGCCCATACTCGCCATGGCCATCGTCTACGTGCTGTGCGTGAGGCGCTGGCTGGGTCGCCCTCGCGACCAGGTTCCCCCGTCCGAAGTGGCCGGACGCCGCCACATCGACCAGTGGATCGAGGAATACGCGCTCGCGGGGCGCGACTTCCGCCTGCGCGTACGGCCGGGCTCCAGCCTGGCGGGCAAGGCGCTCAGGGCGCTCGACCTGCGCGCCCGCGAGGGCATCCACGTGCTGGCCATCGAGCGCGCGGAGCGCTTCGGCAGGCGGCTCATCAACCCGACGGCCGACACCGTCCTTGCCGGCGGCGACGTGCTCCTGCTGGACGTGTTCGAGCCCGACACCGATCTGCAGGAGCTGACGCGACGCTTCGACCTCGAGCCGCTGCCCCTGGCGGACGGCTATCTTGCCGACCGGCGGCAGGACATCGGCATGGCCGAGCTCATCATCCCCGACCAGTCCACGCTGGTCGGCAAGACGCTCGAGCAGGCCCGCTTCCGTTCGGTACACGACCTGGCCGTGATCGGCCTCAAGCGCGGATCGCGCCCCCGGCTCGAACGCCTGTCCCGGATCCCGCTGCAGGTGGGGGACACCCTGCTGGTGGTCGGCACCTGGCGCGCGATCCGCAAGCTCGCCGGGACGCACCGCGACTTCGTCGTCGCAAGCCTGCCCGCCGAGCTCGACGAGGCCGCGCCGGCCGGCTCGCGCGCGCTTCCCGCGATGGCCACGCTCGCCCTGATGGTGGGGCTGATGGCCAGCGGGGTGGTGCCCAACGTCCTGGCCGCGCTGGTCGCCTGCCTGCTACTCGGCCTCTTCCGCTGCATCGACACGGCCTCGGCCTACCGCTCGATCCACTGGCAGACCCTGTTGCTGATCGTCGGCATGCTCCCGTTCGCGCTCGCATTGCAGCGCACGGGCGGGATCGATCTCGCGACCGGCTTCCTGCTCGAACTGACCGGCGACGCAAGCCCGCGCCTTGTGCTCGCTGCACTCTTCGCGACCACGACGCTGCTGGGGCTCTTCATCTCGAACACGGCCACCGCCATCCTGATGGCGCCGATCGCGCTGTCCGTGGCCTCCGGCCTCGACGCCTCGCCCTATCCCTTCGCCATGACCGTGGCACTGGCCTCGTCGGCCGCCTTCATGACGCCGGTCTCGTCACCCGTCAACCTGCTGGTCGTCGGGCCCGGCGGCTACACCTTCATGGACTTCGTGCGCATCGGCGTGCCCCTGGCCGTGCTGACCGGCGTCGCCTGCGTGCTCCTGGTGCCCTGGCTGCTCCCCCCATGAGGGGCGACGGGGTCTTGCCCTATACGCCCAGGTAGCGCTTCAGGACCTGGGGATTGGCCCGCAGTTCGCAGGTTGGACCTTCGTGCGCGACATGCCCGTTGTTGAGGATGTAGGCGCGACTCGCGAGCGCGAGGCTGGCGGCGATGTTCTGCTCGACCAGCACGATGGTCTGGC
>CAZDYQ010000168.1:0-4028 GCA_964509685.1 uncultured Burkholderiaceae bacterium
CGGTGGTGAGCACCACCTCGACCACCTGCTTGTAGGGAAAGAGCTCGCACATCCGCCGGAAGGTCTCGTCGGAGGCCTTCACGTCGCGGACGAGCTCGTCCACGAAGCCAAGCAGCACGCTCTCGCGCTCGTCGAACAGGCCCGGCGCCGGGTCCTCGTCGATCGCGACGACGGCGGCGATCTTCTCCTCGGGCAGGCCCACGGATCGCGCGAGCCGCTTGTGCTGGTGCATCTCGTAGGTGGCGTCGCACCAGGCGCCGGTGCGCAGGATCACGAGCTCGCGCAGGCGGGGATCGATCTCGGACTCGCGCAGGATCGCGCCGCCCATGCGAAGGAACCCGACCGCCACGTTCCCGCCGTGCGCGAGCATGCGGTAGATGTTGAGCGGGCGTCTCTGCGCGACCAGCTCGGCGAGCTCGGGCTGTGCCTCGGAGAGGTCGAAGTACGGGATCCGGGCCATTCGGTGTGTCTCCTTGCGTCGCGGGCGGCGCCGCGTGTCAGTGCTTGGGGTGGTCGGCCGAGAAGCCGGGCGGAAGCCGGCAGGCGCCGGCATCGAGGTAGCGTTCGTAGCCGGGCTCGAGGTCCACGGCCATGGAGGCGAGGACGCGCGCCACGCAGACATAGAAGCTGGCCGTGAGCACCAGCTCGACCCGCTCCTCGTCGGTGAAGCCGGCCTCGGCGAGTTCGCGGAGGCAGCCGGCCGAGGCGCCCGGGCCGACGCACACCTCGTCGGCAAGGCGCAGCGCGGCCCGCTCGCGCGCATCGAAGCAGCCGGCGCCCCGCCAGTCGTCGAGCGCGCGCACCTGTTCGACGGTGACGCCGCTCTCGAGCGCCATCGGGACATGGTGGGCCCATTCATAGGTCGCATTGCACAGCTGCGCGCCGCGCAGGATCAGCAGTTCGCGCAGGCCCCGCGGGCTGCGGGCCTCCAGGCGCAGGGGCCAGGCGAAGGCGATCCAGGCATCGAGCATCGCCGGGGCATTGCCGAGCACGCGGTACAGGCTGGGCAGCTCGGCCTGCGGACCCTTGCTCGCGCGCACGCGCGCGAGGATGTCCGCGAGCCGGGGTGGCTCCTCCGGGGCAGCCGGGATCATCGGGACTCGTGCCAAGGCGCTTCTCCTCAGGTTCGCTTGCCGTCGCTCGGTGGGATCGGCAGCCTGCCGCTGCCGGCGGTCGCGCCCGCATCCACGGGCAGCACGATGCCGGTGACCCAGCGCGCCGCGTCGCTCGCGAGATAGACGACCGCCTCGCCCACGTCCCAGCCGGTGCCCTCGGTCTGCAGCAGCGAGCGCATGCGGCGCGCCTCGCGCACTTCGGGCGACATGCCGCGCGTGTACACCATCGGCGTATAGACCATGCCCGGCGCCACGCAGTTCACGCGGATGCCCTGCGCGGCATGGTGGGCCGCCATCGCGCGCGTCATGTTGACGACGGCGCCCTTGGTCGTGGGATAGAGCAGGCTCGGATGCCCGCCGGTCAGGCCCGCCACGGACGAGATGTTCACTATGGCGCCCTTGTTCTGGCGAGCCATCACCGGCACGGCGAAGCGCGCCATCAGCATCATCGAGGTGACATTGACCCGCATGGCGTGGTCCCAGGCCTCGAGGTCCACGTCCACCGCGGTGCCGGGCGGCCCGCCGATGCCGACGTTGTTCACCAGCACGTCCAGGCGGCCCCAGCGCTCCACCGCGGCCGCGACGGCGGCCTCGCAGTCCCCAGGCTTCGACACGTCGGCGCCGAACTCGAGCGCCTCCCCGCCCTCGTCGCGGATCATCGCGACCGTATCGGCCGCCGCCTTCGGCTCGACATCGGTGACGAGCACCGCGGCCCCGCGCCTGGCCAGCAGGATGGAGGCGGCCCGGCCATTGCCGATGCCCGTGTCGCGCGAGCCGCCGCCCGTCACGATCGCCACGCGGCCGGCGAAGTCCCTGGCCGATGCGGTGGGAGTGTCAGTGATGTCGTTCATGTCGTTCTCCTCGTTGCGTGGCGCCGCGCATGTCCCCGGTGGCGCAGGACTGCCCTCACTTCATCATCGTGGGCAGCCAGGTCGCGATGCCCGGAAAGGCGACGATGAGCCCGATGACCAGGAATTCCCCGAGCAGGAACGGAAACACGCCCCGGAAGATGTCGCCCATGGGCACATCGGACGCGATGCTGCGCATGACGAAGACGTTCACGCCCACGGGAGGGGTGATGAGCGCCACCTCGGTCATGATCACCACGAACACGCCCAGCCAGACCGGGTCGATGCCCAGCGCCTGGGTGATCGGGAAGATGAACGGGATCGTGAGGATCGTCATGCCGAACACGTCGAGGAAGGCCCCGAGGATCAGGTACAGGACGACCATGAAGAGGATGAACTGGTACTTGCCCATCCCGCTGGTCGTGACGAAGTCGACCAGCACATCGGTGATCTGGGTCACCGCGAGGAAACGCGCGATCAGGTAGCCGCCGATGATGATGGCGTAGATGAACGCGCTGACGACCCCGGTCTCCCATAGGGCGCGCTTCAGGTTCTGCCAGGTGAGCCGCCGCATGAGGGCCGTCACCAGCACGGTGCCGGCAGCGCCGATGCCCGAGGCCTCCGTCGGCGTGCAGATGCCGCCATAGAGCGTGCCGATCACGAGCAGGAAGATGGCGGCGATCGGCAGGATCGCGCGGGTCGAGGCGAGCCGCTCCGGCCAGCCGAACTTCGGCCCGAGCGGGCCGGCCTCCGGCCGGCGCAAACAGGTGAACCAGACGATCGTCGAGAACACGATGATCGTCAGGATCCCCGGGATGATGCCCGCGATGAAGAGCGCGGCAATCGAGACGTCCGTGAGCGTCCCGAAGAAGGCGAACGCGAGGCTCGGCGGGATCAGGATGCCGAGCGTGCCGGACGCCGCGAGCACGCCGGTGGCGAGCTTGCGGTCGTAGCCGTACTTCTTCATCTCGGGATAGACGATCGTGCCCATCGTGGCCACGCAGGCCACGCTGGAGCCGGTGACCGCCCCGAAGCCGCCGCAGGCGAGCACCGAGGAGATCGCCAGGCCCCCGCGGCGCCGGCTCAACCACTTCTGCAGGCAGTCGTAGAGATCCCCCGCGATACCGGTGGTGGCGGTGAGCTGCCCCATGAAGACGAAGAGCGGGATACAGACGATGATGAAGTCCGTGCCCTTGTCCCACGCGATGAGCGAGATCTGCGACATCGCCTGTGGCAGGCCGACGACCATGGCGGTACCGGCGATGCCGACCACCGCCATGGAGAAGGCAATCGGCACGCCCGCGAACAGCAGGAAGACGAGGACGCCGATGCCGAGGACGCCGACGGTGACCGGTTCCATCAGCGCACCTTCGTCTCGATGACCACGCCTTCACGCTCGATCGCGCCCGTGGCCTGCCCGGCCGGGCGCCCGGCGAGCACGAAGTGCAGCAGCCGGATGACGAAGATCGCGCAGATGAGGACGAGCAGCGCCCGGAATGGCCAGAGCGGGACCTCGAGCTCCTCCGAGGTCTCGCGCGTGCGGATCATGTAGGGCATGTCGCGCAGGCACTGCACCATGAGGAACCCGAAGAACACGATCCCGGTGACGCCGGCGATCACGTCGGCGAGCCGGCGCAGGCGCGGCGGGAAGTTGACGTAGAGGATCTCCATCCGGATGTGCTTGCCCTGGTCCCAGGTGTAGGTGAGCGAGAGGACGAGCAGCAGGAACAGCAGCAGCCCGTTGAGCTCCTCGCCCCAGACGAAGGGCATGTTGGCGAAGTAGCGCATCAGCACGTTGAGCGTGATCACCACGATCATGATCGGCAGGATCACGAGCGTGCCGAACGCGTGGCAGAGTTCGGAGAAGCGCTCGAGGGCGCGCATGAACCGCTGCATGTTCGGTCTCTCCCGTCCAGGTTCCGGCGGCTACATGCCGTCGATGATTCCGCGCACGGGGTTCTCGATCACTTCCTTCATGAGCTGGTCCGTGGTCCAGGTCTCGTACTTCTTCACCAGCGCGCGCAGGTCCGCGACGAGCTGTCGCGCGGGCAAGCCCTTGGCCTCG
>CAZDYQ010000169.1:0-4010 GCA_964509685.1 uncultured Burkholderiaceae bacterium
TCGCGATCTTCTGCGTGATCCTGGCCTACATGCTGATCGGCTGGTTCACCGAGGTTGCCCGCGAGTCCGAGTCCGGCCTGTACAGCAAGCGCGTGGACGTCTCCTTCCGCTGGTCGATGAGCTGGTTCATCTTCTCGGAGGTGATGTTCTTCTCGGCCTTCTTCGGCGCGCTCTTCTACGCGCGGGCGCTCGCCATGCCGTGGCTTGGGGACCTCGACCACCGGACCCTCCTGTGGCCGGACTTCACGCCGGTTTGGCCGAACCTCGGCCCGGGCGAGATCGCCGAGCCCTTCCAGGCCATCGGTCCCTGGCCGATTCCCACCCTGAACACGGCGCTGCTGCTCACGTCCGGTGTGACGCTGACCATCGCGCACCACGCGCTGAAGGACAACCGCCGCGGCTCGACCGCCTTCTGGCTGCTGATCACCGTGCTCCTGGGCTTCATCTTCCTCGGGTTCCAGGCCTACGAGTACATCCATGCCTACCGGGACCTCAACCTGAAGCTCTCGTCCGGCATCTTCGGCTCGACGTTCTTCATGCTGACCGGCTTCCACGGCTTCCACGTCACCATCGGCGCCATCATGTTGTCGGTGGTGCTGTTCCGGCTGCTGAAGGGGCACTTCAGTCCCACGAACCATTTCGCGTTCGAGGGCGCGGCCTGGTACTGGCACTTCGTGGACGTCGTCTGGCTGGGCCTGTACGTCGTTGTCTACTGGCTCTGAGATCATGACCGGCCGCCGTGGCGGCCCCCGTGGAGCAACGGCCGGGTCTTCGCCCGGCCGTTTTGCTTGGCGCGGGCACCCTTCGCGCGAGGGTGCTGTGGACGCGAGCGGCACCCCCATGGCAGCCCGCTCCCGGGAGGCGGCGTGCGCCGACTGATCGCCAGCCTGGCCGCGATCGCGATGATCGCGCTCACCGTTTCGCTCGGCAACTGGCAGCTGCGCCGGGCCGACGAGAAGGCGGCGCTGCAGGCCATCCGGGACGAGGCTGCCGCCGCGGGACCGGTGGACTTCACCGGCCGCAGCGGCGACCCCGGGGACCTGGTCGGTTCCCTGCTGCGCGTTACAGGGCAGTTCGACGACGATCGGACGGTGTTCCTGGACAATCGGACCCATAACGGCATCGCCGGCTTCTACGTCGTGGCGCCCATGCGCGTGCCTGGACGGGACCGGGTCGTCATGGTGCTGCGAGGCTGGGCACCCGGCGATCCCCACGATCGGCGACGACTGCCGGATGTCCCGGGCGGCGACCGGACCTGGACGGTCGAAGGCCTGGTCGAGCCCGGCATTCCCGCCGGGATGGTGCTGGGGGACTGGGCGCCCGGGGGCCCCGAGGACCGGATCTGGCCGCGCTTCGATCCTGCGGAGTATGCGGCCTGGTCGGGGCTCGAGCCCTTTCCCTGGATCCTGCGGCAGACCGGCGACAGTGGCGACGGCCTCGTTCGGCAGTGGGTCCGCCCCGGGGACAGCATCGACAAGCACCGGGCCTACGCCTTGCAGTGGTACAGCTTTGCGCTGCTGTTCGCCGTCCTCTGGGCCTGGTACGGGTTCTGGGTGCCGCGTCGGCGCCGGGGCAAGGGCGAACCGGGGGGCCACAGCGGCCACGGGGAGCCCTGACCGTCCGTCAGGTGCGGAAGGATCTTGATCATCCTGAAATGCTGTCGCCGGACAATGTCTATAGAATTTTTCGGGCTGGTCCAGCTGCCGGGGCGTTTGATTGCGGCTTGTGCGGTTTGCCACGGCCCGGCCGGTAGCGCCCCGGTGATAATGCGGGCCAGATCACAAGACAAGCGGGCGGCATGGCGCCGCCCGGGACTGATCCACAAGGGTATGCCCTCATGATTCTGAGCCAGCTCCTCCAGGTCATCAAAGCCCGCTGGGGCTTGGTGCTGCTCGTGTTCCTGATCACGGTCGGCACCACCGCCGCGGTCAGCTTCACGATGGCCAAGCGTTACCTCGCGACCGCGGCGCTGGTCGTGGACATCCCGTCGCGGGACGCACTGGGTGGTGCGGTCTACCTGCCCGGCACCGTCAACAGCTTTCTCGCCACCCAGGTGGAAGTGCTCAAGAGCGACCGGGTGGCCAATCGCGTGATCGACCGGCTCGGGCTCGACAAGGATCCCGGGGTCGTGGCCGCGTGGGAAGAAGAGACGGGCGGCCAGGGCGACATCCGCGCCTGGATCGCGCAGTCGCTCAAGCGCGACATCGTCGTGGTGGCCGCGCGCGAAGGCTCCTACATCAACCTCCAGTACGAGGCAAAGGACCCGCAGTGGGCCGCCAACGTGGTCAACGCGTTCGCGGAAAGCTTCGTGGAAGCCACCCTCGAGATGAAGACGGAGCCGGCGCGCAACTACGCCTCGACCTTCGAGAAGCAGGCCGCGCTCTACCGCGAGCAGCTGGCAAAGGCGCAGGAACGGCTCTCGGCCTTCCAGAAGGAGAGCGGGATCGTCGGCACGGACGAGGCCGCGGATTTCGAGACGCAGCGCCTCCAGGAACTGTCCTCGCAGCTGGTGGCCCTGCAGGCCGCGGTCGCCGAGTCGCGGTCGCGCGCCCAGACCGTCCGCTCCGCCGGCGGCGACATCGCCGAGGTGGTCTCCAGCCCGCAGATCCAGGGCATGCGGGCCGAGCTGGCCCGCGCCGAGGCGCGCTACCAGGAGCTTTCCACGCGCCTGGGGTCGAACCACCCGGAGCTGCGCGCGGCCCAGGCCGAGATGCAGGCCATGCGATCCCGCCTCCAGGCCGAGGTCGACCGCATGACCCGCTCGATCAGCGCGACCGACACGATCAACCAGCAGCGCCTCGCCGAGGTCAAGCGCGAGCTCGAGGCCCAGCGCCAGCGGGTGCTCGACCTGCGCCAGAAGCGCGACCAGCTTGCCCTGCTGCGGCGTGACGTCGAATCCGCCCAGCGCGCGCTGGACCTGCTCTCCGACCGGGTTACGCAGACCACGATCGAGAGCAGCGCCAACACCTCGAACGTGTCCATCGTCACCCCGGCGGCGGTGCCGACCGAGCCGTCGCGGCCCAAGCCGGCGCTCAACCTCGCGATCGGCGGCTTCTTCGGCCTGGTGCTCGGCATCATCGCGGCGGTCAGCGTCGAGGGCGTGCAGCGGCCGCTGCGTGAAGCCGAGGATCTCCTCGAGGCAGCCGGGGTGCCCGTGCTGGCTGTCCTGCCCCCGGTCGGCTCCAAGCGCCAGCAGCGCCTGATCGGCAGCTCGGGTCCCGTCGTGTCACCGCCCTTGAGGCTGGGTCACTGAACCGCTCCAGGATAAGGACGCCACGTGAGCAACGTCACTTCCATTCCCTCGCAGTACGCGCCCCAGTCGACCGAGCCGACGGTCGCGACGAACCGGACCGCGAAGATCGGCGAGATGCTGGTCGAGCGCGGGGTCATGACGCCCGACCAGGTGGAGCGGGTGCTCGACATCCAGCGCACGAATGGCGGGCGCTTCGGCGAGATCGCGGTGCGCCTGAAGTTCGCCACCAACGAGCACGTCCAGGAGGCGCTCGCGCGGCAGTTCGGCTACGCGACTACGCTGCACGTGCAGAACTCGAAGCTGTCGGACGAGTTCATCGCGGCCTTCAACCCCGTCACCCCCTTCGCGGAGGCGATCCGCACGCTGCGCAGCCAGCTGACACTGCGCTGGTTCGACGGCACGCCGGCGCAGTCGTGCCTCGCGATCACGAGCGTCGATCGCGGCGACGGCAAGAGCTTCATCACGGCAAATCTGGGCGCCTCGTTCTCGCAGCTCGGCGAACGCACGCTCGTGATCGACGCCGACATGCGCAACGCGACCCAGCACCAGATCTTCGGGCTGGCCAACCGGCTCGGCCTGTCGGGCATCCTGAGCGGTCGCGCCGGGTACGACGAGATCGTCCCGATCCAGGGACTGCCGAACCTGTCCGTCCTGCCGTCGGGGCCGCTGCCGCCGAACCCGCAGGAGCTGCTCGGGCGGCCGGAGTTCGCCCAGTTCCTGAACGAGCTGACCAGCCGCTACGACGTGATCCTCATCG
>CAZDYQ010000170.1:0-3985 GCA_964509685.1 uncultured Burkholderiaceae bacterium
TGGGCTCCGCGTGCTGGAAGTAGTCGCGGAACTTCTCGCCCTCCGCCTCCTTGCCGGCAATCACCTCCGAGGCGATCCAGCCTTCGGCACCCAGGCGCTCGCGCAGGGCGGCAAGCACGTCGGCACGCTCGGAGAAGCGCTCGGCGAGGATGTCGCGGGCGCCGTCGAGCGCCGCCTTCTCGTCCGCCACGCCATGCTGGCCATCCGCGTCCGGCGCGCGCACGAAGGCGACGGCCTCGGCACGCGGATCGAGGCTCGGGTCGGCCAGGAGCCGGTCCGCCAGTGGCTCGAGGCCCACCTCCCGGGCGATCTGGGCGCGAGTGCGCCGCCTGGGCTTGTACGGCAGGTACAGGTCCTCGAGGCGCTGCTTCGTGGTAGCCGCATCGATCTCGGCCGCGAGGGCCGCGTCGAGCTTGCCCTGCTCCGCGATGCTCGCGAGGATCGCCGACCGGCGCTCCTCGAGCTCGCGAAGGTAGCCGAGCCGCTCGTCGAGCAGGCGAAGCTGGGTGTCGTCCAGGCCGCCCGTTGCCTCCTTGCGGTAGCGGGCGATGAAGGGAACCGTCGCGCCCTCGTCGAAGAGCTCGATCGCCGCGCGAATGCGGGCCGGGGCAACGCCCAGCTCGCTCGCGAGGGTTTCGACGATCCGGTTGAAGCTGCGGGAATCCCGGGCCGCGTCGGCGGCCACCTGGCGGTCTTTACTCACGGGCGATCGGTCCGGCTTCGCGAAAAACAAAGGCGGCAATGTATCACCGATCGCCCGGGCCCCGATTCGCCTCCGGGGCCCGCGCGCGCCGGTCGCCCGCAGGAACTAGCGCTTGAGGGTGCCGCCCGACGGCCGGGATGCCGGCGACGCCTTCTCGGCCGGCGTGGCCGGCACCTGGGGCACCGGCGGCTCTTCGGCCCCGCGGTTCGAATTTTCCAGGCAGGCCGCGCGCGCATCGCGCGGCAGCCCGCGGCATTCCTCCGGCTCCGATTCCGGGCGCGTCGCGGACGGCGCCAGGCCTTCCGGCTGCGCCGGGCCCAGCGGATCGAGGGTGTCGCCCGAGCGCCGGGTCGGCCGATCGGGCGGCGTGCGGTCGTCGGGTCCGTTGGTGATGCGCTCGTCCAGGGGCTGCGCCGGCTCGGCGCCTGGTGGATCGGCCGCCCAGGCATGCGAGCCTATCGAGATCGCTCCCGCCAACGCCATCGCCAACTTGAACCTGCTTGCCATGCTTCGCTCCGTGCATCGACGGCGCGAAGCCGCCGACCGATCAGTGACCGGTCGGCGGTGCAAGGGGAGTGCCCGAGACCCGACGACAGTGTCGCCGCGGACGACCGAGTGTCTATGCCTACTGCACCAGGCGAGGCGGCAGCGGCATACCCGTGTACTGGCCCGTGCCCGGGTTGTTGCCGTTACCGACGGGCATCCTGCAGGAGAGCTCGTTGGCGAGACTGACCACAAAGCACCTGCCCTTCTTCCCCGGCAAGGGGCGTGGTACGCCCGGCGAAGCGGCGGCGGCCATGGCGAGTCTCGTCGTCAATCGTGGTGACGAGATATTAGCGAACCGGCGGCCCCGGGTTGTCCCCGAGGGCCGCCGGTCGTTGCCGGGGAACCGCCAGCCGTCGATTCAGTGCACGGTTCGCTCGAAGACGAACTGGCCGTCCACGAAATCGATCGGGATCACGTCGTTGGGCCCGTACTTCCCTTCGAGCACCAGCCGCGCGATCGGGTTCTCGATCTTCTGCTGGATCGCCCGCTTGAGCGGCCGCGCGCCGTAGAGCGGATCGAAGCCGACCTTGGTGATCTCGGCGATGGCCGCGTCCGAGATCGTCATCGTGATGTCGCGCTCCGCCAGCCGGGCCTCGAGGTCGCGCAGCTGGATGCGGGCGATCGCGGCGATATTCTCCGCGTCGAGCGCGTTGAACACGACGATCTCGTCGATCCGGTTGATGAACTCGGGCCGGAAGTGCTGCCTGACCTCGAGCATCACGGCATCCTTGATGAGGCCGGCGTCGCGCGTGGCGGGATCGGCCGACAGCCGCTGGATCTCGTGCGCCCCCAGGTTGGAGGTCATCACGATGACCGTGTTGCGGAAGTCCACCGTGCGGCCCTGGCCGTCGGTCAGCCGCCCATCGTCGAGGACCTGCAGCAGGACGTTGAACACGTCCGGATGCGCCTTCTCGACCTCGTCCATCAGGATCACGCTGTAGGGCTTGCGACGCACGGCCTCGGTGAGGTAGCCGCCCTCCTCGTAGCCGACGTAGCCCGGAGGCGCGCCGATCAGGCGCGCGACCGAATGCTTCTCCATGAATTCGCTCATGTCGATCCGGATCAGGTGCTCCTCCGAATCGAAGAGGAACTCCGCCAGCGCCTTGCAGAGCTCGGTCTTGCCGACGCCCGTGGGGCCGAGGAACAGGAACGAGCCATAGGGACGGCGCGGATCCGACAGGCCGGCGCGCGAGCGACGGATCGCGTCGGACACGAGTCCCACGGCTTCCTCCTGGCCCACGACGCGCCGACGCAGGTGCTCTTCCATGTGCAGCAGCTTCTCGCGCTCGCCCTGCATCATCTTGCTGACCGGGATACCGGTGGCACGCGACACGACCTCGGCGATCTCCTCGGCGCCCACCTGGGTGCGCAGCAGCCGCGGCCGGTCGGCACCGGTGCCGCCCTTGCCCGCCTCGGCCTCGCTCGCCTCGCGCAGGCGCGCCTCGAGCTGCGGCAGCCTGCCGTACTGGATCTCGGCGAGCTTCTCGTACTCGCCCCGGCGCTGCAGCTCGGCCATCTGCGCACGCAGCTGGTCAATCTCGGCCTTGATCTGCGCACTGCCCTGCACCGCCGCCTTCTCGGCCCGCAGGATTTCGTCGAGATCGGCGTATTCCTTCTCGAGGCGCTCGATCTCGGCCTCGATGAGCTCGAGGCGCCGCTTCGAGGCCTCGTCGGTTTCCTTGCGCACCGCCTCGCGCTCGATCTTGAGCTGGATGATGCGCCGGTCGAGCCGGTCCATCTCCTCGGGCTTGGAGTCGATCTCCATCTTGATGCGCGCCGCCGCCTCGTCGATCAGGTCGATCGCCTTGTCGGGCAGGAAGCGGTCGGTGATGTAGCGATGCGAGAGCTCCGCCGCGGCGACGATCGCCGGGTCGGTGATCTCGACGCCATGGTGGAGTTCGTAGCGCTCCTGCAGCCCGCGCAGGATCGCGATGGTGTCCTCGACGGTGGGCTCGCCCACCAGGACCTTCTGGAAGCGGCGCTCGAGCGCGGCGTCCTTCTCGATGTACTTGCGGTATTCGTCGAGCGTGGTCGCGCCGATGCAGTGCAGCTCGCCACGCGCGAGCGCGGGCTTGAGCATGTTGCCGGCATCGATCGCGCCCTCGGCCCTGCCGGCGCCGACCATCGTGTGGAGCTCGTCGATGAAGACGATCGTTCGGCCCTCGTCGGCCGCGATTTCCTTGAGGACGGACTTCAGCCGCTCCTCGAATTCGCCGCGGTACTTGGCGCCCGCCAGGAGCGAGGCCATGTCGAGCACGAGCACACGTTTGTCCTTGAGCGTGTCCGGCACCTCGCCGTCCACGATGCGCTGCGCGAGCCCCTCGACGATGGCGGTCTTGCCCACGCCGGGCTCGCCGATCAGCACGGGATTGTTCTTGGTGCGCCGCTGGAGGATCTGGATGGTGCGCCGGATCTCGTCGTCCCGGCCGATGACCGGATCGAGCTTGCCCTGGCGGGCCCGCTCGGTGAGGTCGGTGGTGTATTTCTTGAGGGCTTCGCGCTGCTCCTCGGCCTCGGGGGAATCCACCCCGTGGCCGCCGCGGACCGCGTCGATCGCGGCTTCGAGCGCCTTGCGGTCGAGGCCGGCCTCGCGGGCGATGCGCCCGGCGTCGCCCTTGTCGTCGGCGAGCGCCAGCAGGAACATCTCGGTGGCGATGTACTGGTCGCCACGCTTCATCGCTTCCTTGTCGGCCAGGTTCAGCAGGCCGAGCAGGTCGCGCCCGACCTGCACGTCGC
>CAZDYQ010000171.1:0-3891 GCA_964509685.1 uncultured Burkholderiaceae bacterium
AACGCGAGCAGGCGCAGCAGCGTCATGGTGAAGCCGGTCGCGGGATCCGGGGCGAGCGGCAGGTCCCGCCGGCCGTGGATCGCGATCTGGTACCAGGCCTGCAGGTCCTCGGGCGCGATCACCGGCGCCAGCCGCTCGATCAGCTCGCGATCGGGATCGTCGTCGTCCACCGGCGCCACGGTCGCGACCGCGATCCGCTGCAGCAGCCCGGCCAGTTCGGCGAGCGTACGGTCGAACGGCGCATTGGCGAGGCTCATGTCGTCCGCGAGCGCGACGAGCGCCGGCCCGTCGCCGGCCACCAGGGCGTCGAGCAGGCGAGCAAGGTCGCGCCGGTCGACCACGCCGAGCATCTCGCGCACCGAGCCTTCGTCCACCCGCCCGCCGCCGAAGGCGATCGCCTGGTCGAGCAGCGAGAGCGCGTCGCGCATGCTCCCGGCGGCCGCCCGTCCGATCAGGGCGAGCGCGGCGGGTTCGGCCGGGACGCCCTCGGCATCGAGCACCCGGCCGAGATGGTCGGCGATCGATGCCGGCGGCATGTTGCGCAGGTTGAGCTGCATGCAGCGCGACAGGACCGTGACCGGCACGCGCTGCGGATCGGTGGTCGCGAGGACGAACAGCACATGCCCCGGCGGCTCCTCGAGCGTCTTCAGCATCGCGTTGAAGGCGTGATTCGAGAGCATGTGGACTTCGTCGATCACGTAGACCTTGTAGCGGCCGGCGCTCGGCGCGTACACGGCGTTCTCGAGCAGCTGCGTCATCTCGTCGACGCCGCGGTTCGAGGCCGCGTCGAGCTCGATGTAGTCCACGAAGCGCCCCTCGTCGATCTCGACGCATGCACGGCACTTGCCGCAGGGCGTGGACCGCACGCCCGTCTCGCAGTTCACCGCCTTGGCGACGATGCGCGCGAGCGTCGTCTTGCCGACGCCGCGGGTGCCGGTGAAGAGGTAGGCATGATGCAGCCGGCCGTTGTCGAGCGCGTGCGTCAGCGCCCGCACCACGTGGTCCTGACCGACCAGCGACGCGAAGTCACGCGGGCGCCATTTGCGAGCCAGTACCTGATGTGCCATGCAGTGAAACGAAGAGTGATTCGCGAGGCGTTCGCGATCCCGCCTGTCCCGGACCGTCCCGGCGGCGTCGTGCGGCGTCGGTGGGCGAGCCGGGACCCCGGCACCCGCGGTGAATGACTATGGCTGCTTCCTTCCGGACCTGACCAGGTTCGCCACGCCGCGATGCGGGGAGGCCCGCCCGCGGACATTCTAGCAGCGCCGGCGGGGCCGAAGCGGCTGTGGTAACTTCCCGCGGATGAATCACCGGCATCGATCGCGCGCCGTCGCGAGCGGCGATCGCAGTGCCGGGGTACCGACCGCATTCCAAGGAGCTGCAATGGCAATCAAGCAGGTAACCGACGACTCGTTCGAGCAGGACGTGCTCAAGTCGGACATTCCTGTCCTCGTGGACTACTGGGCCGAATGGTGCGGCCCCTGCAAGATGATCGCGCCGATTCTCGACGAGGTCGCCCGCGACTACGAGGGGCGGCTCCAGGTCGGGAAGCTGAACGTGGACGAGAACCCCGCCACCACCGCCAAGTACGCCGTGCGGGGCATCCCCACGCTGATGCTCTTCAAGAACGGCTCGATGGTCGCCAGCAAGGTGGGCGCCCTGTCGAAGTCGCAACTCACTGTTTTTCTGGACAGCCACCTCTGATCGCTGTACAGTGCGTAGCCGCAGCCACCCGCAATTCGGTGGCGCGGCAAACGGTCCGCCGGGGCGCATACCCCGGATGGTGAACGGGGCGGACGCCCCGAGGGATCGCCGGGGATTCCGCCCGGCCTTCCGAGCACCGCCGGCCACGGGCCGCGCCCATCGGCCGGTCGGCGCTCCAAACCCCTGATTCCCGAAAAGCTCCGGTCCCCATCCGACCAGCGCGACCCGCGACCGCGGTATCGAACCACGACCTTGTTTCGCCCAACCAACCGGCCTCGCCGCCGCATATCGCGTGGCGCCCGGCTCGCCACGCTCCACAGGCCCTGACCCCATGCACTTATCCGAACTGAAAGTCCGCCACGTCTCGGAGCTGATCGAGATGGCCATCGGACTCGACATCGAGAACGCCAACCGGCTCCGCAAGCAGGAGCTGATGTTCGCGATCCTCAAGCGCAAGGCCAAGACCGGCGAATCGATCTACGGCGACGGCGTGCTCGAGGTCCTGCCGGACGGCTTCGGATTCCTGCGCTCGCCGGAGACCTCCTACCTCGCCAGCACCGACGACATCTACATCTCCCCGTCGCAGATCCGCCGGTTCAACCTGCACACGGGGGACTCGATCGAAGGCGAGGTCCGCACGCCCAAGGACGGGGAGCGCTACTTCGCCCTGGTCAAGGTCGACAAGATCAACGGCGAACCGCCGGAGGCGAGCAAGAACAAGATCCTCTTCGAGAACCTCACGCCGCTGCACCCGAACAAGCCGCTGGTGCTCGAGCGCGACATCAAGGCCGAGGAGAACATCACCGGGCGCATCATCGACATGATCGCGCCCATCGGCAAGGGCCAGCGCGGCCTCATCGTCGCCCCGCCCAAGGCGGGCAAGACGGTCCTGATGCAGCACATCGCGCACGCGATCACCGCGAACCATCCGGACGTGTTCGTGATCGTGCTGCTGATCGACGAGCGCCCCGAGGAAGTCACGGAGATGCAGCGCTCGGTTCGCGGCGAGGTCGTCGCCTCGACCTTCGACGAACCGGCGACGCGCCACGTCCAGGTCGCGGAAATGGTGATCGAGAAGGCCAAGCGCCTGGTCGAGCACAAGCGCGACGTCGTGATCCTGCTGGATTCGATCACCCGCCTCGCGCGCGCCTACAACACCGTGGTGCCCGCCTCCGGCAAGGTGCTCACCGGCGGCGTGGACGCGAATGCACTGCAGCGGCCCAAGCGGTTCTTCGGCGCCGCGCGCAACATCGAGGAAGGCGGCTCGCTCACCATCATCGCGACCGCCCTGATCGACACCGGCAGCCGCATGGACGAGGTCATCTACGAGGAGTTCAAGGGCACCGGCAACATGGAGCTCCACCTCAATCGCCGGATGGCCGAGAAACGGGTTTATCCCGCGATCGACATCAACCGTTCCGGCACCCGGCGCGAGGAGCTCCTCATCAAGCCCGACGTGCTCCAGAAGATCTGGATCCTGCGCAAGCTCCTCCACGACATGGACGAGATCGCGGCCATGGAGTTCCTGCTCGACAAGATGCGGGCCACCAAGAGCAACCAGGAATTCTTCGACATGATGCGCCGGGGCAGCTGAGCCCGGTCCGCTTCCCCGGCGGCTCGGCTTTCGGTATAATTACCGGTTTTCCGCCGCCTCACGAACCCATAGAGCCATGAAAGAAGGTATCCACCCCGAGTATCGCGAGGTCGTCTTCCAGGACATGTCGAGCGGCTTCAAGTTCATCACCCGGTCGACCGTCAACACGCGCGAGACGATCAAGATGGACGACGGCAAGGAATATCCGCTCTTCAAGCTCGACGTCACCTCGGACTCGCATCCGTTCTACACGGGCGCCCAGCAGCGCATCATCGAGACGGGCCGGGTCGAGAAGTTCCGCCAGAAGTTCGGCCGCACCACGCCCCGCCGCGGCTGAGCCCGCGCGGCACGAGGCGCCGGCCGGTTCCCGCCGCGCGCCGGACGGGAACGCACAAAGAACACGAAGAAGGCAGCGATCGCTGCCTTTTTTGGTGAACGGACCCCGCCCCGCCCTTTTTTCATATCATCGGGCTAGCCGCCCGCTCTCCGTCTCGCCCGGTCGAGCTGGCTTCCGGCACCGCTGATTCGACCTTCCGACCGATGCGAGCTTTCCTCGTCACGCGGCTGCAGGCCCGCAAGCTCCCGCGCTGGGC
>CAZDYQ010000172.1:0-3785 GCA_964509685.1 uncultured Burkholderiaceae bacterium
GTCCGGTAGATCGTCGAGCGCAGGTCGTTGTAGCCGAGCTTCACGCCGAGGTTGCGCGAGAAGCGGTCGTCGGCCTCGACGATGCGCGCCTCGATCAGCACCTGGCGAACCGGGATGTCGATCTGGTTGATCAGCCGGCGCACGTCCTCCAGCCGCGACGCGATGTCCTGCACGAACAGCTTGTTGGTGCGCTGGTCGATCACGACGCTGCCGCGTCTGGAGAGCACACGCTGGTTCTCGCTCGCGAGCAGCTTCTGCAGGTTCTCGGCCTTCTGGTAGTTGAGCTGGAAGGTCTCCGTGCGAAGCGGCTCGATCTCGGCGATCTGCTGGCGCGCCTCGAGCTCGAGCTTCTCCTTGGCGGCGAGCTCCTCCTGCGGCGCGATCAGCAGCACGTTGCCGTTCTTGCGCATGTCCAGGCCCTTGGACTGCAGGACGATGTCGAGCGCCTGGTCCCAGGGCACGTCCTTCAGCCGCAGGGTGAGCGTGCCCTGGACCGAATCGCTGGTGACGATGTTCAGGTTCGTGAAGTCGGCGATGACCTGCAGCAGCGCCCGGACGTCCACGTTCTGGAAGTTGAGCGACAGGCGCTCGCCGCGATAGCCGGTGCCCGATCCCTGCGTGAGCTTGGTGGGATCTTCCTGCAGGGGCTTCACCTCGAGGACGAACTGGTTGTCGCTCTGGTAGGCGTTGTGCTCCCACAGCCCGGACGGCTCGATCACGAGGCGCGAGCCGTCGGGCCGCTGCATCGAGCGCACCACCCGCACCGGCGTGCCGAAGTCGCCCACGTCCAGGCGGCGCACGAGATTGTCCGGCAGCTGCGCATTCTGGAAGTCGACGATGATCGCCTGGCCCTGCTGGCGGATGTCGACCCCGATGTTGCTGTCGGACAGCTCGACGATCACCCGCCCGGCGCCGTTCTCGCCACGCCGGAAGTCGATGTCGCGAAGGGCGTGCACCACCTGGCCGATCCGGGGCTCCGGCCTGGCGAAGGTGTAGCTCGCCGGCTTCACGGCGGTGTCGGCGGCGGTCGGCAGCGGCTCGAGCGTGACGACCACGTCACGTCCGTCGATCTCGGTCTTGTAGCCCACGGGCCGCTTCAGGCTCAGCACCAGCCGCGAGCGGTTGGCCGCCGTGACGATGTTGACCTTGCGCACGTCGCCCTGGCTCAGCTCGTAGCTGTTGCGCCCCGACTCGTTCGCGGTATCGGCGAAGTCGAGCGCGATCCGCGGCGGATTGGCGATGGTGAACCCGGCCGGCGGATTGGCCGGCGGCTTTTCCATGGTGATCCGCAGGTAGGTCGCGTCGCCCTGGCGCGTGCTGGTGACCGACTGGATCGAATTGCTTTCGGCCCGCGCCACCTGCGGCACGACCGTGGCGATCGTGGCGACCAGGGTCGCCGTGCCGACGCTCGCGAACATCCCCCGGCAGACCGCGGCGAATCCGACGCGGCGCCATGCCCCCGGCATCATTCTCATTGTTGAGTCTCCTGAAGCCGGAGCGACGATTCCCGCCTCGTCCAGTCGCCGGCTGCGTCCCGCACCAGTTCGGTCAGTACGACCTCGTTCTCGGTGATGCTCGTGATTCGACCATGGTTCTGGCCGGCATGGTGGCCGACCTTCGCCTGGTAGACCTTGTTGTCGACCTGGAGCAACGCGGCATTGCTGCGTGCGTTGCGGATGTGGCCCACCATCTGGATCTGCTCGAGCGGAAAGCCCTCGAGGAACTCGCGCGGCCGCTTCATGTCGGGCGTGATCCCGCTGCGCGGCGAATCCATCAGTCGCTCGAAGGCCGCGGCGAGCTTCTTGCGCGAGAACGGATCCACATCCTCCTCGGCCGCGTAGTGGAAGGGCGGGAAGTGCTTCGGCTCGGGCACCGTGGTGCGGATCGGCTGCGTCGTGTTGCGCACTTCCTGCATCCAGGCGATCAGCTCGCCATGGTCGTCGGCACAGGCGCCGAGCGCGCCGACGGCCGCCAGCGCCGCCGCCAGCCGCATGATCGTTTGCTTGCTCACTTCTTCCGGCCCCCCGCCTTCGCCTTGGCCGCCGCGGCCGCCTGGCGCCGCTGCTCGGCGATCTCTTCCTGGTCGAGGTACCGGTAGGTCTTGGCGACGGCCTGCATCGCCAGCCTGCCGGTCTTCTCGTTCTCTTCGATGCGGATGTTCTCGAGCGTCACGATCCTGGCGAGGTTCGACAGGTCGCTCGTGAAGGAGCCGAGGTCGTGGTAGTTGCCCGCCAGGCGGATGTCGATGGGCAGCTCCGCGTAGTACTCCTTGACCAGGACCTGCCCCGGCTTGAAGAGCTCGAACTGCAGCCCGCGGCCGACGCCGGCCTGGTTGATGTCCGAGAGCAGTGCGTCCATCTCGGCCTTGCTCGGCAGCTGGCGCTCGAGCTGGCTCACGTACTGGGCGACCTGCTCCTTCTGCTTGCGCAGCACCTCGAGGTTCACCGCCTGGCGCATCTTGTCGCGGTACTGCTCCTTGAGCTGGACCTCTCGCGCGCGACCGGCGTCCAGGTCCTCCACCAGGCCCTTCCAGTAGAAGAACCAGGCGAAGACGACGATCAGCACGAAGATGCCGGCGAGCAGGAGCGACCTGGGCAGGACCGGCCAGAGGCCGGGATGCCGGTCGTTGAGCCCGATGAACTGCTCCCTGATCGCCTCGACGTCGATGTCGATCTTCTTCAGCGCCATGTCAGTTCCTCGCCACCTGGGCCGCCGGCACCCGCCCGGTCACCTTCGCCGCCGCGTCGTCCTTGTCGGGATCGACGAGCGACCGCACGAGCGCGTTGAGCGAGAACTCGTAGATCCGGCGCTCCTCGGCGTCCTTGCCCGTGCCCGACTTCAGGTCCACCGCCTTGATCTGGCTGAGCTCGGGCTTCTCCATCCACTGCGTGCGCCCCGCGAGGTTGCGCAGGAACTCGGCCACGTGCTCGTTGGTCTGGGCGTAGCCGACCACCGCGAGCCTGCGCTCGGTCTGGCTGAGCGACTTCAGGTAGATGCCCTCGGGCGTGTTGTGCACCAGCTCGTCGAGCAGGTGCACCGGGATCCTCCGGTTGCTCTGCAGTTCCTCGACCGCCTGCTGGCGCGCCCTGAGCGCATCGATCTCGGCGCGCAGCGTCGCGATCTCCTTGATCTGCTCGTCGAGCTTGGCGTTCTCCGCCTGGATGAACTGGTTGCGGCGGTTCTGCGCGTCGATCTGCGAGTTGATCCCGAAGCCGACCGCGAGGGCGACCGCCGCCCCGGCGAGGGCGACCATCGCGCCGAGCGTGACGAACTCGCGCTTGCGTTGCTCGCGCCGCGCCTCGCGATGGGGTAGGAGGTTGATACGGATCATGGGTCGAACCGCCGCATGGCAAGGCCGGTCGCGACCAGCAGCGCCGGCGCGTCGGTGCGCAGCTGCCGCTCGCGAAGATTGCCGGCGATCTCCATGCCCTGGAACGGGCTGAAGAGCTCGGTCGGCACCTGGGTGCGCTCGGCCACCGCCTCGACGAGGCCGGGCACCACCGACGAACCGCCGGCCAGGTAGATCTGGTCGACGCGGGTGTAGGGGGTCGATGTGAAGAAGAACTGCAGCGCGCGGCCGATGTCGGTGGCGCCCTGTCCGACGAAGGGCCGCAGCAGTTCCTCCTCGTAGCCGTCGGGCAGCTCCCCGGCTCGCTTCTTCGACTCGGCCTCCTCGGGACCGAGGCCGTAGAGGCGCATGATGTCCTGGGTGAGCTGGTTGCCGCCGAAGGACTGCTCGCGCTCGAAGATCGTCTGGCCGTTGAGCACGATCGTGAGGTAGGTGG
>CAZDYQ010000173.1:0-3697 GCA_964509685.1 uncultured Burkholderiaceae bacterium
CGGCCACCAGCACGTAGGCCGCGGTGGTCGGCATGCCCATGCCGATCACCATGCATACGAGCGCGGTGACCAGCGCGACCAGCCACATGGAGTTGCCGGCGATCGCAACGATCAGCGTGGAGAGGGTGACGCCGAAGCCGGTGAGGTTCACCATGCTCACCAGGATCTGTGCGCCCGCGAGAAGCACGCCGATCATGACCAGCGCCTTGCCGGAATCCTCCAGCGCATCGACGATCACCTTCACCGCCTGGCGCAGGTCGGCAACGCTGCGAACATTGAGCAGGAAGTAGGGAACGAAGAGGCCCATCACGCCGAAGAATGCGGCCGTCTGCACGGAGCGCCCGGTCAGCACGCCGTAGAGCAGGGCGGAGAAGGCGCCCACGATGGGCAGCGTGCGCCGCGGCGTGCGCACTTCCTTCCACGACGGCATCTCGGACTCGGGCACCACGGGCAGGTGCCGGTTGATCGCGATGAAGTGGATCGTCGCGAAGCAGCCGAGGTAGAAGAGGAAGGCGGGCAGGATCGCCGCCACCGCGATGTCGAAGTAGCTGCGGCCGATGATCTCGGCCATCACGAAGGCCGCCGCGCCCATGACCGGGGGCGCGATCTGGCCGCCGGTGGAGGCGACCGCCTCGACGCCACCGGCAAGGGGCGCCGGGTAGCCGAGCCGCTTCATCAGCGGGATCGTGAAGTTGCCGGTGGTGGCGACGTTTGCCACCGCGCTGCCGCTGATCGTGCCGAACAGGCCCGAGGCGACGGTGGCCATCTTGGCGGCGCCGCCCGGGCTGCGGCCGCTCACCCGGACCGCCAGGTCCATGAAGGTCTGGCCGCCCCCGGTGAAGAGCAGCAGGCTGCCGAACAGGATGAAGGCGCTGATGGTCGTGCTGGCCACGCCCAGCAGCAGGCCCCAGAGGCCGAGGTCGCCGAGCAGCAGCGTCTCGGTGACGAACTGGACGTCGAAGCCGCGATGGCCGAGCGGTCCGTCGATGTACTGGCCGAAGAAGGCGTAGAGGATGCCGGCGAGCGCGATCGCCGGAAAGATGCCGCCGATCGCGCGCCGGGAGACGTCGAGCACCGCGAGCACCACGCCGGCGGTGAGCGCGATGTCGTACCAGGTGGCCATCGGCAGGCTCGACATGATCTCGTCGTAGTTGACGATGACGTAGCCGCAGGCCGCCAGCGTGAAGGCGCCGAGGACCGCGTCCACGACGATGCCGAGCGGTCGCCACGGCCTGTCCTTGCCCAGGGGGAACATGAGCAGGCCGAGGACGACCACCAGCGCGAGGAAGATCGCGCGCTGGATGAGGCTCTCGAACGCGCCGAAGGCGGACGTGTAGAGGATGAACAGTCCGAGCAGGACGGCTATCGACTTGGTTGCCCAGGCGCGCATGGGATGAGCCTCGCTACTTCGCGATCAGCTTCTCGGGCACCTCGTGCCCCTTCTCCTTCAGGTAGCGCACCACGCCCGGATGCAGCGGCACGGTGGCCTGCTCGAGCGTGAGCTTCACGAGGTCGATGTCCTTGAGGCTCGAGAGCGCGCCCACCTGCACCGTCTTGTCCTCGAACACCGCCTTGGCGATCTGGTAGGCGGTCTCCTCCGGCAGCTTGGGGCTCGCCGCCACCGCGAGGCCGAAGCTCCAGGTGCTGTAGGCGGGAATGCCCTCGGCGGCGCCGGCCGGCACGTCGACGACGGCAATGTCGGGCATCTTCTCGCGGAGCAGCTTCTTCTGCTCCTCGTTCAGGCCGATCACCTTGACGGGCGTGAAGGTGGCGATGTCGAGCGACGATCCGTCGAGCTTGTTGCCGGCGCCCGACTTCACGTAGCCGATCGCGCGGTTGTCCTTGATCGCGTTGACGATGTCGGTCGTCGAGCCGCGCACCCACTCCGGCTGGATGCCGAGCAGCTTGAACACCGCCTCCGAGGTCTTCTCGGTGGCCGAGCCCTTCAGGCCCGGATTGAAGCGCTTGCCCTGCAGGTCGGCGAGCGTGTTGACGCCGCTGTCCGCGCGCACGACCACGTTCTGCGGGGCGGGCGAATAGACCCACAGCAGCCGGTTGTCGACCTTCTTGCCCTCGAACGCGTCCTGGCCCGCCCAGGCGTGGTAGGTGACGTTCGTGGTGACGAGGCCGAAGTCGATCTGGCCGCGCTCGATGCGGCGCAGGTTGTCCACGGTGGCGCCCGTCTCGACCACCGAGCTCTCGACGTTGGGCACCTTGCTGTTGATGAGCTGCGACAGGGCGACGAAGTAGCCGTACTGGCTCGACGATGCGGACGTGGAACCGATCAGCAGCTTGTCCTTTGCCCCCGCCGGGACGGCGAGGGCCAGGCTGGCGCAGGCGACGAGCGTGGCGACGAGATGGCGTTTCATGGTCCGGCTCCTCCGGTTGGTTTGCTGGAAGCGAGACGAGCCCGCGGGATGCGGACCGTCAGCGACAGGACGAGGTAGGACAGTGTCTTCCCGTGCCCGTCGAGATTGAGTGCATCGTTGACGCCGCCCTCCAGGACGTCGTCGATGACGAAGTTGAGCGCCCAGAGCCGCGGCAGTTCGTAGCGCTGCACGCGGCTCGGGCGCCGGTGGCCGAAAAGCGCGGCGACGCGCTCGACGGTGACCTGCTCGCGGACCAGCGGATAGTCGGCCTCGTCGTAGGCGATCACGCTCACGTTCAGGCGGTCGCCCTTGTCGCCGGCGCGGCCGTGCGCGATCCGGTGGAGCGGGACTTCGACGAGCTCGGTCATTCGAGGATCTCCACCTGGGGCCGCACCCGGTCGCGCCGGATGTAGCCCGACGATGTCGAGATGCGCCGCCGCAGGCTGCTGCGGATGCCGCCGCCCCCGGCCGGGCCCGCGCAGTAGAGCGCCAGCACCTCCTCGGGCGCGCGCGCCGCGACAGCGCGGTCCGGCGCGCTGACCGCGATCCGCAGGCGGATGTCGCGCGGGGCGAGCGGATCGACCGCCTGGTGGTCCAGCCAGGTGCCCTCGTCGTCGTTGAACACGCTGGCCACCCCGATCAGGTCGCCGCGCATCCGGACCCCCTCCGGCATCCGGCGGCGCACCACGTCGAGCGCGAGCCGGGCGCGCGCGAGCGCATTCGGGCCCGCATAGGAGATCTCGGCCTCGCCGAACCAGCCGGCATCGTGGCTGACGGTGACCTTGAGCCGGTCCGGCCGCGGGCGGCCGCGAACGCCCTCGACGCGCACGCAGTCGGCGCCCACCTCGGCGAGCTCGACCTGCGTGATGTCGAGCGTGACGTCCGGCGTCAGGTAGGACGCGGGATCGTGGATCTCGTAGAGGAGCTGCTCCGTCACCGTGTGCCGGTCGACCAGCCCGCCGGCGTCGTCCGCGCGCGTGATCGTGAAGCTGCCGTCGCGCCGCATCGCCACGATGGGGAAGCCGATCCGCTCCGGATGCGGCACGTCCTTGAAGCCCGGGTCGGCGTAGTAGCCGCCGGTGACCTGCGCGCCGCATTCCAGCAGGTGGCCCGCCGCCGTGCCGCAGGCGGCGAGCCGCGCATCGTCGAGCGACCAGCCATGGAAGTAGGCGAAGGGCGCGAGCGCCAGCGAGGGATCGGCGACGCGCCCGGTCACGACGACGTCGGCCCCGCTCGCCAGCGCCTCGACGAGCGGCTCGGCCCCCAGGTAGGCGTTGGCGCAGATGATGTCGCCCCTGGGGCGCGGCGTCGCTTCGACATCCTCGAGC
>CAZDYQ010000174.1:0-3685 GCA_964509685.1 uncultured Burkholderiaceae bacterium
GTTGGCGCAGATGATGTCGCCCCTGGGGCGCGGCGTCGCTTCGACATCCTCGAGCCCGTCGATCGCGCCGCTCGCGATCAGGTCGTCGCCCGTGACCACCGCGATGCGGAACGGCCGGCAGCCGAGACGCTGGCCCAGGGCCCGGATCGCGCGCGCCGCCCCCCGCGGGTTGGCGGCGCCGAAGTTGCCGATGATGCGCACGCCGTGCTCCAGGCACAGCGGCAGGATCGGCTCGAGCATGCGCTCGAGCAGCGGCTCGTAGCCGGCGTCGGGGTTCTCGAGGCGGGCGAGCTGCGCCAGCGCGAGCGTGCGCTCGCCGAGCGTCTCGAACATGATCGCGGCCGGCCCGCCCTGCGCGATGAGGCTGCGCACCACGGGCAGCGGCGCATCGAGCCGGTCTCCCGAGAAGCCGGCCCCGCAGCCAACCCTGACCGTGTCGTGCTGCGGCACGAATCTCCTCCTTGTTGTCGTGCAGTCCTTCGGGGACACGGGACCCCGGGCTGCATGCCCGGCGGGCCGTCCGGCCCCGCGGCGCACCGTTGCGGGGGAAGATGCCGCAGGCCCGAGGCTTATGGCAAACTGATTTATCCGATCGATTAAAAAATTCCGTCTATGCGAATCGGGCTCCGCCAGCTCCAGATCTTCCGCGGCGTCGCCGAGACCGGCAGCTTCAGCGAGGCGGCGACGAACCTGCACCTCTCGCAGCCGGCGGTGAGCGACGCGATCCGCAAGCTCGAGGAAACGCTGGAGGTGCGGCTGTTCGACCGCAGCACCCGGCGCATCTTCCTCACGCCCGAGGGCAGGGAGCTGCTGCGCCTGTCGAGCCGACTGCTCGACGAGTTCGCGGTGATCACGGAGGACTTCCGCGACTACCTCGCCAGGCGGCGTGGCCGGATCGTGGTGGCCGCGCTGCCGTCGCTGGCCGCGGTGACCCTGCCGCCGGCACTCGCCGAGCTGAAGTCGCGGCATCCCGGCATCGACCTGACCCTGCGCGACACCCTGCACGACGAGATCGAGGAGCTCGTGGCGAGCGGCGGGGCCGACTTCGGCATGACCGTCGCGCCGCGGCCGGGCCGGGGGCTCGACTTCCGGCCGCTGATCGTCGATCGCTTCGTGCTGGTGTGCCCGCCCGGCCACGAGCTCGCGGGCCGGCGGCAGGTGACCTGGAAGCAGGTGGTGCGCTATCCCATGGTGGGCATGGCCCACAACTCGAGCGTGCGCCAGCACATCGATGCCGCCTGCGCCCAGGCCGGCATCACCCTGCGCAACGAATACGACCCCGGGCACCTCGCCACCGTGGGCGCCCTCGTGCGCGAGGGCCTCGGCATCGCCGCCCTGCCGTCCCTCACCACCCCCCTGCTGCGCTTCGCGGACCTGGTGGAGGTTCCCATCTCGCGGCCCCGCGTGGAGCGGACGATGGGCATCGTGACGCGCGCCGGCCGCAGCCTCTCGGTGGCCGCTGCCACCCTCGTGGACCAGCTGGTGGAGCGGGCGGCGCGATCGTAGTCCCGGTCGCGGTCGCCCGCCGATTCCATTTGGGGCTTGACGAACATACCGACCGATCGGTATTGTCACGCCCATGCCCAGACCGACCCGACAGCATCCCGAGCGCGGCGACGCCCGCACCCGCCTGCTCGAGGCCGCCCGCGACGAGATCCGCCGGCGCGGCTTCGCGGCCACCACGGTGGACGAGCTCTGCCGGGCGGCCGGCGTCACCAAGGGCGCCTTCTTCCACCACTTCGAGAGCAAGGAGGCGCTGGGGGTGGCGGCAGCTGAGCATTGGGCGAGCACCACGTCCGACCTCTTCGCCGCCGCGCCGTACCACGAGCCGGCGGACCCGCTGGAGCGGGTGCTCGCCTACATCGACTTCCGGCGCTCGCTGATCGACGGCGATCCGGCGGAGTTCACCTGCCTGGTGGGCACCATGACCCAGGAGGTATTCGACACGCACCCCGCGATCCGGGAGGCTTGCAGGGCCAGCATCTTCGGGCATGCCGCGACGCTCGAGCCCGACATCGCGGCGGCCATCGAGGCCCGCGGGATGAAGCCGGAATGGACGGCCGCGAGCCTCGCCGCGCACATGCAGGCGGTGCTGCAGGGCGCGTTCATCCTGGCCAAGGCGACCGGCGATCGCGCCGTCGCGCTCGAGACCATCGATCACCTGGAGCGGTACGTAAGGCTGCTCTTTTCCCAACCGACGGACGCAAAGGAGCGACCGACATGGAACCGATCGTCTACCTGAACTTCAATGGCGACTGCCGCGAGGCCATGACGCACTACGCCGAGGTGCTGGGCGGCTCCGTGGGCGGCATCTTCCGCAACGGCGATGCGCCGGACCCGAAGTCCCGCATGCCCGGCGGCGACGACCTGGTGCTCAACATGATGATCAGGCTCGGCAACGCGATGATGATGGGATCCGACTGCCCCGAAGAGGGCTGCCCCGAGGCGGTGTACCGGGAGCCGACGGGTTTCGCGGTCTGTATCGACCCCGGCTCGCTCGCCGAGTTCGACCGGGTGTACACGGCGCTCGCGGAAGGCGCGCGCAAGGTGCCGATGCCCCCGCAGGAGACTTTCTGGGCCGATCGCTTCGCGATGTTCACCGATCGCTACGGTACCCCGTGGATGCTCAACCACCCGGGCAGCAAGTGCCCGGCCCGAGCGCCTGAACACTAACCATCAACCCAGACGGAGACGACCATGCCTTACATCGACGGATTCGTTCTCGCCGTGCCCACGGCGAACCGGCAGGCCTTCATCGAGCATGCCCGGAAGGCCAACTCGGTGTTCATCGAGCAGGGCGCCACGCGCGTGTTCGAGTGCTGGGGCGACGATGTTCCTCCCGGCCAGGTGACCGACTTTCGCAAGGCCGTGCAGGCGACGGACGACGAGACGGTCCTCTTCTCGTGGATCGAGTGGCCCGACAAGGCCACCCGCGACCGGGTCTTCGCGAAGATGGAGGAGCTCTCGAAGACCGACGACCGGGTCAACCCGGAGAAGAACCCGATGCCCTTCGACGGCAAGCGGATGATCTTCGGCGGGTTCGAGCCGGTCGTGGTGCTCCCGGAAGGCTGATCGCGCGGCGGGCCTCGGGACCGACTACCCGCGGGCCCTCATCGACCTTGCCCGCGGAGCCGGGCCAGTTCCGCCTGGGCGAGGTCGAGCCTGACCTTGCCGCCGGCCACCAGCGCGCGGGCGACCTCGTCGATCTCGTCGCCGACGGCGCCCGCCATCATCGCGATGTTGTGTGCATGCAGTGCCATGTGGCCCTTCTGGATGCCGGTGGTGGCGAGCGCCTTGAGCGCGGAGAAATTCTGCGCGAGGCCCACCGCGGCGATGATGCGGGCGAGCTCCTCGGCCGTCTCGACACCGAGGATGCGCAGCGCGATGCGCGCGGTCGGATGCAGCTTCGTCGCGCCGCCCACCAGGCCCACGGCCATGGGCAGCTCGATGCTGCCGGCGAGATCCCCTTCCGGCGTGACCTCCCAGTGCGTGAGGCTCGCGTAGCGGCCGTTGCGGGCGGCGTAGGCGTGCGCCCCGGCCTCGACCGCGCGGGTGTCGTTGCCCGTGGCGAGCACCACGGCGGTGACGCCGTTCATGATGCCCTTGTTGTGCGTGGCCGCCCGGTAAGGGTCGGCGTCGGCGAAGTGATAGGCGCCGACGATGCCGTCGCGTACCTCCGGCCCGC
>CAZDYQ010000175.1:0-3654 GCA_964509685.1 uncultured Burkholderiaceae bacterium
AGCATGCGACGCTGAGCCAGGAGCTGCTGCCCTACCTCGGCCACGGCTGGATCCGCATGAAGCCGAACATCGCGAGGCTCGAGGGCGACCAGGTCGCCTTCGTCGATGGCAGCCGCGAACCGGTGGACGCGATCATCTACGCCACCGGCTACGAAACCCGCTTCCCCTTCCTCGACCCGTCGCTGTTCCGGGTCGACGAAGGCCGGCCGCCGGCGCTCTATCGGCGCATCGTGCCGCTCGACCTGCCCGGCCTCTACTTCTCCGGCCTCGTGCAGCCGATCGGCGCCACGATCCCGCTGGTCGAGGTGCAGGGCCGGTGGATCGCCGGCGTCATCGGCGGCCGCATCGCCCTGCCCGACCGCGCCGGGATGATGGCCGAGATCGAGGAGCACCGGGCCCGCGTGGCGAGGCAGTACCTGGACTCGCCGCGCTACACGCTGGAGGTCGATGCGCGCAGCTACACGGCGGCGCTGAACGCGGACCTCGCCGCGGCCGCTTCGAACGCCGGTTCGGCGACCGAAGCCTCGCGGCCGGCCCCCGCCTGAGGCTGGCAAGCCCGGCCGGCGGGCCTCGTCCTATCGACCCTGGCGAAAGACACCCGCATCCACGACGAACTCCGCCGGTTCACCGGCCAGCGCACGGCCGACGTTCTGCGCGACGAAACGCGCAAGGATCTCGTTGCCCACCCGGCCCCCGATCCCGCCCACGTGGGGGGTGATCACGACATTGTCGAGCTGCCACAAGGCGCTTTCCGGCGGCAGGGGTTCCGGGTCCATGACATCGAGCGCCGCGCCGCGGATCCGCTCGCCGCGCAATGCGTCGATCAGGGCGTCCGTATCGACGACATCGCCCCGGCCGACATTGACGAGGACCGCCGACGGCTTCATTGCGGCCAACTGCGCCGCGCCGAACATGGAGCGACTTTCGGGGGTGGAAGGCATCGCGAGCACGACGAAGTCGGCATGCCCGAGCGCCTCGGCCAGCTGGTGCGGCGTGTACATGCGCTCGGCGAGCGGATGGGGACGGCCGGAGCGATTGACGCCTTCCACTCGCATGCCGAAGGCCCGGGCGCGCGCGGCCAGTTCCTGGCCGATGCTGCCGAAACCGACGACCAGCAGTGTCGAGTCGAGCAGCAGTCCCAGCCCCTTGCGGATCTCGCCGGCCCAGCGCCGGTCACGCTGCGCAGCATGCGCCTTGGGCAGGCCACGAACCCAGGCCAGCATCAGCGCCATGGCGTGCTCGGCCACGGCCGGCGACCGGCTGTGCCCCGCGGTCGCGACACGGACATGGGCCGGCACGCCGAGCTGCTCGAGCCGGTCGTAGCCGGCGGTCAGCAGCTGCACCAGTCGCATCGATCCCGACCGCTCGAGCACGCTCGCGATGCCCGGCGTATAGGCCTGGCCCATGAGGACCAGGACCGTCGACTCCGGCAGATGGTCCAGCAGTTCGGCTTCCGATCGCGCCTCGACCACTTCGGCATCGGGCAACTGCCGCAACGCTGCCGCGACGACGTCGGTTCCAGGGGCTGACAGGATGGCGACGCGCGCCGTTCGCTGGCTCGACATGATGGCTCCGGTTGTAGGTGTCGCGGCCGAAGCTAGGGCACCGGGCCCGGGCCGTCAACACGCGGCTGCGATTCGAGCGCGACGAAAACGCGCGCTTCGCGAATGATGCCCGGATGGAAGCGAACGCGTTCGCCTGGGTCGTCGGCGTCTTCGTCCTGGCCGGGGCCGTGAAGGGGGGATGGGGCTGCCCACCGCGGCCATGGCCCTGCTCGGCATCGTCCTCTCGCCCGGGACCGCGGCGGGCCTCGTGGTGGTTCCGTCCCTGGCGACCAACGTCCTGCAGTGCTGGGGGCCCCATGGACGGCGACTGGTGCGAAGGCTCTGGCCGCTCTGGCTGTGCGTGCTCGTCGGGGCCCGGTGGAGCCCGCTGCCGGCGAGCCAGAACGGTTAATGCAGCTTGTCGAACAGGTTGAGATCGGCGTCATCGGCGGAAATTGACTGCTTGCCGATGATGTCGCGTCGCATCCGGGTCAGCATGCGGTCGCGGAACTCGAACGCCTCGCGCAGCCGATTGTCCGCCGCCTCGATCCGCTTGCGGTTGCGCTCGGTCGGGAAGCGCGCCGGCCCCCACGATCATGGGGCTCATGACGCGGCTGTACGATGCGAGGTAGGCGGTGATCCGCGTTGCGTAGCCGTCGGGATACCTGGCGAAGCGCTCGTCGAGCCCATCGAGCTTGCCGTGGCGCTCGGCAAGCGCGCGCAGCGACTCGTAGTCGGCGCGGACCGTGGCCTCGAACTCGCGGACCCAGGCCGCGCCGCGCTTCTCGGGGTCGAAGGAGGTTCCCTCGTGGGCGCGGCTCGCGAGCTGCAGGTCGATCCGCCCGGTGCCGGGGATCCCGGCAAGGGGATCGGCGGATTCGCCTTCGGTGTCGGGAGCCGCGGTCTGCGACTCCTCGGGGCTCAGTCCTTCACGAGCCCCCGGCTCCTCGCCTCGGCCCGAATCAGGTCCGCCCGCTTCCTCGGTGACAGCTTCGCCAGGGCTTCCAGCGCCCGCAAGAACTTCCGCATCCGCTCGGCTTGAGTCGAGCGCCTCGTCGTCGAACTGTTCTGCTCCATCCGAGTCCTCCGAGATCTGCTCGTCGAGGAAAACCACCAGGTCGTCGTCGAGGTCGTCGAGGGCGGCCGCAGCCTCCGATTCTGCCTGAATTGCCTCGCGCTCGATACGGGCCTCTTCCTCGTCGTCGAGCTCCGGCGGCAGGTTGGAAACGTACTCGGCCTGCTCCGCGGCCTGCTCGTTCTCCAGCCGACGCTCATGCTCGGCCTCGGCCTGCGCCTCGAGCCCGGCAGCGGCGTACTGTGGGGTGCCATTCAGGCTCAGGGCGATCTTGTCCTCGAGCTCGTTCGGATCGCCGTCCTCGGACAGATACCCGAGCTCCTGCAGCGCCAGCCGCATCTCGTCGATGGACTTGCCGCCGACCTTGCGGAATACTGGGAATCCGACCAGCCCCCGGTGGCGCAGCTCCTCGGGCCTGAGCCCCCATTCGCGCCGCGCCTCCTCGCGGTTGATACCGCCGAGCCGGGCGATCGCAACCAGGAGGGTGTCGCGGGACGGATCGACGCGACGCGCGGCCTCCATGCGGCGTTGCGCCGCGGCCGACCGGCGCAGCCGGGCGTCGTCCTCGTCGCTCTCTGCCTGGGCGGTGGCTAGGTCCGGCCGATCTTCATCCTGCGGAGCTGCTCCCTGGCCGCCTGCATGTCGCGCACGGTCTCTTTCCGCAAGGATTCGATCTCGGACGGCGTCAGCGGGACGATAGTTCGCGAGGTAGCGGGCCTCGCTTTCGGTGAGGCCGTCGAAGCCGTAGCCGGTTGCCGCTCGGAAGGCGTCTTCGAGGTCGCCATGGGCCGCTCGCAGTCGTTAGAGGGTTTCGTCGGAGAGGTGCAGCCTCGCACTCTAGCCCTTGCCGGTCAACGCGATGGCGCCGCGACATTGCCGCCGCCCGCGCGGATATGCGCGGCAAGCGAGGTGAAGGTGCCGCCCTGCGTCAAGGTGTCGTCGACCAGCAAGTAGTCGCGGCCCGCCTCGACCGGGCCGTCGAAGCGCGGGTGGGCATCGCCAAAGTGCTTGAAAGCGGTGGGGTGGCTGATGGGA
>CAZDYQ010000176.1:0-3622 GCA_964509685.1 uncultured Burkholderiaceae bacterium
GCAAGGCCATGATGGAGCAGCTCGCGACCGAGGAAGTGGTCACCCGCAAGGGCGAGCGGGCCCGCCAGGAGTCGTTCAACTCCATCTACATGATGGCCGACTCGGGCGCGCGCGGCTCGGCCGCCCAGATCCGCCAGCTCGCGGGCATGCGCGGCCTGATGGCCAAGCCCGACGGCTCGATCATCGAGACCCCGATCACCGCGAACTTCCGCGAGGGCCTCAACGTCCTGCAGTACTTCATCTCGACGCACGGCGCCCGCAAGGGCCTGGCCGACACCGCGCTGAAGACCGCCAACTCGGGCTATCTCACGCGGCGCCTCGTGGACGTCACGCAGGACCTGGTCGTCACCGAGGAGGATTGCGGCACCGACAACGGCGTGGCGATGCGTGCCCTGATCGAGGGCGGCGAGGTGATCGAGGCCCTGCGCGACCGCGTGCTCGGCCGTTCCACCTCGCACGAGGTCGTCCATCCCGAGACCCAGGAGACCCTCTTCGAGCCCGGCTACCTGCTCGACGAGGACGCGGTCGACCTGATCGAGCAGCTCGGCATCGACGAGGTCCGGGTTCGCACGCCGCTCACCTGCGCGACCCGCTACGGCCTGTGCGCCAAGTGCTACGGCCGTGACCTCGGCCGGGGTTCGCTGGTCAACGTGGGCGAGGCGGTCGGCGTCATCGCGGCGCAGTCGATCGGCGAGCCGGGCACCCAGCTGACGATGCGGACCTTCCACATCGGCGGCGCGGCCTCGCGGGCGGCGGTCGCCAGCGCGGTCGAGGCCAAGTCGAACGGCACCGTGCGCTTCTCCGCCTCCATGCGCTACATCACCAACGCCAAGGGCGAGCAGGTGGTGATTTCGCGCTCGGGCGAGGTGCTGGTGGTCGACGACGTCGGCCGCGAGCGCGAGCGCCACAAGGTGCCGTACGGCGCCACGCTCCTTGCGCTCGACGGCAAGCAGGTCCGCGCCGGCACGCAGCTGGCCACCTGGGACCCGATGACCCGGCCGATCATCACCGAGTACGCCGGTACGGTGAAGTTCGAGAACGTCGAGGAAGGCACGACCGTCGCCAAGCAGATCGACGACATCACCGGCCTGTCCACCCTCGTCGTGATCGATCCGAAGCGGCGCAGCTCGAGCGGCAAGAACCTGCGTCCGCAAATCAAGCTGCTCAACGAGAGCGGCGAGGAGGTGAAGATCCCCGGCACCGACCACTCGGTGACGGTCAGCTTCCCGGTCGGGGCGCTGATCACCGTGCGCGACGGCCAGCAGGCCGGCGTGGGCGAGGTGCTTGCGCGCATCCCGACCGAGTCGCAGAAGACGCGGGACATCACCGGGGGCCTGCCGCGGGTGGCCGAGCTCTTCGAGGCCCGCTCGCCCAAGGACGCCGGGATGCTCGCCGAGGTGACCGGGACGGTCTCGTTCGGCAAGGACACCAAGGGCAAGCAGCGCCTGGTGATCACCGACCTCGACGGCAATGCCCACGAGTTCCTGATCTCGAAGGACAAGAACGTCCTGGTGCATGACGGCCAGGTCGTGAACAAGGGCGAGCTGATCGTGGACGGCCCGGCCGATCCCCACGACATCCTGCGCCTGCTCGGGGTCGAGGCGCTTGCGCGCTACATCGTCGACGAGGTCCAGGACGTCTATCGCCTGCAGGGCGTGAAGATCAACGACAAGCACATCGAGGTGATCGTTCGCCAGATGCTGCGTCGGGTCCAGATCGTCGATCCGGGCGACACGCCGTTCATCACCGGCGAGCAGGTCGAGCGCTCCGAGATGCTGGACGAGAACGACAAGGCGATCGCGGCCGGCAAGACGCCGTGCACCTACGTCAACCTGCTCCTCGGGATCACCAAGGCCTCCCTGTCGACCGACTCGTTCATCTCGGCGGCCTCCTTCCAGGAGACCACCCGGGTGCTCACCGAGGCGGCGATCATGGGCAAGCGCGACGACCTGCGTGGCCTGAAGGAGAACGTCATCGTCGGCCGGCTCATCCCGGCGGGCACCGGCCTCGCCTACCACCGCGCCCGTCGCGCCAAGGAGCAGGCCGAGGCCCAGGAGCAGGCCGCGATCGCGGCCGCCGAGGCCCTGTTCTCGGATGCCCCGGCGACCGAGCAGGTTTCCGGGGACGGCGGTTCCGACCCCTTCGGGCCGGGCCCGTCCACCGAGGGCGGCGAGGAGTGAGCCTCCGCGGGCGGTCCGGGCCTGCCCGGGTCGCCCGCAACCGGTCTCCCGGACGGCAATGCCGTCCGGAGGCCACACCGCTGTTGCGAGCGCGCAGCACGGCGGCTATACTAGCTGGCTTTTCCGCGAAAGCTCGTTCCTTTCGCGGGGCCTTGAACAATTGCGGTCCGGTCGCCCCTTGCGCGGGGCGGAGCCCGGATCGCCCAACGACCGGAGCGTCGCAGGACGTCACCAGGTTTCAGGAAGCCCAGGATGCCTACCGTCAACCAGCTCGTGCGACATGGCCGCGAGACGGCCGTGATCAAGAGCAAGAGCCCGGCGCTGCAGAACAGCCCGCAGCGTCGCGGGGTCTGCACCCGCGTGTACACCACTACCCCGAAGAAGCCGAACTCGGCGCTTCGCAAGGTGGCGAAGGTCCGCCTCACCAATGGCTTCGAGGTCATCAGCTACATCGGCGGCGAGGGCCACAACCTGCAGGAGCACTCGGTCGTGCTGATCCGCGGCGGCCGCGTGAAGGACCTGCCGGGCGTGCGCTACCACATCGTCCGTGGCTCGCTGGATCTCCAGGGCGTGAAGGATCGGAAGCAGGCGCGGTCCAAGTACGGCGCCAAGCGCCCCAAGAAGGCGTAGCCGGCGTCCGGGTTCGGACGCGGGACTGCGTTGGTGGCGTCTCGCCGTGCTGCACGCACTGTCGTCGGCGCGCCCGCCTTGCCCCGCGATCGAATCGAAACCCGGCTGGCGCCGCCCCGGGGCCGCAATAGGGGCGGTTATCGGGCAGGCGGGCAGGCGGCCGGGGCGGGCCGGGCAGGAAGGCCGCCGGGCGAGAAGCCGGGCGAGGCAATGGCGGGGCGGTTCGGCGGAGGGCCGGGCCGGGTGGTACGAGGGGCGCCCATGGAGCGCTCCATGAGGACAGGATCGGGGGCGCGACCGCAGATATCGGTTCGCGCTCTTGTTTTTGACGACTGGCCGGGGTTGTGCCGGGGTCGTCAGTAAGCGGTGGCTCCCGCCCCGGCCCGATGGGCGGGCCGGGCGAGTAGGGCCACCAGGCCAAGTTGGCCGGCGCCAGGGCGCCGGCCGGCCAGCTGAAGAGAAGAGGTGATCAATGCCGCGTCGTCGTGAAGTTCCCAAGCGGGAGGTCCTGCCGGACCCGATCTATGGCAGTGTGGATGTCTCGAAGTTCGTCAACGTCCTGATGCTCGACGGCAAGAAGTCCGTCGCGGAGCGCATGCTCTACGGCGCCTTCGAGCAGATCAAGGCGCGCTCGGGCAAGGACCCGGTCGAGGTCTTCAACCAGGCGCTGCAGAACTGCCGCCCCATGGTCGAGGTCAAGAGCCGCCGCGTGGGCGGGGCGAACTACCAGGTGCCGGTCGAGGTGCGGCCGGTGCGTCGCTCGGCGCTGGCGATGCGCTGGCTGCGCGAGGCGGCCAAGAAGCGCTCCGAGA
>CAZDYQ010000177.1:0-3588 GCA_964509685.1 uncultured Burkholderiaceae bacterium
GGGTAGTCGTCGAGCAGCTCCCGGAAGGTCAGCCGTACGCCGAACTCCTGCTGGTAGTGCCCCGCGAGCTGCGTCATGAACAGGGAGTCGAAGCCCAGTTCCATGAACGTGGCATCGGGCAGGAGCGACTCGGCCGGGTACCCGGAGAGATCCGCCGCAATGGCCGTGAGGCGGGCGACGAGGCGTGCATGGGGCGACTCGGCCCGTTCGGCGATCTCCGTGGCCGCCAGCCCTTCCTGCCCGTCGCCGTCCTTCGCGACGGTGACGCTTTCCGGGTCCCCGCCCTGTCCCTGAGCGTCACCCGCAGCCGCCCCGAGCCCGCCCTCGTGGCGCGGAGCGGGATCGATCCAGAAGCGCTTGCGCTCGAAGGGATAGGTCGGCAGCGGCACCCGGCGACGGGGGCCACCGTGCACGGCGGCCCAGTCGGGCGTGACACCGCTGATCCAGAGTCGGCCGAGGGCGCCCATCACCTGTTCGACTTCCGGCTGCTCGCCGGGGCCCTGCCCGAGCACCGGCACGATGGCGAGACTCCGGTCCGTACCCAGCACTTGTCTGCAGAACGTGGACAGGGCCTGGCGCGGGCCCAGCTCCAGGAAGACCCTTCGGCCATTGCCCGCCGCGCCGGCAACCGCATCGGCGAAGCGCACCGGCTCCATGACCTGCTGCGCCCAGTACGCCGGGTCGCAGATTTCATCCGCGGCCAGTTCCCTCGCAAGGGCCGTCGAATGGACGGCGATCTGCGGGGCGCTGCGCCTGACCGCAGCGATCGCCTCCCGCAGCGGCGCCAGCATGGGCGCCATCATCGATGAATGGAAGGCGTGGGACGTCCGCAGCGCCGTGGTGCGCAGTCCGGCTGCGTCGGCCCGCTTCGCGAACTCGCGGACGACGTCTTCCGGCCCGCTGACGACGGTCAGCTCGGGCGCATTGATCGCGGCGATCGAAACGCCATCGACCCGCAGCCCCTCGACCGCGTCGATGCCGGCGCGCACTGCGAGCATCGTGCCGGGCGGCAGCGCCTGCATGAGCCGCCCGCGCGTGGCGACGAGACGAGCCGCATCCTCCAGTTCGAACACTCCCGCAAGGCAGGCCGCGGCGAATTCGCCGACGCTATGTCCCACCAGGGCGATCGGGCGGATGCCCCACGCCGTCATCAGCCGGGCGAGGGCGATCTCGATCGCGAAGATCGCCGGCTGCGCAATGCGGGTCTGCGCCATCTCCCGCTCGATCTCGTCCGCCGGCCTGCCACTGGCCGCGTCCCAGAGCAGGTAGTCCCTCAAGTCGAAGCCCGAATCGGGATCGTCCAGCAGCGCGGTCGCGCAACGGTCGATCACCTCGCGAAAGATCGGTTCCTCGCGGTAGAGCTCCCGTCCCATGCCGGGATACTGTGACCCCTGGCCAGGGAACATGAAGACGACCGGCGGACGCAGGGCGGCGACAGGGCCGCTCTCGCCGGGCCTCGCGGAACCGCGCAGACGCGCGACCACGTCGGATCGGTCGGCCCCGACCACGAAGCGGCGATGGTCGAACTCGCGCCGACCCACCTGCAGGGTGAACGCCACGTCCGCGAGATCCTGGTCGGTGGCGGACTCGAGGTGCGCCGCCAGGCGTTCGGCCTGCGCGGCCAGTGCGGCGGGGCTGCGGGCGGAGAGCGGGAACAGGTGACCAGACCGCGCCCGCCCCCCTGGCCGCGGGTCGGGCGCCTGCTCGAGGATCATGTGGGCGTTGGTTCCTCCCAGCCCGAAGGAACTGATCCCGGCGCGCCTCGGAGCCCCGTCGGTCTTCCATTCCCGGCAGTCCGTGTTGACGTAGAACGGCGTGCGATCGAAGTCGATCTTCGGATTGGGCCGGCTGTAGTGAGCCAACGGGGGAATGACGCCCTCGTGAAGCGCCAGGGCGACCTTCACGAGCCCGGCGGCGCCGGCGGCCACGTCGAGATGGCCGATATTGGCCTTCACCGAGCCCAGCGCGCAGAAGCCGGTGTCCGACGTGGTCGCGGCGTACGCCGTGGTGAGGCCCGAGACTTCGATCGGATCGCCCACCGGGGTCGCCGTGCCATGTGCCTCCACATAGCCGATGCTGCGCGCCTCGACGCCCGCCATCGCGAGCGCGCGGGAGATCACCTCCGCCTGCCCCGCGACGCTGGGAGCGGTGTAGTTGACCTTCCGGTTGCCGTCGTTATTGAGCGCATAGCCCCGGATGACCGCGTAGATCGTGTCGCCATCGGCGAGCGCGTCGTCGAGCCGCTTCAGGAGCACCACCGCGCCCCCGTTGCTGAACACGGTGCCGCTGGCGGCGGCATCGAACGGGCGGCAGTAGCCGTCCGCGGAAAGAATGCTGCCTTCCTTGTGGACGTAGCCGCGCTTCTGCGGAACGACGATGGTCACGCCGCCGGCGAGCGCCATGTCGCATTCCCCCGCGGCGAGGCTCTGGCAGGCGGCGGCCGCGGCCACCAGCGAGGTCGAGCACGCCGTCTGCACGGTCATCGCGGGACCGCGCAGGCCGAGCCGGAAGGCCGTCTGGGTCGCCAGGTAGTCCTTCTCGCTGCCGAGTTCCACATGGAGCGCATCGGTCTGGATCGAGTCCACCAGCTGCTGGAGGAACTCGGGACGCGAGCACAGGTTCGCAAGGAGGTACGAGTTCTGGAAACAGCCGGCGAACACGCCGATGGCGCCGCCGTAGCGCTGGGCATCGTAGCCCGCGCTTTCGATCGCCTGCCACGCCAGTTCGAGGAAGACCCGCTGCTGCGGGTCGATCAGCTCCGCCTCCTTCGGGAGAAACCCGAAGAAGCGGGCGTCGAACATGTCGATGTCCTCGAGGAGCCCCCGGGCGCATACGTGACCCGGCTTGGCCGCATCCTCGGGATTCCCCGCTTCGAGCTCGGAGGCGGGATAGCGCGAGATGCTGTCGACGCCTCCCTTCAGGTTGCGCCAGAATGCCGCCACGTCGGGCGCCCCGGGGAAGCGCCCCGACATGCCGATGATCGCGATGCTTTGCATTTCAGTTCGCTCCCCCCAAGCCGGCCCCCGGATTCGGGACCCATGCCACTCCAAGAGTGTAGCGAGACCTGACTGAAACGCTGTGCGACTTCGCACGAAGCGGATCCGGCCCGGATCGCCTGCGCCGCCAGCCGTTACCCTGACAGCCTTCCCACTCCTGCCCGCAATGCCCAAGTGACCCACGGACCCGACCTTCGCGACCGAGCCATCGGCGGGGTGCTGTGGAGCGCCTTCGGGACCGCGCTGCGCGTCGGGATGACGCTCGCGGCGCAGATCGCGCTGGCGCGCATCCTCGGCCCCGAACCCTTCGGGCTCTTTGCGGTCGCGCTGGTGGTGATCGCGCTCTCGAGCCTCTTTGCCGAAGTCGGCCTCGCCTACGGCCTGATCCAGAAGCCGGAGGTCGGGCCACGCGACATCCGCTTCGCCTTCACCTGGCAGGTCCTGCTCGGGCTGGGGGTGATGGGCGTGGTGCTGGCGGGCGCGGGCCTGGTCGCCGCGGCCATGGACGAGCCCCGGGCCGCCGGCGTGCTGCGCGCGCTCGCCCCGGGCATCCTCCTCGGCGCGCTCGCCGCGACCCCGACCATGCTGCTGC
>CAZDYQ010000178.1:0-3546 GCA_964509685.1 uncultured Burkholderiaceae bacterium
TCGTCGCCTTGACCGATTCGACGAAGGCGTAGGTCAGGGTGCCGTCGTCATTGGTCGCGCGCCACATCAGGCCCTGCATGACGCCCGCGATCCACATCGAGGCGATGTACAGCACGATGCCGACGGTCGCGATCCAGAAGTGCAGTTCCACGAGCCGCTTGCTGTACATCTGCGTGAGCCCGAACAGGCGCGGCAGCATGTAGTAGGTCGAGCCGATCGTGATCAGGCCCACCCAGCCGAGCGCGCCGGAGTGCACGTGGCCGACGGTCCAGTCCGTGTAGTGCGAGAGCGCGTTGACGGTCTTGATCGACATCATCGGGCCCTCGAAGGTCGACATGCCGTAGAACGACAGCGACACGATCAGGAACTTGAGGATGGGATCGTCGCGCAGCTTGTGCCAGGCACCCGACAGGGTCATGATCCCGTTGATCATCCCGCCCCAGGACGGCGCCAGCAGGATGAGCGAGAACACCATCCCGACGCTCTGCGCCCAGTCGGGCAGCGCGGTGTAGTGCAGGTGGTGGGGGCCGGCCCACATGTAGGTGAAGATCAGCGCCCAGAAGTGCACCACCGAGAGGCGGTACGAGTACACGGGGCGCTCGGCCTGCTTGGGAATGAAGTAGTACATCATTCCCAGGAAGCCGGTGGTCAGGAAGAAGCCGACGGCATTGTGTCCGTACCACCACTGCACCATCGCGTCGTGCACGCCGGCATAGGCGGAATACGACTTCCAGAACGTGACGGGCAGGGCGGCGCTGTTGACGATGTGCAGGATCGCGATCGTCAGGATGAAGCCGCCGAAGAACCAGTTGGCGACGTAGATGTGCGGGGTGCGGCGCTTGATGATCGTGCCGAAGAAGACGATCGCGTAGGCCACCCACACGAGGGCGATGAGGATGTCGATCGGCCACTCGAGTTCGGCGTACTCCTTCGAGGAGGTGATCCCGAGCGGCAGCGTGATCGCCGCGGCGACGATGACCGCCATCCAGCCCCAGAAGGTGAAGGCGACGAGCGGGCCGCCGAACAGGCGCACCTGGCAGGTTCGCTGCACCACGTAGTAGGACGTGGCGAACAACCCGGATCCGCCGAAGGCGAAGATCACCGCATTGGTGTGCAGCGGCCGCAGTCGCCCGTAGGTGAGCCAGGGGATGTCGAAGTTGAGCGCCGGCCAGGCGAGCTGGGCGGCGATGAACACGCCAACCAGCATCCCGACGACGCCCCAGACCACGGTCATCACCGCGAACTGGCGGACTACCTTGTAGTTGTACGTTTCGGCCGTCGCGGCCGACGCCTGAGCGCTCATCGAAGTTCCTCGTGGAGGGGCCGACTCTTGTGCTATGCAGCGTAGCCGGTCCTTCGACGAGCAACTTGATCCGCATCAAGGCTTGGGTGGGGATGTTGCGTTGCGTCGAGGCGCGTCGTCTCCGTGCGACGGGTCCCTGGGCGCCTGCCCGGGCACGTCCGGTGGGCCGGGCGTGTCGTCGTCCAGCAGGACACCGTGCGCGGGGCTGTCCAGGTCGTCGAACTGGCCCGAATCGCTCATCCGGAAGAAGATCCAGACGGCCACGCCGATGCCGAGCAGCGACAGCGGGATCAGGAGGAAGAGCGCTTCCATTGCCAGAGCCTCATCGCGTTGAGGGCCACCGCCAGCGAGGATAGCGCCATGCCGATCGCGGCCGCCCAGGGCGGCACCAGCCCGAAGGCGGCCACCGGGATCGCGGTCGCGTTGTAGGTCGCGGCCCAGCCGAGGTTCTGCGTCATGATCCGGCGCGTGCGCCGCGCCGTGACCATGAGTTCCCACACGCCGGTGATCGAGGGCGACAGGACGATCGCGTCGGCCGCCGTCCGCGCGAGCGCGCTCGCCTGCCCGACCGCGACGGAGACGTCCGCCGCGGCGAGCACCGGCGCATCGTTGATCCCGTCGCCCACCATCAGCACGCGGGCGCCCGACTCCCGCAGGCCGCGCACGAACTCGAGCTTCTGCCCCGGGTCGGCCTGCGCGCGCCAGTTGTCGATGCCCAGGGCGCGGGCGACGGCCGCGACCGCCGGCTCGCGGTCTCCCGAAAGCAGGTGGGTGCGCAGCCCGAGGCGCGCCATGCCCGCGACCACGGCCGCCGCATCGGGGCGCGGGGCGTCCGCCAGCGCGATCCGGGCCAGCACCTCGGCGGCCTCGCCCGCCTTGCGTTCGACGAGGAAGACCTCGCTCGCGCCGGCGACCGCCGCGGGGTCGGCCGGGAATGATGGGGTGGCAGCGTGGCCCGCGCCCGGCGCCGTCCTCGCGCCGTCCGCCCCGGGCGGCGCCGGGTGGCCCAGCGACGCGGCCGGCGCAGCGCGCAGGGCCTGGGCGGTCTCCTCGTCGATCCCGCACCAGGCGGCCGAGCCGAGCATGAGGTCGTGCACGGCGCCGCCGGCCGTGCGCAGGCTGGCGCGGATGCCGAAGCCGGGCTCGTCATGGCGCTCGCCCGGCACCAGCTCGTCGCCGGACGTGTCGCCGGCCGCCGCGATGATCGCCCGGGCGAAGGGATGCGCCGATCCCGCCTCGAGCGTCGCCGCCCAGGCCAGCACGCTGGCGGCATCGTGGCCGGCCGCCGGCTGGACCGCGACCACTTCCGGCCGGCCCTCGGTCAGGGTGCCGGTCTTGTCGAAGACGACATCGGTGCAGCGGGTGAGGGATTCGAGCGTGTGGCCGCGGGTCACCAGGATGTGCCGGCGCAGCAGGGCGCCGGTGGCCGCGGCCAGCGCGGCCGGGGTCGCGAGCGACAGGGCGCAGGGACAGGAGACCACGAGCACCGCGATCGCGACCGGCGCCGCGCGCGGCGGATCGATGTACAGCCATGCGACGAAGACGAGGACGGTGAAGACGAGCAGCGCGCTCACGAACACGGCGGCCACGCGGTCCGCGATCCGGGCGAGCGTCGGCTTCTCCTCGGCACTGCGCTCGATCAGCCGCTCGATCGTGGACAGGGTGCTGCTGCCGGCTTCGCGCAGCACCTCGAGCAGCAGCGGCGCGCCGGCATTGACCGCCCCGCCCGGGATCTCCTCGCCCGCCTCGACCGGGACCGGCACAGACTCGCCGGTGAGGAGCGCCAGGTCCACCGCGCCCCGTCCCTCGAGCAGGAGGGCATCGACCGCGACCCGCTCGCCGCCGTCGACGCGAATCCGGTCGCCGGGCGCGAGGCGGATGGCCGGGACGATCTCCTCGGTGCCGTCGTCGCGCAGGCGGGTGACCCGCTCGGGCGTCGCGCTCGTGATGGCATCGAGCGCCCTGCCGGCCCGGCGTCGCGCGACCCACTCCAGGTATCGCGCGCCGAGCAGCAGGAAGACGAACATCGTCACGGAGTCGAAATAGACCTCGCCGCGGCCCGTGATCGTCGCCCAGGCGCTCGCGACGAAGGCGACGCCGATGCCGATCGCCACCGGCACGTCCATCCCCGGGCTGCGCGCGCGGATGTCGCGCCAGGCTCCGGCGAAAAAGGGCGTGGCGGAGTAGAGCACCACCGGGACGGTCAGGACGAAGCTCGCCCAGCGCAGCAGCGCGTCGTAGGC
>CAZDYQ010000179.1:0-3511 GCA_964509685.1 uncultured Burkholderiaceae bacterium
CCGGCGAGCGAGAACGCGACCGGGAAGCCGATCAGGAGCGTGGCGATGATGCCGAGGAACAGGCCGACGGCGAGGATCTCGCCGAGCACGACGGAGTCCAAGACGACTACTCCTGCCGGTATCGGAAGCGCACGGGCAGCAGGTCCTGCTTGCCTGCGAGAACGAGGATGCTGCGGGCAAACATCGCCAGCCCCTGCAGCGCGACGAGCACCGCGAACACCAGGATGAAGGTCTTGAGGACGAACAGCCCCGGCATGCCGCCCGGGTTCGACGAGGCCTCGCGCAGCGCCCACGACCGGAAGACGTACTCGCTGCCCCAGATCCACACGACTGCGCAGAACGGCAGCAGGAACAGCACGACCCCGATCATGTCCAGCACCGCCTTGCGCCGCACGCTCGCCGGCCGGTAGAAGATGTCCACGCGGACATGCGCATCCACGAGGAGCGCATAGCCGGCCACGCCCATGAACATGGCCCCACTCACCCACACGTACAGGTCCTGCATCCACAGGTGCGTGGTGGAGAAGGCGTAGCGCTGCACGACCACCGTGAAGCAGAGGACGACGGCGGCCAGCGCCAGCCATGCCAGCGCATGACCGACGAAGGCGTTCAGCCGGCCGACGGCCTCAACGAATCGTGCAAGCCATTTCATGGACGATGCGACGCAGGAGCGGGAAGAACGGGAAGCCGCCGGCTACCTTTTTGCTCCTGACGGGTAGCCGGCGGCTGCACGGGAGGCCCCTGGGCCTCAGATCTTGAAGTACTTCTCGCGGGCGACGATGTACGGGCTGTCCGCGCTCTCCGAGCGCTCGCGCAGCAGCTTCAGCGCGGAAATGAAGCTCTCGGCCGTCTTCTTGGCGAGCGGATTGTCGCCGTCGCGCACCGCGGAGATCACCTCGGCCGACGCCTTCGCGCCCGCCTCGAGGATCGATTCCGGGAACTGGTGCACCTTCACCCCGTGCTTCTCGACCAGGGTGCGCATGGCCCGCGGGTCATTGGCGAACATGTCGGACGAGACGTTGTCGTACTCGGCCTGCGCGGCGGTGCGGACGATCTCCTGCAGGTCGGCCGGCAGCGCCTTGAACTTCGACTTGTTCACCGTCAGCTCGGTGGCCAGGCCCGGCTCGATGAAGCTCGGGAAGTAGTAGTTCTTCGCGATCTGGTAGAAGCCCAGGGCGAGGTCGTTGTACGGACCGACGAATTCGGCTGCATCGAGCGTGCCGGTCTGGAGCGCCTGGAAGATCTCGCCCGCGGCCATGTTCGTCACCGACGCACCGAGCTTCTGCCAGACCTGGCCGCCGAGGCCCGGGGTGCGGAAGCGCAGGCCCTTGATGTCCTCGAGGCCCTTGAGCTCGTTGCGGAACCAGCCACCCGCCTGGGTGCCCGTGTCGCCCGACAGGAAGCCCTGCACGCCGAACTGGTCGTAGATTTCGTCCCAGATCTCCTGGCCGCCGAGGAAGCGGACCCAGGCGGTGAGTTCGCGCGAGGTCATGCCGTACGGCACGCCCGTGAAGAACGACAGGCCCGGGTTCTTGTTCTGCCAGTAGTAGGCGGCGCTGTGGCACATCTCGGCGGTCCCGTTGATGACCGCGTCGAGCGCCTGGAGGGGCGGCACCAGTTCGCCGGCCGAGTAGACCTTCACGGTCAGGCGCCCACCCGACATCGTCGTGATCCGCTTGGCGAGGTTCTCGGCGCCGACGCCGAGGCCGGGAAAGTTCTTGGGCCACGCGGTGACCATCCGCCATTCCATCTTGCCCTGGGATATTGCCGGGGCGGCGAGGGTGGCGGCGCCGGCGGCAACCCCGGCGGTGAGCGATTTCTTGAGGACGGAACGGCGATCCATCGGTGGAATCTCCTGGGAGACGGAAGGATCCGAATGCCGGCGGCGCGCGCGAGCCGCGCGCTACGGAGGCTTCGGCGGTTGCGGATTGTAAACTCCCGAAAGACCGGAAGGTCAATGCGGGCAAGCCACGATGAAGTCCGCAACTGCGGCCCGGTCAACGCTTCCGGGGCGGCGGCAACTCCGTACAGGCACCTTCGTAGAGCTCGGCGGCCAGTCCGATCGTCTCGCCCAGGGTGGGATGTGGATGGATCGTCCTGCCGATGTCGGTGGCGTCGGCCCCCATCTCGATCGCCAGGGCGATCTCGCCGATCATGTCGCCGGCATGGGTGCCGACGATGGCCCCGCCGATGATGCGGTGCGTTGCCTCGTCGAAGATGAGCTTGGTGAAACCCTCGGTCCGTCCGTTCGCGGTCGCCCTCCCGGAGGCCGCCCACGGGAATACCGCGCGGCCGATCGGCATCGACTGGGCCTTCGCCTGGGATTCGGTGATGCCCACCCAGGCGACCTCGGGGTCGGTGTAGGCTACGGACGGGATCACCCGGGCATCGAATGCCGTCTTCCGGCCGGCGGCGACCTCCGCCGCGACATGCCCTTCGTGGGCCGCCTTGTGGGCGAGCATGGGCTCGCCCACGATGTCCCCGATGGCGAACACATGGGGCACGTTCGTGCGCATCTGCGCATCGACGTGGATGAAGCCGCGATCATCCACGTCGATCCCGGCGGCCTCCGCCCCGATCTCCCGGCCGTTGGGCCGCCGCCCCACCGCGCAGAGGACCAGGTCGTAGGTCTCGGGCCCGCCGGGGGCGTTCCTGCCCTCGAAGTCCACCTCGATGCCCCCGGGCGTCGCCCGCGCGCCGGTCGTGCGCGTGCCCAGCATGATGTTCGCGAAGCGGCCCGCATTGTGCTTCTGCCACACGCGCACCAGGTCCGGGTCGGCCCCGGTCATCAGGCCGTCCAGCATCTCGACCACATCGACCTTCGCCCCGAGCGTGGCGTAGACGGTGCCCATCTCGAGGCCGATGATCCCGCCACCGATAACCAGCATGCGCTTCGGGATCGCTCCGAGCTCGAGCGCACCGGTGGAATCGACGATGCGTGGATCATCCGGGAGGAACGGCAGGCGGACGGCCTGCGAGCCGGCCGCGACGATCGCCTGCTCGAAGCGCAGCGTGAGGGACCGGCCCGTGGGCTCGCGGCCCGGCCCGTCGGTGAGCGCGATGTCCAGGTGGTGCGGATCGACGAATCGCGCCGTGCCGCGGATAACCTCCACCTTGCGCCCCTTCGCCATCGCGGCAAGGCCCCCGGTGAGCTTGCCGACGACCTCGGATTTCCATTCGCGCAGCCTCCCGAGGTCGATCCTCGGCTCGCCGAAGTCGATGCCATGGGCGGCGAGCGCCCTCGCCTCGTCCATCGCCGCAGCGGTGTGCAGCAGCGCCTTGGACGGAATGCAGCCGACGTTGAGGCACACGCCACCCAGCGTCGCGTAGCGCTCGACCAGAACCACCTCGAGGCCGAGGTCGGCGGCGCGAAACGCCGCGGCATAGCCCCCCGGCCCGCCCCCGATGACGACGAGGGCGCAGCTGCGGTCCGCCTTGCGGTCGCCCGATGCGGGCGCGGGCGCGGGCGCGGCGGGCCTCGGCTCCGGTGCCGGTGCCGGTGCCGGTGCCG
>CAZDYQ010000180.1:0-3425 GCA_964509685.1 uncultured Burkholderiaceae bacterium
CGACCATCGGCACGAGCAGGGTCTGCGCGCCGATGTCGAGCATCTGCTTGATGAGGACGACGTCGCCGATCGGTATCCTGACCACGGGGTGCGAGTCGTAGGCGGCGATCGCCTGCAGCTGGGCGAGCGTCGTGCGCAGGTCGTTGGGCGCGTGTTCGTTGTCGATGAGCAGCCAGTCGAAGCCGGCGCCCGCCGCGATCTCGGCCGTGTACGGACTGCCGAGGCCGAGCCACAGCCCGTAGCGAAGCTCGAGCGCCTGCATGGCGGCCTTGAAGGGATTGCGGGGGGCGGGCGTAGTGCTCATCGTGGTCGGCTCGTGGGGATCCCGAGCATTAGACGAACTCGCCCGGGCCGCGTCAAGCGGGCGTCGCCGCCTCCGCGCCCGCCGGCTCGGGAACCTCGGCGACCGGCGCCTTCGCGCCGATGCAGCGCGCGACGAGCTCGGCGCATGCGACCGGCTTCTCCATCGGGATCAGGTGGCCGGCCGGCAACTCGTGCCAGTTCGGCCCGAACAGCCGCCGGTTGGCCGCGCGCCCGACCATGTCGGTCTCGCGCGAGCGCGTGCCGGCGATCATGTGCACGGGGATCGAGCCGTGCGCGCGAAGGGTCCTGAAGGCCACGTGAATCCGGTGCGCGGGCAGGAACGCGTAGATGTCGCGCTCGGCCTCGCGCGCGATACGCAGCGACACGGAGCCGTCCTGTCCCTCGGCCAGCCCATGGGCCAGGAAGTCCTCGAGGACACCGGGCGCCCAGTCGCGCGTGAATGCCTTCGAGGAGAAGTACTCGCGCGCCTCGTCGCGCGAGGCCCAGCGGTCACGCCGGCGCGCCGCCACCGGGGCGGGCCCGCCGCGCGTGGTGAGGCCGGCGATCCTGAGCGTCTCGAAGGCGCACTTGCGCCAGCCGACGACGATCGGGGAATCGATGAGCACGACATGGCTGACATGGGACGGCAGCCGGGCCGCGGCCATCAGCGAAAGGTAGCCGCCCATCGAGTGCCCGACGAGGCACACCGGGCCGGAGCGCTCCGATGCCTTGCGCACCTCGATGATGACCTGCCGGGTCATTTCCGGCCAGCGCAGCCGCGGGCGCAGGCCGGCCGGCGTGTCGAGCGCGGGCGGCGCGATGACCTCGGCGTACCGGCCGAGGGCCTCCAGGAACTGGCGATAGGTCCCCGACGGGAACCCGTTGGCATGGAGGAAGACGACGGTGGGACGGGACACGATCGAAGACGGCATGAGTCGGGTCGAGGAGGCGTCGGGCACGGCGCTCAGGCGACGCGGGCGGCATCGGCCGCCGTAACGAAGGCATCCGCGAAGAAGGCGTCGGACGGCAGCCCGCAACGCTCGACGAAGTCGGCGCGCGCGGCATCGACCATCGCCGGGGAGCCGCAGGCATACACCTTGTGGCCCGAGAGATCCGGGAGGTCGTCCATCACCGCACGATGGACGAAGCCCTCGCGGCCCCGCCAGGCGTCCTCGGGCAAGGCGTCCGAGACCACGGGCACGTAGCGGAAGCCTGGAACGGTGGCGGCCCACTGCTCCGCGAGCGCGTTCATGTAGAGGTCGTGGGGCCGGCGACCGCCCCAGTAGAGCGCCATCGAAAGCTCCCTGCCCTTCGCGATCACCTGCTCGACGATCGACTTGATCGGCGCGAAGCCGGTGCCGCTCGCGAGCAGCACGATCGGCGCGTCATCGTCCTCGCGCAGGAAGAAGGTGCCCATCGGCCCCTCGAAACGAAGGATGTCGCGCACCTTGATCGCGGGACTCGTGACGCCGAAGAGCGCGTCGGTGAACCGCCCGCCGGGCAGGTGCCGGATATGCAGCTCGAGCGTGTCGCCCTGGCCGGGCGGCGTCGCCATCGAGTAGGATCGCCGGGTTCCGTCGCGCAGGATGAGCTCGATGTACTGGCCCGCGAGGTAGCGCAGGGTCTCGCCCGCCGGCAGCTGCAGGCGCACCACGACCACGTCGGGGGCGACCCGCTCGATCGCGTTGATGCGGCAGGGCAGCTTGCGCACCGGGATGTCGCCGACACCCGCCACGAGCCGGGCCTCGACGACGAGCGGCGAACGGGCGCTCGCGCAGCACATGAGGGCGAAGCCCGCGGCGCGTTCGTCCTCGTGGAGCGCGGCCGGCGCATGCGGGCCCTGCTCGACCTCGCCCTCGAGGACGCGCGCCTTGCAGGTGCCGCAGATGCCGTCCTTGCATCCGTAAGGCAGCACCACCGCCTCGCGCAACGCCGCGTCGAGGATGCTCTCGTCGGCTCCCGCGTCGAACTCGCGGCCGCTCGGCAGAACCCTGACCCTGAAACCCATCGCTGTGCGTTCCTGCTCCGTATCATGGCCGGGTTGCCCCGGACCCCCATTATCGCCCGATGCGGAAATCGGCCCCTTCTCGGATACTGCCACGCCGCCTGCGCCGCCCGCGCCTGCTGCTCGTGGGCTGCGGCGATGTCGGCGGGCGCCTCGCGAAGCACCTCGTGGCGCGAATGGGCGATCGCTGGAAAGTGATCGGCACCGCCCGCGCCGACGAATCGCTCGCGGCGATCCGCGCGCTCGGCGCCGTGCCGGTCACGATCGACCTCGACGAGCCACGCGCTGCGCGCCGCATCGCGGGCCTCGCCGACCGCATCGTCCATCTCGCTCCGCCCCAGCCTGTCGGCCGGGCCGATCGCCGCAGCCGGCGGCTCGCCGCGGCGATCGCCGGCGCCGCGCATGCCGGCGGGCGTCGCGTGCTCGTCTACTGCGGCACCACCGGCGTCTATGGTGACGCCGGCGGCGCGCGCTTCGACGAGACGCGGACCATCGCCCCGCGCAGCGAGCGCGCCCACCGCCGCGCCAGCGCGGAGCGGCAGCTGAGGACACTGGCCCGTCGGGGCGGCGCGCGCGTCGCCCTGCTGCGCGCGCCGGGCATCTATGCCCACAACCGGCTACCCGTCGAGCGCCTTCGCCGTGGCACGCCGGCGATCGTCGCCGGCCAGGACGGCTACTCCAGCCACATCCATGCCGACGACCTCGCGCAGCTCCTCTGGCTCGCGCTCTTCCGCGGCAGGAACTGCCGCGTATACAACGCGGTCGATTCGGCCGAGATGCGCATGGGCGACTGGTTCGATGCCGTCGCCGATGCCACCGGGCTGCCGCGCCCGCCGCGGCTGCCGCGCGAGGAGGCCCGCGAGCGCGTGTCGCCCGCGCTGTGGTCCTTCATGTCGGAATCGCGGCGGCTTTCCAACCGGCGCATCCTGCGCGAGCTGCGCGCGCGCCTGCGCTATCCGCATCCGCGGATCGCGCTCGCGGAGGTGCGGGCCGCGCGCGAAGCCGAATCACCCGACTGACCCGAAAGCGAAAAGGGCAGCCCTTGCGGGGTGCCCTTCCCACGTCAACTGGTGCCGTTGAGAGGAGTCGAACCTCCGACCTACTGATTACGAATCAG
>CAZDYQ010000181.1:0-3353 GCA_964509685.1 uncultured Burkholderiaceae bacterium
TGCCCTTGAGGTCCTCGGCCTTCTGGATGCCGCTCGTCTTCGTGACGGCGATCGAAAAGGCGTTGAGGCGGCCGGCGAGCGTGCGCAGGTTCTGCGGCCCGATCTCCGGGGTGCAGTACTCGTAGATGCCTTCCGTCGCGAAGAAGAGCTCGTTGGCGAGCCAGGCGTGCGAGACGCGGCCCTCGAGCAGCGGTTTGACGCGACCGATCGCGGTGCCGGACGGCTGCAGGCGGATGCGCGATCCGTATTTCTTGCCGAAGGCGTCGGCGATGGCCGAAGCCTCGACGTAGCCGGTCGAGCCGACGTCATACGTGCTCCAGATCATCGTTGACGGCAGTTCCGACTGGCCGAAAGCCGAACCGGCGCGTCCCAGTGCCGCCAGGGCGGCGAGGCTGCCGGTGGCCTGGAGGTATTGCCTGCGGGTGATTCCCATGTCGATGTCTCCTTGGTATCGGATGGCTGCTAGCCGTGAGAGGCGTCTGGCCTTGGTCGAGGACGGCCGATTCTGCGATGCCTGCTGGCGACAGGCCGGCTGGGCGCGGGCGCATGGTACATGCCGCCCGGCTGTCCCCCAAATCGGGCGTGAACGATCGGCCCTACTTTAAGGGCGTACTAATGTACACGGAAGTCGCGGGATTCCGACATGGCGCATCCCGGCCGGAAAATGCGTAGGCGCGGGGCGAATGTTAAGCTGCCGGCACGACAAGACCGACGGAGACAGCCCATGGTCGCAGCCCCCACGACGGACACGACGGCGCGAGCCACCGGGACCGCGGCGACCGAGCATTTCGACGTGCTCGTCGTAGGTGCGGGCATTTCGGGGGTGGGTGCGGCCTGGCACCTTCGGCACCGCTTCCCCGGCAAGCGCTTCGTGGTGCTCGAGTCCCAGGACGGGTTCGGGGGCACGTGGCGCACCCATCGGTATCCGGGTATCCGATCCGATTCCGACCTCTTTACCTTCGGCTACCGCTTCAAGCCCTGGATGGGGAAGCCGATCGCGACCGCCGAGGAGATCCTCGCCTACATGGGCGAGGTGATCGACGAGAACGGCCTCGCGCCCCACATTCGCTACGGGCATGCGATCGAGCGCGCGAGCTGGTCGCAGGACGACGCGCGCTGGACGCTCGAGGGCCGGCGTGGCGATTCCGGCGAGGCGTTCCGGATCACCGGCGATTTCCTCTGGATGTGCCAGGGCTACTACCGGCATGCGCGCGGCTACACGCCGCACTGGCCGGGGATGGACCGGTTTGGCGGCACGATCGTCCATCCGCAGCAATGGCCGGACGACCTGGAACTCGAGGGCAAGCGGGTCGTGGTGATCGGTTCCGGCGCCACCGCGGCCACGCTGGTGCCGGCAATCGCGGGGCGGTGCGCCCACGTGACGATGCTGCAACGCTCGCCGACCTACTACATCACGGGCCGCAATGCGAACGAGCTCGCGCAGACGCTTCGCGAGCTCGAGATTCCGGACCAATGGACGCACGAGATCGTGCGCCGCAAGATCCTGTACGACCAGCGAAAGTTCACCCGACGAACCTTCACCGAGCCCGAGGCGGTGAAGGCCGAGTTGCTTGCCGGGGTTCGCGCCCATCTCGGCGACGACTTCGACATCGAGCGGCACTTCACCCCCGGTTACCGGCCCTGGCGCCAGCGCATCGCCTTCATTCCCGACGGCGACCTGTTCAGGGCGATCGCCGCCGGCACCGCCTCCGTCGTGACCGACCATATCGAGGCGTTCGATGCCAGCGGCATCCGGCTCGCGTCGGGCGATCGTCTCGAGGCCGATGTCGTCGTCACCGCGACCGGGTTCGACCTCAATGTGCTGGGGGACATCGCGTTCGAGATCGACGGCAAGCCGCTCGCCTTCCAGGACACCGTAACGTGGCGCGGCACCCTGTTCACCGGCGTGCCCAACATGGCCTGGGTCTTCGGCTACTTCCGCGCGAGCTGGACGCTGCGCGCCGATCTCGTCTCGGATTTCGTCTGTCGCCTGCTCGAGCACATGCAGGTCCGTGGGGCGAGGCGGGTCGTCCCGCGGCTGCGTCCCGGGGACGAAGGCATGCCCCTCCTGCCCTGGGTGGACGACGAGGACTTCAATCCCGGCTACGTGCATCGCGGCATCCATCTCCTGCCGAAGCAGGGCGACCGCCAGCCCTGGCGCCATACCCAGGACTACTGGGCCGACAGCGTCGAGCTTCCGCAGGCCGATCTCGACGACGGCCTGCACTACAGCTGAGCCCGGCCCCCAGGGCGAGGCCGGGCGGCCTGGAGTAAATTCCGATGCTGCAGGCGCCGTCGCGCATGACGACGGGGCGTTCTACGGAGATGGTCCATGGCATTCGAACTCAACGACGAGGTCGTCGAAACCCCGCCGCGCGACGCGGCCTCGGTGCTGCTGCTGCGCGATGCCGCCAGCGGCTCCGGCGTCGAGATCTTCATGGTGCGGCGCCACCAGAAATCGGACGTGCTCGGCGGCGCGTATGTCTTTCCCGGCGGGAAGGTCGACGAGGACGATGCGAAGGTGATCAGGGAAGCGGCCCTGATGGAGCAGCTCTACCAGCGTCTCGGCGAGCCCCAGCTCGGCCGTGAGATGGCCGCCGCGATGTTCGCGGCCGCCGCGCGCGAGACGGTCGAGGAGTGCCACGTCACGGTCGGGATCGAGGCGCTCGTTCCCTTCACGCGCTGGATCACGCCGCGCACGCCCTCGTTCCAGCGCAAGCGCTTCGATACCCGTTTCTTCGCCGCGCCGCTGCCCGAGGGGGCGCAGGCGGTGCACGACAACCACGAGGCGGTCGACAGCGTCTGGTTCGCGCCCCGGCTCGCGCTCGAGCGTTACTGGGCGGGCGAGATCGACCTCGCGCCGCCGCAGATCATGAGCCTTGCACAACTCTCGCGCTACCGGAACCTCGCCGAGGCGCTGGCGGACATCTCGCGCCGCCCGCCGCCGCTCATCGAGCCGGCCTCCATGAAGATCGACGACACGCGGGCGGTCGCCTATCCCGGCGATCCCGCGCATTCGCTGCGCGAGAAGGTGATGCCGGGCCCGACCCGGCTCGTCTACCGCAACAAGCGCTTCGAACCGGAGGGCGGGTTCGCCGCCTTCTTCCAGGACTGATCCGTCGGCGGCGCATGCGCGCCCGCCTTGCCGTTTCCACCGAACCAGGTCCCGAGCCCCATGAACAAGCCAGCCTTCCTGCCCGAACCCGTCGCCGATCCCGCCACGCTGGGATTCTCCGCCGCCCGGCTGGGCCGTATCCGCGACCGGCTCGCGGCGGACGTGGATGCGGGCGTGCTGCCCGGCGCCGTATGGCTGGTGGCGCGGCGCGGGCGCATCGCGTGCTTCGAGGCGATCG
>CAZDYQ010000182.1:0-3154 GCA_964509685.1 uncultured Burkholderiaceae bacterium
CACGGACAGGCCGAGGCCGCCGCCCAGGCCCGCGCCGATCGCCGCCGCGACCGCGAGCCCCACCGCGCCCAGGCCGGCGGCCGCGACCAGCACTCGCCGGCTGGAACGGTCCGCGAGCCGGCCCCAGACGTAGCTGCTCAGGATCGTGGCGAGCGCCGACGCGAAGACCAGGGGACCCAGCTCCACGTCCCGGGCGCCCGCGGCGCTCCCTTCGAGGGCCACCAGGAAGGGCGGCGCGAGCGGTATGGCCAGCAGCAGGCACCGGATCACCGTGAAACGCAGCAGCTGGGGATCGTCCCGCAGCAGCCCGAACTGCGCGATCGCCATCGCGAGCGCGTTGCGACCGCCTTCCGTCGCGCCGGGTTCCTCGAAGAGGGAGGCGAACACCAGCGCCGCGACGATCCACAGGATGCCCGCCACGCAGAGCGCGCCCGCGATCACCCCGACCGACCGTTCGAGCAGTCCGGTGCCAAGCAGCACGCCGAAGGCCAGGACCAGGACCGCCGACAGCGTGCCTGCGGACCCCGCCACGGTGCCGCGGGTCGCCTTCGAGAGCGTCTTGCCGAGGACATCCTTGTGCGAGACCGAATTGGCGCTGCGTGCGAGCGCGAGCACGGCCAGCGCCGCAAGGATGATCCAGCCGGCGGCGGCCCCCTCGAGCAGGAGTGCCGCGGCCGCCATCGCGATCGCGCACGAGCCTTGCACGATGCAGCCCGCCACCCAAACCCACTTGCGCACCGGCAGCGAACGGATGCCCGCGGCGATGACGAGCTGGGGCAGCAGGGCGCCGGCTTCGCGGATCGGGACCAGCAGGCCGACCATGAAGGCCGGCGCGCCCAGGGCGCCCAGCAGCCACGCCAGCACGAGCCGCGGATCGAGCAGGCCGTCCGCCGTGCGGCTCGCGGCAAGGCTCGCGAAGTGCGTCAGGAAGTTGCGCGGCTGTTCGTGACAGCTCGCCTCGGGGATGTCGAGGCACACGCGCTTCGGCTCGTCGCCGATGAGGACTTCGTAGAAGCGCTCGCGCGCGGTGCTGGACGGAACGCGGGACATTCGACGACGGGGAACGGGCGGGCGATCGAACGCAGGATGAACCTCCGCGCACCGCCGGGTTCCAAGCATACCCGAGGCGGGCAGGTGTGCTCAGCGCAGGCCCATCGCGTGGTCCACCGAAACCCGCCCCGCCCCGTGCCGGAGCAGGTACAGGAAGATCGCCGCCCACCCCAGGTGCGTCGGCCAGGCATCGGGATAGACGAACACCTGGATCACCAGCGTCATGAAGAGCAGCGCGGCAGCGGAAAGCCGCGTGAACAGCCCCAGGAAGAGCAGCATCGGGAAGAGGGTCTCGGCCCAGGCGGCCATGTGCGCCGCGACGACGGGATCGATGAGCGGCAGGCGGAACTCCTCGCGAAAGAGGTCGATCGCGCCGTCGGTCACCGCGATCACGCCCTCCATCTTGGTCCGCCCGGACAGCCAGAAGGTCGCGCCGATGCCGAAGCGCGCCGCGAGCGCCACCAGGTCCTGCGGCACCAGCGCGGCGAGCCGCTGCGCGATGCGGTCGTGCGTGGTGCGAAGCGCTCCGAGTGCCATCGTCAGTCGCGCCCGGGATCGGGGCCGAGGAATGCGCCGGCTTCCACCAGCTCGCGCAGCGGTCCCGCCCCGGTCGCCGCGTTTGCCCGGGTCTCGCCCTCCGGAGACGTGTCGAGCGCCACCGCAAGCGCTGCGCCAAGGGGTACATCCCCGCAGCAGGCGTCCAGCAAGGCGCAGGCGGCCCGGCTCGCGTGCCGGACCGCCACCCTGCCGTCCGGACGCGTCACCAGGGCGCCCTCGGCGCGCCATGCCAGGGCCTCGAGCGCGGGGCGACAGTGCGCTTCGTCGTCGGCCTGGTGCGCCAGCCAGATGCTCGCGACGGGGGCGTCGAACCAGCCCCAGCGGGCGGCCGGATGCGGTCGCAGCCGCAGCCGCGCGAGCGCTTCGGGCGCGAGCCCCGTCAAGTCGCCGTGGCGCAGCGTCCCAGCATCCGCGGCTGCATGCGCCTCGCGCCAGAATCGCTCCAGCAGGGCAACCCCGGGCAGGAAGGGCAGCTCCTCTGCGATGGGAAGGCTCGCGAGGAACGCATGGAAGTCCGCACCGTAGGTCCTCAGCCGCGAGTCCGTCGGCGGACTGGCGCGGACATGGCCGGCGGCCGCGTCGCGAAACCAGTCGCGGCCCACCAGCGCGGCGACGACGGGATAGTTGGCCTCGAGCGCATCGATGCAACCGCCCAGCACCGTGTTGCGGTGGACCGCGAAGCCGCGCCCCGGCGACGACGCGCCCGGGTCGAGCAGCGCGCGGACGAATGCTCGCTGGAAGTCGGCGAGGCGGCCCGGCGCGGATACCGCCGAGGTCGCCGCCCGGTTCATGCCGCCACCCTCGCCGGAAGGGATCCGGCCGGCCGCAGTTCCTCCATGCAGGTTGCGGCACGGTCCCGCTCCTGCAGCAGCTCCTCGAACGAGGGCACTTGCGCATCGCGCTCCACGAGCGTGGGCCGCGGCCCGATGCGGGCGACCAGTCGGTCGTAGAGCGCCCACACCCCGGGCGAGACCGCCGAGGCGTGGGAATCGATCCACAGGTCCCCGCCGGGCGCCGGATCCACGCCGTGGCCGGCGAGGTGGATCTCGGCCACGGCGTCGGCCGGAAACGCGTCGATGTAGGCGCATGGATCCGTGCCGAGGTTGTGCGCCGAGACCGCCACGTTGTTCACGTCGAGCAGCAGCCGGCATCCGGTGCGGCGCACGAGCTCGGCGAGGAAGCCGAGCTCGTCCCATTCATGGCCGTCGAGCCGCATGTAGTGGGACGGGTTCTCGAGCGCGATGGCGCGGCGCAGCGCCGCCTGCACGATGTCGATGTTGCGCGCGGCGGTCGCGAGCGCCTCGCCGGTGCGCGGGAACGGCAGCAGGTCCGGCAGGTAGGCGCCCCGCCATGACGACCACGCGAGATGCTCGGACACCAGTGCCGGCTCCAGGCGTCGCACGAGCCGGGCGAGCCGCGCAAGTCGCTTCCCGTCCGGCGGCTCGCTGCCGGCGAGCGAGAGCGACACGCTGTGCAGCGACAGCGGATGCGCCGCGCGCAGCGTCTCGAGCCACGCGAGCCGCGGCCCGCCATCCACCAGGTAGTT
>CAZDYQ010000183.1:0-3140 GCA_964509685.1 uncultured Burkholderiaceae bacterium
CGTAGAGGATCATCCCGATCGCGCCGATCACGCGGCCGTCGTCGTCGTGCAGCGGGATGCGCGAGACCACGAAGGTGCCCGTCGGATTCTCGATCACGTCGATCAGGATGGGCCGGCCGGTCTCGACCACCGAGCGCATCAGGGTGTTGGGCACCACCTCCTCGATCGGCCGGCCCAGCACCTGCTCGCGCGAGCTGAAGCCGAGCGTGCCGAGGTAGCGCTCGTAGCGGTCGTTGATCCAGACGAGGCGCGCCTCGCTGTCGACCAGCAGCACCCCCTCGCACATCTCGGAGAGATGGTCGAAGAAGGTCGCGGCCGCCTGGCGCAGGATCTTGTCGGTGTCGTAGTACGACGCGTCGATCGATGTCGCCGGCGCCCCACCGGCTGCGTTCATGGCGTGGCCTCCTTCGCGCGGCGCGGGATCGCCACACGATACGCCACCACCGCGGACAGTGTCACCGCGACCAGCACCCAGGGGGCGTTCGCATAGCCCAGCCCGGCGCCGATCAGCGCCGAGAGCACGAAGGGCGCGAAGGCATGGACCACGAAGACGTAGCGGCTCATGCGTCCGAGCCACTCCCCGTAGGACGAGGCCCCGAAGATCTCGCCGATCACCAGGCCGCGGACGATGGTCTGCAGGCCGTTGCCCATCCCGAACAGGACGGCGAAGCAGACTCCGGCGGCCATGGAGGCGCCCGAGAACGCCAGCACCAGCACCCCGGCGGCGACCAGGCTGGTGGCGATCATCCCCAGGGTGAACGGCTTGATCCGCCCGCCCATGATCACGTCCGACAGCCGCACCATCACCTGGCAGGGACCGATCACCGTGCCCACCATCACCGCCTGCTCGAGGCTGAGCCCCCGCGCCTGCAGCAGGAAGAGCAGGTGCACCAGCAGCGCCGCCATGTTGAAGGCGTTGAACGAGTAGGCGATGGTGAGCCACACGAAGGCGCGCTTCGACTCGCGCGGGGCGCCGGCCCAGCCGCCGCGGGGGGCTCCCGCGGACGCGGCGGCCACGGGCCGCGATACCGGGGCGCTGGCGACGGCCGCTGCGCCCGTCGTGGAAGCGCCCGCTGCGCGCGCCGGCTCGCGCTCGCCGTCGTCGCTTGCCGGCGCCGGTCGGTCGGCCGGGATCATGAACCAGTGGAGCGGCAGGCACACCGCCAGATGCAGCAGCGCGAAGACCCCGCAGGTGCCGCGCCAGCCGATCGCATCGTGCAGGAAGGAGGTGAGCGGCCAGAAGATCGTGCCGGCCAGCCCGCCGAAGAGCGTGATCATCGTGAGCGCGCGCCGGTACGAGCCGCCCGAATGCCGGGTGATGGTCGCGAAGGCCGGGTCGTAGAAGACCATCGGCATCGCGATGCCGGCCACGATCCAGGCCGCGAAGTACGTCGACGGGCTGGCGGCCAGCCCGATGAGCGCGAAGGCGGCGGCGGCCACGAACGAGCCGACCGCCATGAGGCGACGGCCGCCCCAACGGTCGATGTGGCGGCCCACCAGGGGCGCGCCCAGGCCGTTGATCAGCAGGGCGGCCGACACCGCGCCGAACAGCATCGGCTCGGAGATGCCGAGATCGGCCCGGATCGACTTCCCGAGCACGCCGATCGCATAGAAGAGCGAGCCCCAGGAGACAATCTGCGTGATGCCGAAGGCCCACGACAGTCGGCGCAGCGAAGCGGGATCGAGGACGACCGGCAGGCCGGCGGGGCGAAGCTTGGGCATGGCGGGCGAGCATACCAAGCCGACGACGATCCCGTCGGCATATGATGGGCGTCACCATGAAGCCACCGGACACCGAGGAGCGGCAGGGCCCGCGCCGCCGGTCGGGCGCGCCCGCCGCGCTGCCCGACGGAGCGGCCCCGCTCTTCGTCGCCGGCGGCCTCTGGGCGGCGATCGCGATGGCGATGTGGCTGCTCGCGCTGGGCGGCGCGATCGAGATCCCCGGCCCGCTGACGCCGCTCGACTGGCATGTCCACGAGCTGCTCTACGGCTTCGTGCCCGCGATCGCGGTGGGCTACATGATGACGATGGTGGCGAACTGGTCCGGGCGCCTGCCCGTGCACGGACCGGGCCGCGCGGTGCTGCTGGCCCTGTGGCTCGCCGGCCGGCTGGCGCTGCTGAGCGCCCCGCCGAACGGGGTCGCGCTCGCCGCCGTGATCGACGTCGGGTTCCTGCTGCTCGCGTGGTGCCTGGTCGCGCGCGAGGCCTTCGCCGGGCGTGACCGACGGGCGGCGCGGCTGCTCTCGCCGCTGGGCGTGCTCGTCCTCGGCAATGCGCTCTTCCACTGGCAGGCGATCCATGAGCTCTCGCCCGCCACCGGCATGCCGACCCGCCTGGGGGTGGCCGCCGCCGTCATGCTGCTCACCCTGGTCGGCGGCCTGCTGGTGCCGAGCTTCACCCGGCGCTGGCTGCTCGAGACGGAGCGGCCGACGCTGCCGCCGCCCGTGCCCCTCCTCGAGACGGCGACCCACTGGGGCAGCGCCGTCGCGCTGCTGGCCTGGGCGGTGGAGCCGGCGCATCCCGGCAGCGGCGCGATGCTCTTCGGCGCCGGCCTCCTGCAACTGGCGCGCTGGCTGCAGTGGCGTCCCTGGCGCACGGTGCCCGAGCCGCTCGTCCTCGCGCTCCAGGTGGGCTACGGCTTCGTCCCCGCGGGCTTCCTCATGCTCGGCTTCGCCGCGCTGGTGCCGGACTTCGGCTGGCCGCGGCACGGCGACGCGGTCCATGCCTGGACGGCGGGCGCCGTCGGCACCTGCATGCTGGCCATGATGATCCGGGTCGCGCTGCGGCGCGCGCGCCTGCCGGCCCGCGCCGACGTGGCGACCACCACCATGCTCGGCGCCGTCGTCGGCGCGGGCCTGCTGCGCAGCATCGGCGGCCTCAACTACGAGTTCGCGGTGGGACTCGCCGCGGGCGGCTGGATCGCCGCCTTCGCGGGCTACGTCCTCGTCTTCGGGCCGATGCTCAGCGCGCCACCGCCTGCCCGGCGCGCAGGTTGACCAGGTTGCCCGCCACCATCAGCGCCGCACCGGCGAAGACCCACGGATCGAGCGGCTCGGCATAGAACACGGCGCCGACGATCGCGATCAGCGGCAGGCGCAGGAAGTCCATCGGCACCACCACCATCGCGTCGGCCAGCGCCA
>CAZDYQ010000184.1:0-3085 GCA_964509685.1 uncultured Burkholderiaceae bacterium
AGGATCATGTCCTTCTTGCGGTCGACGATCTTGATGTAGCCGCGCTCGTCCATGATGCCGATGTCGCCGCTCTTGAAGTAGCCGTCGGGCGTCATGACCTTGGCGGTCTCGTCGGGGCGCTGCCAGTAGCCCGCCATCACCTGCGGACCACGGATGGCGATCTCGCCCGGCGTGCCGTAGGGCACCGGATTGCCGTCGTCGTCGAGGATCACCACGTCGGTCGAGGGGAGCGGGATGCCGATCGTGCCGCTGAACTCGGTGGCGTCGCCCGGATTGCAGGTGACGCTCGGCGAGGTCTCGGACAGGCCGTAGCCCTCGATGATGGGGCACCCCGTCTTCTCGAGCCAGGCCTTGGCCACCGCGCTGGTGACGGCCATGCCGCCGCCGTTCGAGACTCGCAGCTCGGAGAAATCGAGCTTGTCGAAGTCCGGGTGGTGGGCGAGCGCGTTGTAAAGCGTGTTCACCGCCGGGAACGAGGTGAACTTGTAGGGCTTCACCTCCTTGATGAGGGCGGGCAGGTCGCGCGGGTTCGGGATCAGGATGACGAGGGCGCCCTGCCGCATGCCGAGCAGGCAGCAGACCGTCAGCGCGAAGATGTGATAGAGGGGCAGCGCGCAGACCGTGATCGGCTGCTCGGGCGGGCCCCCACGGGCCGGGTTGTTCATCGCCGGCTCGGCCCACGCCTCGGACTGGAGCACGTTGGCCAGCACATTCCGGTGCAGCAGCGTCGCTCCCTTGGAGACGCCGGTGGTGCCGCCGGTGTACTGCAGGAACGCGATGTCCTCCTGGGTGATCTCGACCGGCTTGAAGCCGGCCCTGGCACCCTCGGCCAGCATGTCGTTGAACCGGATCGCGCCCGGCAGCTGGAACTCCGGCACCATCTTCTTCACGTGGCGCACCACGAAGTTGACCACCTTGCCCTTCAGCCCGAGCGTATCGCCCATCGACGCGACCACGACATGGCGCACCTGCGTCCGGGAGAGCACCTGCGCCAGCGTGTGTGCGAAGTTCTCCAGGATGATGATGGCCTTGGCGCCCGAGTCCTTGAGCTGGTGTTCGAGCTCGCGCGGGGTATAGAGCGGGTTGACGTTCACCACCACCATGCCGGCCCGCAGCACGCCCGCCAGCGCGGCCGGGTACTGGACGATGTTCGGCATCATGATGGCCACGCGGTCGCCCTTCACGAGGCCCTTGGACTGGAGCCATCCGGCGATGGCCTTCGACATCCGGTCGATCTCGCCATAGGTCGTGGTCTTGCCGAACCCGACATAGGCATTGCGCTCGCGATACTTGTCGAAGGCTTCCTCGATCAGCGCCGTCAGCGACGTGTACTGCGACAGGTCGATCTCGCGGGGCACGCCTGCGGGATAGTGCGCGAACCAGGGGCGATCCATCTCTCCTCTCCTTGTCATGCGCCGCGTTCCGGCGGCGACTCTCCTCGCTAGTCTCTCATGTCCAGCGCATCGTGGCGCGCATTCGCCGGAAGTTCGGCGAGCCTGCGCACTTCCGCGTAGAAGGCCTCCAGGTCGCCGCCGAGGCGGGCCAGCAGCCGCCGGAAGCCGGGCAGCAGGTCGGTATAGGCGCCGATCGAGGCCAGGTGGGCATTGCCCAGGGGCCGCGCGAACCAGGCGTCGTAGCCGGGGAAGCCGCCCCATTCCCGGCGCAGCGCCTGGTATTCCGCCCGCATCCCGTCGAGGACTTCCGCCTTGGCGGCGAGCTTCTCCGCGTCGGTCGCGTCGCTGCGATAGAGCGCGTCGAGCCGGTCCCGGGTCCGGCGGACGAGATCGATGAAACCCTCCCTGCGCCGGCGCTGCTCGGCCCATGCCGCGGCCGGGCGGGGATCGCCATCGATCGCCTGCCGGTGGCCCAGCCAGCGCTCGAGCCCCACCTCCTGGACCGCGGTGGCGAACGATTCGTTGAAGGTGGTGTCCCCGGGCACGTAGACCACCTGGTGGGCGAGCTCGTGGAAGATCAGGCGCACGATCTCCTCGTCGGGCAGGCGCAGTACGCTGCTCGGCATCGGGTCGTCGAACCAGCCGAGGGTCGAGTAGGCGGGCACCCCCGCCACATGGGTGTCGAAGCCCGCCTCGGCGAGCTTCGCCGCGAAGCGCTCCGCGTTCTCCCTGTCGTAGTAGCCGCGGTAGCCCACGCAGCCCGCGACGGGGAAGCACCATTGGTGCAGCTCCACCGACAGCGGCGGGGCGGCGAACACGTTCCAGACCACGAACGGGCGATCGATCGCCGAGTAGCGCTTGTAGCTTCCGTTGTCGGGCAGGCCCAGGTCGGACGAGGCGAAGACGCGCGCCTCGCGCACCAGCAGAAGCTTGCGTCGCAGGGCCTCGTCGGTGGCCGGGTCGTCCAGCACCTCCGCGATCGGGCGCGCGCGCCACATCAGGGTCAGGTGGCCGTCGATCGACTGCCACAGGTAGCCGGGCCCCTCGAGCGCGGAGCAGGCGGCCAGGGATGCGAGCGCAAGGACGAGCGCGAGAAGGCGCGGGACCGGGCGGTTCCCGCGCGGATCCGGACGCCCACCGCTACCCGATCGCATCGACCTCCACCAGGCAGTCGTAGAAGGTGGCGCCGCCGCCCATGTCGGTCAGCGCCTGGCTGGTGGTGGCGTTCACGTTGCGGCCGCCCGCGCTCATCCTGTGCCACCAGATGCCGCGCGCGGCCACCACGCCGGGCCTGACACGGTCCCCCACCTTCGCGACGAGCTCGACGGCGCCCCGATCGTTGTACACGCGGACGCGATCACCGTCGGCGATGCCGCGCGCCGCCGCATCCTCGACATGGATGTCGCAGAAGGGTTCGCCCTCGGTGCGCGACAGGCTCGCGATGTTGACGAAGGTGGAGTTCATGAAGTTGCGGTGAGGCGGCGAGATCAGCGCCAGCGGATAGCGCGCGGCGAGTTCCGGCGCGGCCTCGGGCGACTCGTGGGGCGGCAGCCAGTCGGGTACCGGGTCGAGCCCCTGCGCTGCGAGCCGCTCGCTGGCGAACTCGAACCGCCCCGAGGGCGTGGGAAAGTTGCCGTTGGCGAAGGACGCGGCGACCTCGTTCATCTTGATCCATCCCTTGCGCCGGATGT
>CAZDYQ010000185.1:0-2987 GCA_964509685.1 uncultured Burkholderiaceae bacterium
TCGGTCTCGTCGTAGCCGCGGATGATCTCCAGCACGCGGTAGCCGTCCTCCACGCCGCTCGCCACCGCCACGCCCGAGCCGGAGCTCGATCCGCCCGAGACGTAGCGCGGGTCGAAGACGTTGCGGCAATGCCCGCCCATCGTCCGGGTGCCGTTCAGCCCCGTGGCGAACTGGTCGAGCGTGTTCTTCCCGATGAGGATGGCACCGGCATCGCGCGCCTTCTGCACGCTCGTCGCCGACACCTCGGGCAGCCGGTCGAAACCCTCGCAGCGGCGGAATCGATCGAGCGGGCCTACTTCCGGGCAAGCGATACCCGCACGCATTGCCCCTGGAAGGGCGAGGCGAGTTACTACGACGTCGTGGTGGACGGCGAGATCAACGAGGACGCCGTCTGGTACTACCCCGAACCGAAGGAAGCCGCGGCGGCCATAGGAGGTCGGGTCGCATTCTGGAGGGTGTCCGGGTGGCGTGAGCGGGCCTGCCAGGGACGGGATGCGAAAAGGCGCCGGTAGTTCGCTACCGGCGCCCCCAATCGCCGAATCCCGCTACTCGGCCGCAGCCCGACGCTGCTCCATGAACTGGTCGAACTCCGCCTTGTCGCGGGCTTCGCGCAGCTTCTGGAGAAAGTCCAGGAACTCGCGGTGCTCGTCCTCGAGTCGCTTGAGCGTTTCGGCGCGATAGGCGTCGAACGCGGCATTTCCGGTGGGTGCGAATGCGCGGGTGTCGACCCCGTTGGTGCGACGGTTCCGGTGGTGGCGGCAGCCGAACATGCGTTTGCTCCAGATCATGTAGGCCAGGATGCCCAGGCCGACGGGCCAGAAGAAGATGAAGCCGAGAACCATGGCGACCAGCCAGGCCGCCTTGCCACGCTCGTCGAGCCAGTCCCGCGCGGACGTGGCGGCGTCCGTGACCCGGTCCCACAGCGTGGGTTGAACCAGTCGAGTGTCCATGCCGTACCTCTCAATGTGAATGTTATTCACATTCACATCTTAGGGCACGACGTCCGGCGGGTGCAAGCATTTTTTTCGGGGTTGTCGCCCGGGGAGGGGCAGGCCGGTCCCGCCCGATGTCAGCGCGGCAGCACGCCCAGGCCCCGCAGGTAGATCAGCGCTCCGCTCTCGAGCATCTCCGATGCGGAGTACGGGGCCCGGGCGCCGGGCTGGCCCCGGCCGAAGAGTTCCACCACGCCGTGGCTGAGCGCCCAGATGTGGTTGGCGACCATGGTGGGAGGCGGCCGCTCCCCCGGGGGGAGGTGCGCCGTCAGGGCGACCGCGGCGGTGACGATCACCCCGTGGGCGGCGGCCGAGGCGCGCATGAGTTCGCTGTTGCCCGCGATGGACAGCCCCGACTCGAACATCGCCACGTAGTGGCCGGGCTGCTCGCGCGCGAAGTCCAGGTAGGCCTGTCCGGTGCGCAGAAATGCCGCCAGTGGCGTCGGCCGGCCCTCGTCGAAGGCCGCCCTCAGGCGGGAGGTGAAGGCGTCGAACCCCTCCACGGCAACGGCTTCCAGCAGGTCCTCGCGGTCCCGGAAATGCCGGTACGGCGCCGCCGGCGACACGCCCGCCCGCCGGGCCGCTTCCGCGAGCGTGAAGGCCTGCGGGCCCAGCTCGGCGATCAGGGCGGCGGTGGCGTCGATCAGGGCCTCGCGCAGGTTGCCGTGGTGGTAGCTGCTCCGTTTGATCGACATCTCCGCTCGCCCGACTCGCCCCCCGAAGAAGCCTTGCGCCACGAACGCCGTCCACATGGGTCGCGCGTCTCGCAAGCCGTTGCCGCGCTTCGCCGCGCAAAGGCCTGTCATCGCCGGCTCGGGTCGACGCGCCGGCGCGGCGAGTGTAGCGCCTGGGGCAGGGGTTCGTGCGCTTCGCCAGGCGAAGCGCCTCAGTGCGGGCGGCTCATGCCTCCTCGTCGGGCTCCCCCAGGTCGGCGGCCAGCTTCCCGGTCCCGACGCCCTGGCGGCGACGGTCGTCGAGCTTGCCGAGCGTGGATTCGAGCGCCTTCAGCAGCTTGTCGGCGGCACCGTCGACCGCCAGCGTGACTTCCTCGGCCTGGTGGGTGACGGCCACCGGCTGGGCGCCCGCGACGCGCGCCTCGAGCATGCAGCGAATGTGGTTGGCGCCGGACTTGCTGCGGCTGTTGTCGTCGCCCACATGGGCTTCCACCCGCGTGACCTGCTGACCGAATCGGCCCACGGCGGCGGTCACCGCGGATTCGACGTAGTTCTGCAGGTGGCCCGAGTTCAGGTTGTGGTCCGTCCGGACGAGTACTTGCATGGAATTCAGTATCCGTAGAGAAGGAAGGCAGGCCGGGTAGCGAACCCCGGGTTCAGCCCCATCCTACACGCCGGCCCGGGCTTAACCAATTGGTCGGGAATTCGAATCGGGACGCGGCCTTCGGCCGGCTCTGGCGCGTTGCCACGGCGGCCCGGCCGGCGTAGGTTCTGCTCACCTGGGATCTGGCGCCGAGAGAACGGGGAGACGATGGACCAGTTCGAATACGATTACCGCTTCGACCGAACCAAGATCGAATCCGCGTTCGGGCTGCAGGCGACGCCGTACCGGCAGGGCATCGGCGAGACGCTCGAGCGGACGGCATCCGCATGATTCCCGGCCCCCGGGGCTACGCCGAGAACGCGGAGGCCCTCATCGCGCAGTACGAGGCACTCGCTTTCCCGGTCAAACACAAGGCCGTGATGCACCTCCTGCCCGCGTCGCCGGTCGCCGCCCTCGACGTGGGCGCCGGAACGGGCGCGGACGCCCACTGGCTGGCGGAGCAGGGGCATCGGGTCGTCGCAGACGAGACCATCCGGCTCGCGGGCCAGTCGGGCCTGCGGTGCGTGCTCGACGTGGTCACCGAATCGCTCCAGGCTGGAAACCAGGGCGCCGGAGTGACGTGGTCGCGGCTGGCGTTCACCCGCTAGCGGCGAACGGATCCGACCTTGGCCCAGACATGAACACGTGAAGATCCGAAGCTTGTCGACGTGGGACCTG
>CAZDYQ010000186.1:0-2984 GCA_964509685.1 uncultured Burkholderiaceae bacterium
GCCGAACAACGCGAGAGCTGGCTGAGAAATGGTTGAACTCGAAATCGACGGCAAGAAGGTCGAGGTGCCCGCCGGCAGCATGGTGATGCATGCGGCCAACGCGCTGGGGATCTACATCCCGCACTTCTGCTACCACAAGAAGCTGTCGATCGCGGCCAACTGCCGGATGTGCCTGGTGGAGGTCGAGAAGGCGCCCAAGCCGTTGCCGGCCTGCGCCACCCCCGTGACGGCCGGCATGAAGGTCCACACCCATTCGCCCCTGGCGGTCGATGCCCAGAAGGGGGTGATGGAGTTCCTGCTCATCAACCATCCGCTCGACTGCCCGATCTGCGACCAGGGCGGCGAATGCCAGCTCCAGGACCTCGCGGTGGGCTACGGCGCCTCGGGCTCGCGCTACCGGGAGCCGAAGCGCGTGGTCTACCAGAAGTCGATGGGCCCGCTCATCTCCGCCGAGGGCATGACCCGCTGCATCCACTGCACCCGGTGCGTGCGCTTCGGCCAGGAGATCGGCGGCGTGATGGAACTCGGCATGGTCAACCGGGGCGAGAACTCCGAGATCATGAGCTTCATCGGACGCTCGGTCGATTCCGAGCTCTCGGGCAACATGATCGACCTCTGCCCGGTCGGCGCCCTGACGAGCAAGCCGTTCCGCTTTTCGGCGCGCGGATGGGAGCTCACGCGCCGCCGCTCGGTGGCCGCGCACGACTCCCTCGGGTCCAACCTCATCGTCCAGGTCAAGCTCGACCAGGTCCGGCGCGTCCTGCCCCTCGAGAACGAGGAAGTCAACGAATGCTGGATCTCCGACCGTGACCGCTTCTCGTACGAAGGCCTGAACGCCCCCGACCGGCTGCTGTCGCCGAAGATCAAGCAGGATGGCCAGTGGCACACCGTGGACTGGGAGACGGCGCTCGCCTATGCCAGCCACGCGCTGGGCAGCGTCGCCTCGCGCCACGGTGCGCGGCGCATCGGCGCGCTCTCGTCGCCGAACGCCACGGTCGAGGAGCTCTACCTCCTGCAGAAGCTCGTGCGCGGGCTCGGGTCCGACAACGTGGACTTTCGCCTGCGCCAGTCCGACCAGCGGTTCGATGGCGCCCTCGAGGCGGCACCCTGGCTCGGCATGCCGATCGCCGATGTCGACAACCTCTCGGCGCTCTTCATGGTCGGGATGGTGCTGCGCAAGGAGCAGCCGCTGCTCTCGGCCCGCGTGCGCCAGGCCGCCAAGCGCGGCGCGGTGGTCTCGAGCCTGCACGGATTCGCCCAGGACCTGCTGATGCCGACCGGCGCGCAGCTCGTGAGTGCGCCCGACGAGTGGGTCGATCGCCTGCGCGAGATCCTCGAGGCGGTTCGCTCCGGGGCGACCGACGGCGACAGCCCGGCCAGGCGCATCGCCGCATCGCTGCGCGGCGAGGGTCGCGCCGCGATCTGGCTCGGCATGGGCGCGCTCGCGCATTCGCGCGCGGCCGACCTGTTCCGCCTCGCGGGCGAGATCGCGCAGGCCTGCGGCGGCGTGCTCGGCGTGCTGGGCGACGGCGCCAATGCCGTGGGCGGCTATCTTGCCGGCGCGACCCCGTCGGCGACCGGCGCGCTCGCCGCCAGGGCCGTCGGCTCCGGCGGCCTCAATGCCGCCGCCATGCTGGCCGAGCCGCTCGCGGGCTACCTGCTGGTCAACTTCGAGCCTTCGCTCGATACCGCTGCCGGCGCGGCCGCGCTGCGTACGCTCGCGGGCGCCGACACGGTGGTGGCGCTCAGCTGCTACGAGTCTCCCGAGCTGCTCGAGGTTGCCGACTGCCTGCTGCCGATCGGCCCGTTCACCGAGACGGCGGGCTGCTTCGTCAACATGGAGGGCCGGGCGCAATCGTTCAACGGCGTCGTGCGCCCCGCCGGCGAGGCCCGACCCGCCTGGAAGGTGCTTCGCGTGCTCGGCAACCGGCTCGAGCTCCAGGGCTTCGAGCAGGCCTCGGCCGAGGAAGTCCGCAACGAGGCGCTCGCCGGCGACATCGCCAGCCGTCTGGGCAACGCGAGCCGCGGCGAGATGGCGCCCGCGGAGCCGGCCTCGTCCGGCCTGGTCCGCGTGGCGGACGTCCCCATCTACTGGACCGATCCCCTGGTGCGTCGCGCCGAGAGCCTGCAGCTCACGGCCGATGCGCGCCCGCCAGTGGCGAGCCTGAGCCCCGGGACCGCCGCGCGTATCGGCGTGGGCGAGGGTGACCTCGTCGTGGTGGCGATGGGTTCCGCCAGCGTCGAGCTGCCGGCGCGCATCGATCCCGCCGTGGCCGATCGCGTGGTGCGCGTGCCCGCAGCCCATCCCCTGACCGCAGCCCTCGGCGCCATGGACGGACCGGTGACGGTCAGCCGCGCCGCGACCGCCAGCTAACGGGACGACTCGCAATGGACTGGATCACCTCGATCAACGAAACGGGCTCCGGACTGATGGGTGGCGCCTGGCCGGTCGTCTGGAACATCGTCAAGATCCTGTGCGTGATGCTGCCCCTGCTGGGCTTCGTCGCCTACCTCACGCTGTGGGAGCGCAAGCTGATCGGCTACATGCACCAGCGGCTCGGGCCCAACCGCGTGGGGCCCGGCGGGCTCCTGCAGCCCATCGCCGACGCCTTCAAGATGATGTTCAAGGAGGTGATCGTCCCGAGTGCGGCCAACCGTGGGCTCTACCTGCTGGGGCCCGTGATGACGATCATGCCGGCCATGGCCGCCTGGGTGGTGATTCCCTTTGGCCCGGACGCGGCGCTCGCCAACATCAATGCCGGCCTGCTGCTGCTGCTTGCCATCACTTCCGTGGAGGTCTACGGCGTGATCATCGCCGGCTGGGCGTCCAACTCGAAGTACGCCTTCCTCGGCGCCATGCGCGCGGCCGCCCAGATGGTGTCGTACGAGCTCGCCATCGGCTTCTGCCTGGTGGTCGTGCTGATGGTTTCCGGCAGCCTCAACCTGACCGAGATCGTCATGGGCCAGACCCGGGGCTGGTTCGC
>CAZDYQ010000187.1:0-2974 GCA_964509685.1 uncultured Burkholderiaceae bacterium
TCGCCATTTCTCCGCGCGGGAGACCTGCACGACGGCGCGCGGGGCAAGCGCCGGTTTCAGCTTCACCCGCAGCATCACATAGAGCGAGTGGGCGAACATCGTGATCAGGCCCGGCACGATCCCCGCGATCAGCAGCTTGCCGATCGACGCTTCCATGAAGATGCCGTAGATGATGAACGGAATGCTGGGCGGAATGAAGGCGCCCAGGGTTCCCGACACGGCGACGATGCCCGTGGCCAGCCCCGGGTCGTACTTCGCCCTGAGCATCTCCGGAACGGCCACGCGTGACATGGCGCCGGCCATCGCCACGCTGGAGCCGCTGGCGGCCGCGAAGCCGGCGCTGGATATGTTCGTCGCGATCGCGAGGCCGCCCGGCAGGAACGAGAGCCAGGCCTTCGCGGTCGCGAAGAGGGTGTTCGTCAGCCCGCTGTGATGGGCCAGCGCGCCCATGAGCACGAACATCGGGATTGCCGTCAGGGACCAGCTGCTCACGAAGTCGAACGTGCTGACGCCGAGCAGGGACAGTCCGGGAGTCCAGCCACGCAGCACGACGGTGCCCGCCACGGCGGCGACCGAGAGCGCGATGCCGATGTGCACGCGCAACGCGATCAGCACCAGGAGCAGGACGGTGGACGCGATGCCGACGAAGGTGGGGGTCATCGCGTCACTCCTCCACGGCGTCGGTGCGAGATTCCTGCCGGAACCGATGGTGCCCCAGCAGCATGACCAGCGCGGCCAGCGCGCAGCCCGCGACTGCGATCCAGCGGGCGGGCCAGACGGTCAGATCGAACCAGATGGCATCGACGTGCTCCGCGTCCGCGGTCTGCTCCAGCGCCACCAGCATGAGGGCGTAGGCGAAGACCGCGAAGAACGCGACGCCCAGGATGCGATTGCCGATCTCGACCACGCGCTGCCACTTCGGCGGGAACAGGCGAACCAGCACGTCGGTCGCGATGTGCTCGCGCGCGGCCTCGGTCACGAAGATGCCGATGTAGACGGCCGTCACCATGTAGTAGAAGCCGACGATCTGCTGCGTTCCCGGCACGAGCCCGCCGAAGAAAAGCCGCGCGCAGATGTCGACGAAGATCTGCGCCATCATCAGGACCAGGGCCAGGCTGCAGAGGAACATCGCGATCCGGTAGATCGTGTTCAGGACGGGCGTCACGGTCTCGCTCCCGAAGGGTCGGCGCGCGCCGGCCGAGGCCGTCGCGCCGGTCGCGCGATTCGCCGGGGCGTCGCGCGCCCCGGGGAAGCCGCGGGTCAGGGCTCGATCTTGTCGAAGATCTCGCGGCGCAGGAGCGCGACGTACTGCTCGCGCGTCAGTTCCTGCTCGCCGATGAGGCCGCGCCAGCGTTCCATGTTGCGCAGGAGCGAGTCGAAAAGGGCCTCGGGGTTCTTCACCTTGCCCTTGGCCTTCTCGATCAGCCTCGCCTTCTGGCCCTCGAGGAAGGCGGCGCGCTGGGACACGAGCTTCTCGGTCGGCTTCAGGAACTTGACGCCGCGTTCTCTTGCGGACTTGGCCACCTCGGCGTCCTCGTCGATGTAGTTGTAGACGGCGTTGGCGATGCCGGTCGCGGTGGCGTCGATCAGCGCCTTGCGATGCTCCCGGGGCAGGGTCTTGTACTCCCGCTCGTTGAAATTGAAGAGCGAGCCGGCGAAATAGGACCCGATGGGGATGTCGACGACCGCCCCGGTCAGCTCGCCTAGCGACAGCACCTTCATCCACGCGATGGGACCAAGCACGCAATCGAGCTGGTTGCGCTGCATCGCCTGGTAGGCCTCGCTGTTCTCCATGGTCACGGGAATGCCGCCGACCTCCTTGACCCACGCACCCTGTTCGCTGCCGGGCACCCGGATCCTCATGCCCGTGAAGTCGATCCCCCCGCTGAAGTCCGACTTGCACATGACCTTGTAGGGCGTCGTCGAGTACGAGCCGAGGTAGTGGACGTTGTACTTCCTGAACTCCTCGAGGCACTGCTCGCAGTCCAGGATCGTCTCCGTCGCGGCGGCGGCGGCCACGCGCGCGTCGTCGACATGGAAGTTCATTTCGTTGAGGAAGGCGTTGGCGGGCACCTCGGTCGGGTTGTAGACGGTCATCATGGCGCCGCCATCGGTCAGGCCGTTCTTGATCGCCGTGATGGTCGACTTGCCGGTGGCGAGCGTCGCCGAGTCGTGCATCTTGAACGTCATCGCGCCGCCGGTCGCCTTGCTCACGTCCTCGAGGAACGTGTTGAGCGCCTTCGTCGTCGGATGCTGCGGCGGCAGGTAGGTCGCGTAGTTGTATTCCTTCGCATGTACGCCGGGCGCGGCGGCCAGGGCCGCAAGCAGGCCCAGCGAAGCGATGCAGCGGTGGAAGGCCGTCCGGGCCCGTGGAACCTCGAAATGCATGTCGTGCTCCTCCTCTTTTCGTGTTTGTGGATGGGAAGAGATAGTGGCTTGCCGCGAGCGGACGTCGGCCCGCGGCGAACGAGCAGCGGCTTCTGTCGTGGATCCCTGGGAAGGGCCCGAGGCGGCGCGTGCGTCGCGCGGCCGGCGCAAGGTGCTCGTGATGGCTGTCTCCTCTCGTCCGGTCACGCCCGTCGCGCGCCGGCGCGCCATTCACGCTCATCGCCGCGGCATTGCAAAGGCCCGCTGCGGCCTTCGATCAAAACCGGCCGGGGTGCCCGCCTTGTTGTTCGAGGGTGCGATCCGGCGAACGCGCCGGAAAGAAAAACCCCCGCGCGAGGCGGGGGTCCGGTGAAGCGCCCCGGGCCGGCCGGGGCCGGTCCGGGAAACGGTTGGGTGCCGTCCTACATGCCCATGCCGCCCATGCCACCCATGCCGCCCATGTCGGGCATGCCGGCCGGCTTGTCTTCCGGCAGGTCGGCGACCATGGCGGCAGTGGTGAGCATCAGGCCGGCGATCGAAGCGGCGTTCTGCAGCGCGGTGCGGGTGACCTTGGTCGGGTCCACCACGCCGAGCTCGACCAGGTCGC
>CAZDYQ010000188.1:0-2968 GCA_964509685.1 uncultured Burkholderiaceae bacterium
CCCGACACGTCGCCGAGCACGCCGATCTTCACGGCGGGTTGAGAATGCGCCGGCGCGACGGCGAGGCCCATCGAGAGAACGATGCCCATGGCCAGTGAACGCAGTGCAGGCGGGACGGCCCGTGCGCCGGGCCCGAACGGTTTCCGCATGTGACTCCTCCGGATGATGGGACGGCGGGACGCGCCTCTCGCGGGCGGCCTCCGGGGTAAGAGTCTATTACGACGCGGGCACGCGATCGCGGCTCGCCTTGGTCCACAATCGGGTCTCGACCCGACGATTGCGAAACGCAAGGAGAGAACCGTATGACCCATCCAGGCAAGCGCCCCCTGGGCCGCAGCGGCATCGAGATCGCGCCCCTCGTCCTGGGCGGGAATGTCTTCGGCTGGACCGCCGACGAGACGACCTCGTTCAGGATCCTCGACCGCTTCGTCGACGCCGGCTTCGACGCCATCGACACCGCCGACGTCTACTCGGCCTGGGCACCGGGGAACCGCGGCGGCGAGTCCGAGACCATCATCGGCAACTGGCTGGCCGCCGATCCCTCCCGCCGCGACCGCTGCGTGATCATCACCAAATGCGGCGCGGCGCTGAAGGAGAAGGGCGGCGGACTCAGCGCCTCGAACATCGTCGCCTCCGTGGAGGCCTCGCTGCGCCGCCTGCGCACCGACCGCATCGACGTCTACCTGAGCCACTACCCCGACCCCGTCACCCCCATCGAGGAGACCCTGCGCGCGCACGACGCCCTCGTTCGCGAGGGCAAGGTCCGCGCCATCGGCGCGTCCAACTACGACGCGGCCCAGTTGCGGGAGGCCCTCGATGCCTCGGCAAGGGCCGGACTCGCGCGATACGAGATCATCCAGCCCGAGTACAACCTCTGCGAGCGCGCGCGCTACGAGGGGCCGCTGCGCGACCTCGCCATCGCGGAAGGGCTCGGCGTGATCACGTACTACAGCCTCGCGTCCGGCTTCCTGACCGGCAAGTACCGCTCGCGGGAGGACCTCGGCAAGAGCCCGCGCGGCACCCGCGTGGCCAACTACCTGAATCCTCGGGGGGAACGCATCCTCGCCGCGCTGGACGAGGTCGCCGCGGCGCATGCCGCCACCCCGGGGGAAGTGGCGATTGCGTGGCTGATCGCCCGCCAGGGCGTGAGCGCGCCCATTGCGAGCGCGACCAGCCTCGAACAACTCGAGAGCCTCCTGAGGGCGACGGAGCTGCGGCTCTCGCCGCCCGAAATGTTGCTTGTCGACAACGCCAGCGCCTCGAATACCTGACTCACGCACGACGGATCGGATGCGGCATTGCACAAACTGGCGCTCAAACCGTCCTCATTTCGACGTATCGGAACGCTGACGGGGGCGGGATCATTCGTCGCACACGCGGCCGCGGCCATCCGCTGCCGCCGCGCGAGGCAGAAGGACCCCGACATGCGCCTGAATCTTCCCGTCACGCAACGCAACTTCGACTACCCCGGCGACGAGATGCTGGTCTCGAGCACCAATACCCGGGGCGAGATCACGCACTGCAATCCGGCCTTCGTCCGCGTGAGCGGCTTCTCCTACGAGGAGCTCATCGGGCAGCCGCACAACATCATCCGGCATCCCGACATCCCGTCGGCCGTCTTCCGCGACATGTGGCGCACCATCGGTCGGGGCAGGCCCTGGACGGGCGTGGTGAAGAACCGGCGCAAGAACGGCGACCACTACTGGGTCTACGCCAACGTCACCCCGGTCCTCGAGGGCAACAAGCCCCGCGGCTACATGTCGGTTCGCATCAAGCCGACGCAGCAGCAGATCGACGAGGCCGAGGCGCTCTACGCCCGGATGCGGGCGGAAGCCGAGTCGGGCAGGATCACGATCACCGTCGAGGGCGGCCGCGTGGTGCCGGCCGGCTGGCGAGGCAGGCTGCGCAAGCTGCTCGACCTCGACCTTACCGCCCGCATGGCGGTGGCGCTGGGCCTGCTCGCGGGACTGGTGATGCTGCCGGACGCGGCGGGCATGCAGGGCTGGCCGGCCACGGCATGGCGGCTCGCCTCCCTCGCGCTCGTCGGCGGCGCGACGCTGGCCCACTATCACCTCCGCGTCCAGAAGGCCTTGCGCGAGGCCGAGCGGTTCGCCTCCGACATCGCCGGCTGCAACCTCACGACCCGGCCCCGCACGGACTATCCCGGCGCGCTCGGGGCGCTGATGCGGGGCCTGTCGCAGATCCAGGTCAATCTCAGGGCCGTCGTGGGCGACGTGCGCACCGAAGTGGTGGGTTTCACGAACGCCGCGGCCGACATCGCCACGGGGAGCACCGCCCTCTCGGGCCGGACCGAGTCGCAGGCGTGCAGCCTGCAGCAGACCGCCAGCGCCATGGAGGAGCTCTCGGGCGTCATCGCGAGCACCGCCGAGGCGGTCAGGGCCATGGCCGAGGAAAGCGAGCGCAGCACCGCGGTGGCCAACGAGGGCGGCGCCGCGATCGCCGAAGTCCGGGCATCGATGGAGAACCTCGCGCGATCGTCCGCGCGCATGGGCGAGATCACGGCCACGATCGAGGGCATCGCCTTCCAGACCAACCTGCTCGCGCTCAACGCGGCCGTCGAGGCGGCAAGGGCCGGCGACCAGGGCCGCGGCTTCGCCGTCGTGGCGGGCGAGGTCCGCAGGCTCGCCCAGCGCAGCGCCAATGCCGCCAAGGAGATCGGCGCGCTGATCCAGTCGATGACCTCGGGCATCGCGGACGGCACCGAGCGCATGGTCCAGGCGGGCGACACCATCGGCGAGATGCTGCGTTCGGTCGAGCGCGTGGGCGCCCAGGTGCGGGACATCGCCACGGCGACGAACGAGCAGTCGCAGGGCATGGGCCAGATCACCGAGGCGATGGCGCACCTCGACACGGTGACGCAGCAGAACACGGCGCTCGCGGAGGAATCGGCGGCGACCTCCGTCGCGCTGCGGGACAGCGCCGTCTCGCTCGGGCGCAGCGTCGACGT
>CAZDYQ010000189.1:0-2958 GCA_964509685.1 uncultured Burkholderiaceae bacterium
CTGTTCGAGTGCGACGTTACTCACTGGTCTTTCCCCCCATGCGAGATGCACTGTTGGTCGAGTTCGTATAATTTTGCATGACTGCAGGCCAAACGCAAAAATCTGCCTGAAGTCAATGCGATAAGCGTCTGATTATTTGAGATTTCTGCAACGGTTGGGGTCTTCCACATGGCGTCACGCAAACACTGCCGGCTCCTGATCCTCGGATCGGGGCCTGCCGGCTACACCGCGGCGGTCTACGCCGCCCGCGCGAACCTGGCGCCAGTACTGGTCACCGGGGTCGAGCAGGGCGGCCAGCTGATGACCACCACCGACGTGGACAACTGGCCGGCCGATGCCGACGGCGTCCAGGGTCCCGAGCTGATGGAGCGGTTTCGCCGGCACGCCGAGCGATTCGGCACGGAGATCGTCAACGACCATATCCATACCGCCCATCTCGGCGAGAAGCCCCTGCGGCTGGTGGGCGACGCCGCCGAATACACCTGCGACGCGCTCATCATCGCGACGGGCGCCTCGGCCATGTACCTCGGCCTGCCATCCGAGCAGGCGTTCATGGGCAGGGGCGTATCGGCCTGCGCCACCTGCGACGGATTCTTCTATCGTCAGCAGCCGGTGGCGGTCGTCGGGGGCGGCAACACCGCCGTCGAGGAAGCCCTCTACCTCGCCAACATCGCGAGCAAGGTCACCCTGATCCATCGCCGCGACAAGCTGCGGGCCGAGCCGATCCTGGTCGACCACCTCAACGAGCGGATCGCCGAGGGCAAGATCGAACCGATGTGGTTCCACGAGGTGGACGAGGTGCTCGGCGACGACAGCGGGGTGACGGGCGTGCGTGTGCGGGACAACCGCAACGGCACGAAAACCGACGTGCCCATTGCCGGCATCTTCATCGCGATCGGCCACCGCCCGAACACCGAGCTCTTCGTCGGCCAGCTCGAGATGAAGAACGGCTACATCGTCACCCGCTCCGGCCAGCAGGGCAATGCGACCGCCACGAGCATCGAGGGCGTGTTCGCCGCCGGGGACGTGCAGGACTACATCTACCGCCAGGCGGTCACCAGCGCCGCGAGCGGCTGCATGGCCGCCCTGGATGCGCAGCGCTACCTGGAGGCGGCGGCGGCCGGCTAGGCATGGGTCGGCCCTTCCGCACGCTCGACTCGCCCGCCCAGCTCGGCGAGCTGCAGAGGGAGATCGCCGAGCGCCGGCGCGAGGAACGGGTCGCGGCGGCGCGGCTCGCCCGCCAGCGCCGCGAGCGCCAACGCGAGGCGTCGGTCTTTCGGGACGAGATGGCGCAGGCGGGGGTCGAGCCCATTGAGCCGCCCCGACGCTATGTGCGCCCGCCCCCCAGCATCGCGCCCCTGCCCCGCCAGCGCGAGATCGACGAGGCCGCCGCGCTCGCCGAGTCCCTCTCCGACGACATCGACATCGGCAGCTACCTCGACATCGACGAAAGCCTTTCGTTCCATCGTCCCGGCGTCGGGCCCGACGTGCCGCGAAAGCTGCGCCGCGGCGACTGGACGGTGGTGGACCAGCTCGACCTGCACGGGCTTCGCGTCGACGAGGCGCGCGAGGCCCTGGCGGCGTTCCTCGCCGAGTGCCGGCGGCGCGAGCGTCGCTGTGTTCGCATCATCCATGGCAAGGGGCTCGGCTCCGTGAATCGCGAGCCCGTCCTGCGCAACAAGGTGCCGCGCTGGCTCGTGCAGCGTCGCGAGGTCCTTGCCTTCTGCCAGGCCCGCCCGAACGACGGCGGCAGCGGTGCCCTGATCGTCCTGCTGTCCGTGACCTGAGACCGCGACCGCCCCCGCGGCGACCGCGCCCGCGGCTAGGCGTCGCGCGCGAACTCGAGCAGGCGCGCGACGAGCGCCCGGGGCTCGTCGAGCATCATGTCGTGCCCGGCGTCGATCTCCTCGTAGCGCCAGCCGGTATCTGCCCGGATGCGCTCGGCGACATGGCGAAGTCCCTCGTAGACGGGCGCCACGGCGGCGACATAGGTGCGCCGAAGGCCGACGGTGCCGCCCGCGCGCAATTCGATCGGCACGGTGAAGGTCGATGCGGGCATGGGCGTGAGGCGCTCGGCCACATACGCGAGGTCCGCCTCGTGACGAATGCCGAACACGCTCGCTGGGGGCGGCGGCAGCATGAGGCCGTGGCCCTCGCCGGCGATGGCGGCAAGCCGCGCCTGCCTGCCCTCCTCGCTCATCACGTCGGCCCAGCGCCAGCGGGTTGCATCGTCGGGCGGCACGACGGCGTCGAGGTAGACATAGTGGAAGACGCGCTCGCGCAGGCGGTCGCCGATGCCCGAGAGCAGGCTGCCGGCATAGCTGTGGCCGACGAGCACGAAATCCTCGAGGCCCTCGAACTCCACCAGGCGGACGATGTCCTCGACATGGGTGGCCAGGTCGGTGCCGGGCGAGAACTGGTGGGCGCGGTCCGCCAGGCCGGACAGCGATGGCGCGAAGACCCGATGCCCGGCATCGGTCAGCAGCCGCGCGACGCGCGACCAGCACCAGCCGCCATGCCAGGCGCCATGGACGAGCACAAAGTCGCGCCGCGGCGCGCGCGTAGTCACGAGTCGATTACCTCCGCCGGACGTCGCCCACGTTCAGATCGCGGACTCGCCGGTCTCCCCGGTACGGATGCGGATCACTTCCTCCACCGAAGTGACGAAGATCTTGCCGTCGCCGATACGCCCGGTGCGGGCGGCCTTGATGACGGCATCGACGGCCTGCTCGACCGTGGCATCCGGGACGATCACCTCGACCCGAACCTTGGGGAGGAAGTCCACCACGTACTCCGCGCCCCGGTAGAGCTCGGTGTGTCCCTTCTGGCGCCCGAACCCCTTGACCTCGGTGACGGTCAGGCCGCTGACCCCGAGCTCGGCCAGCGCCTCGCGGACCTCGTCCAGCTTGAACGGCTTGATGATGGCGGTGATCTGTTTCATTCGGGCTCCTGTGAGGT
>CAZDYQ010000190.1:0-2938 GCA_964509685.1 uncultured Burkholderiaceae bacterium
CTCGCTCGGGATCGCCTCGCCGGGCTTCCACTCGCCCGCCTGCAGGCCTTGCGTCAGCAGCCGCTTGATCTGAACATAGAGCGGCACGTAGCGGGGGATGCCGGCCATGCCGCCATCGCCCTGCGCCTCATCCGCCGCCTGGGACCGGGACTCGTTCATGCTGCGGATTCAACACCGGAATCCCCACCCTGTCTAGTCACTTTTATCTTATATAAGATACGATTCACATTGACACCCCGAAACCGGGGGACCTAGAATCCGCGAGGTTTGCGGGCCCGCAACGGCGCTCGGTCCCGGGCATCCTGTCCATAGCATCCACCCTGAAAGGCTTCACATGACAAAACCCGCCAAGCGCGTTGCCGTCACCGGCGCGGCCGGCCAGATCGGCTACAGCCTCCTTTTCCGGATCGCCAATGGCGACATGCTGGGCAAGGACCAGCCCGTCATCCTGCAACTGCTCGACATCACGCCGGCGCTGCCCGCGGTGCGCGGCGTCGTGATGGAGCTCGAGGACTGCGCGTTCCCGCTCCTGGCCGGCGTCGTCGTCACCGACGACCCGAACGTCGCGTTCAAGGATGCCGACGTCGCCCTGCTCGTCGGCGCCCGTCCGCGCAGCAAGGGCATGGAGCGCAAGGACCTGCTCGAGGCCAACGGCGCGATCTTCACCGTCCAGGGCAAGGCACTCAATGACCACGCGAGCCGCGACTGCAAGATCCTCGTGGTCGGCAACCCGGCCAACACCAATGCCTACATCGCGATGAAGTCGGCGCCCGACCTGCCGAAGAAGAACTTCACCGCGATGCTTCGCCTCGACCACAACAGGGCGCTCTCGCAGCTCGCCGCCAAGACCGGCAAGCCGGTCTCGAGCATCGAGAAGCTCGCGGTCTGGGGCAACCACTCCCCCACCATGTACGCCGACTACCGCTTCGCCACGGTCGATGGCCAGTCGGTCAAGGAGCTGATCAACGACGAGGCATGGAACCGCGACGTGTTCCTGCCCACCGTCGGCAAGCGCGGCGCCGCCATCATCGAGGCGCGCGGCCTGTCGTCGGCGGCGTCGGCGGCCAATGCGGCGATCGACCATGTCCGCGACTGGGTCCTCGGCACCAACGGGAAGTGGGTCACCATGGGGATTCCTTCTTCCGGCCAGTACGGCATTCCCGAGGACGTCATCTACGGCTTCCCCGTCACCTGCGCCAACGGCGAGTACACCGTCGTCGAGGGCCTGGAAATCGACGACTTCTCGCGCGAGCGCATGGACCTGACCCTGGCCGAGCTCGAGGAAGAGCGCGCCGCGATCGGGCACCTCCTGGCCTGAGGAGCGCGCCGGCCCGGGCGGGTCCCGGGCCCGTCGACCGCCGTCCGATGGCCGCGGCGGACTCGACCTGACCAGGAATTCGGCCTGCAGGAGTGAGATCCCATGTCTGCCACCTCAGCTGGCCGCAGGTTCCGTGAAGCGCTTGCGGCCGAGAAACCGCTCCAGGTCCCGGGCGCGATCAACGCCAACCATGCGCTTCTCGCCCGCCATGCCGGCTACCGGGCGATCTACCTCTCGGGCGGCGGCGTCGCCGCCGGCTCGCTCGGCCTGCCCGACCTCGGCATCACCGGGCTCGAGGACGTCCTCGTCGACGTGCGGCGCATCACCGACGTATGCGACCTGCCCCTGCTGGTCGATGTCGACACCGGCTTCGGGGCCTCGGCCTTCAACGTGGCGCGCACGACCCGCTCGCTCATCAAGGCGGGCGCCGGCGCGATGCACATCGAGGACCAGGTCGGCGCGAAGCGCTGTGGCCACCGGCCCAACAAGGAGATCGTGAGCAAGGACGAGATGGTCGACCGGATCAAGGCGGCCGTCGATGCCCGCACGGACCCGGACTTCTTCATCATGGCGCGCACCGACGCGATCGCGGTCGAGGGGCTCGAGCCCGCGATCGAGCGGGCGATCGCGTGCGTCGAGGCCGGCGCCGATGGCATTTTCCCCGAGGCGATCACCGACCTGCCGATGTACGAGCGCTTCGCCTCGGCCGTGGGCGTGCCGGTCCTCGCCAACATCACCGAGTTCGGCGCCACGCCGCTCTACACGGTCGAGGAGCTGGCCGGCGTGGGCGTGGCCATCGTCCTCTACCCCCTCTCGGCCTTCCGCGCGATGAACAAGGCCGCCGAGAACGTCTATCGGACCATCCGGCGCGACGGGACGCAGAAGGCGGTCCTCGCGACGATGCAGACCCGCCAGGAGCTGTACGACGCCATCGGGTACTGGGACTACGAGAAGAAGCTCGACGAACTCTTCGCCAAGGGCAAACAGTGAACGGAGACAGCACCATGACGACCAGCAGGAAGGCCCCGGCGCCGGCACCCGCCGATGCGCGCAAGCCCAAGAAGTCCGTCGCCCTGTCGGGTGTCGAGGCCGGAAACACCGCCCTGTGCACCGTCGGTCGCAGCGGCAACGACCTGCACTACCGGGGCTACGACATCCTCGAGTTCGCCGACAAGGCGGAGTTCGAGGAGATCGCCTACCTCCTCGTGCACGGGTCGCTGCCCAACAGGGCCCAGCTGGCCGCCTACAAGCGCAAGCTCAAGTCGATGCGCGGCCTGCCGGAAGCCGTCCAGGCGGCGCTCGAATGCCTCCCCGCCTCGGCGCACCCGATGGACGTCATGCGCACCGGGGTATCGGTCCTCGGCTGCGTCCTGCCCGAGAAGGACGACCACAACATCCCCGGCGCCCGCGACATCGCCGACCGCCTGATGGCCTCGCTCGGCTCGATGCTGCTCTACTGGTACCACTACAGCCACAACGGCAGGCAGATCGACGTCGAAACCGACGACGAGTCCATCGGCGCGCATTTCCTGCACCTGCTTCACGGCGAGCCGCCGAAGGAGTCGTGGATCCGCGCGATGCACACCTCGCTGATCCTCTACGCCGAGCACGAGTTCAATG
>CAZDYQ010000191.1:0-2929 GCA_964509685.1 uncultured Burkholderiaceae bacterium
AGCACGACCATGCTCTCGCCCGAGATCGATTCGAAGGGCAGGTTCGAGAGGATGTAGGCCGCCTGGTCCCATCCGCCCAGCCAGACCGAACCGAGCGTCCCGACGATCGCCATGGAGATGGCGATGGGCACGCCCGCCGCGATCAGGCCGAGGACGAGCGCGAAGCCGAGCGGCCCTGCGAGCAGCTGCAGCGTCATGCGGGAGGACCCGCCCGTTCCCCGGGCTCGCCCCCCAGCGCCCGCCGCGCCCGCCACAGGCAGGCGAGGATCGACAGCGCGAGCCCGAGCAGGAAGATGCCCCAGTGCCAGACCACCGGGATCCCGAGGTTCTGCGTGCTGTCCTGGTAGTCGTAATGCAGCACCGTGGCATTCCATGCCAGCACGGCAAGCAGCACGAAGAGGGCCGCCGTCCCGACGTGGATGACCGCATCGAGCACACCGCGCGCGCGCGGCGGCAGGCGTCCGACCAGGAGGTCCATGTTGATGTGCGTCCGGTGGACGAAGCCGTACGGGATGGTCCAGGCGGCGCAGGCGACCAGGCACAGCTGCGTGATGTCGAAGACGTCGATGAAGGCGCCGCCCACCGCGCGGCGCCAGGCGATGTCGGCGCAGACAAGCAGGGTGGGCACGAGGAGCGCCGCGACGCCCGCCCACCCGAAGAGGTCCACGATCCGGGTGAAACCGGATCGTGGCGGAGGCGTGGTCGCCTGCCGGGGCTGGTCCATGCGCCGGCGCTCAGGCCCTGTGCTTCGCCACCAGCGCCAGGGCTTCCTTGTAGAGCGCCTGCGGGTCGCTCACGCCCTGGGACGAGAGTCCGGCGAGGTAGCTGTCGATCATGGGCGCCAGCTGCTCGCGCCACCTGTCGCGCTCGGCGTCGTCGATCACGATGATCTCCTGGTTGCGCTTCATGGCGTCTTCCTTGCCGGCGCTCTCCCACTTGTCCCACCAGGGGCCGACCTTCTGCAGCAGGGCGTCGCCGGAACTGGCGTCGATCAGTTGCTGCAGCTCCCGGGGCAGCCCCTCGTAGCGCTTGCGGTTCATGACGTAGTAGAACGCCGCGGCATAGATCCGGCAGTCGGTGTGGTACTTGAGCACTTCGTTGGCATGGATGGCGCCGACGAGGTCCCAGGTGGTCATCAGGCCGTCGATCGCGCCCTTGGAGAGCGACTGGTAGATCTCCGACGGCGGCAGGGTGAGGGCGCTGCCGCCGAGGTGCTCGATCATGGCGCTGACGGCCGGCCCGGGGGTGCGCATGCGCAGGCCCCGGATGTCCGCCAGCTGTCGCACCGGCTTGTCGACGGTGTGGATCAGCGCGCCGTGGTGCGTCATCAGCATGAGCACCTTGAAGTCCTCGTACTCCTTGCCGAGCTTGCCGTCCTGGTGGAGCTGCCACAGCGCGCGCGATCCGCTCTCGGCGCGATCGACCACGAAGGGCAGCTCCATGATCGAGGAGTGCGGGAACCGCCCGCGGGGAATGCCGCACAGGCCGAGCGCGATGTCCGTGACCCCGGCCTTGACCTGGTCCCCCTGGCGGTCGGCCCGCCCGAAGGTGGTGGATGCGTCGAAGATCTGGTAGTCGATGGCGCCGCCGCTCTGCTGCTTGAGGTTCTCCGCCCAGGGCTTGATGAAGTCCACCTGGAAGCCGTGCGTGGCGGGCAGGTAGTGGCTGATCTTCAGCGTGACTTTCGGCTGGGCGAGAACGATGGCCGGCATGGCCAGCGTGGCCGCCACGGCGCCCGTTCCCTGCAGGAATCCGCGGCGGTCGATCGTCCTTGTCATGCGGGTCTCCTCCTCGTGGTGCTGGTAGCGGCCGTGGGCTGGCCTTGCGCCGATTATAGGAGGGCAAGGTTCCGCCCGTGGGCCTTCGTGGCAGCGGGTCCCGGGGCCTCGCCCGGCCCTCGGGAGCGCCGCGCGGCCCGAAGGGCGATAATACGCAGAAGTCGCGCCTCGATGCGCGCCGCGCCTGGCCCCGAACAGCGCCGCACCGTCCGGCCGCGGGCGGGCCACTCAGGAGATATTCGGATGAACGCACCCCTGGAACGAAGCCTGCGCGAGGTCAGCCTCGACGACAAGTACGATGCGACCGAGGGCCTGGTGTACCTCACGGGGACGCAGGCGCTCGTGCGCCTGCCGTTGATGCAACGCCAGCGCGACCTCGCCGCTGGCCTGAATACCGCCGGCTACATCACCGGCTATCGCGGCTCGCCGCTGGGCGGCTACGACCAGGCCCTCACCCGGGCCCGCAAGCAGCTCGACGCGCACCACGTCAAGTTCGTGCCGGGCGTCAACGAGGACCTCGCCGCGACCGCGATCTGGGGTACCCAGCAGGCCAACCTCTTCCCCGGCGGCAAGTACGACGGCGTCTTCGGCATCTGGTACGGCAAGGGCCCCGGGGTCGATCGCAGCGGGGACGCGCTGCGCCATGCGAACCAGGCCGGGACGGCGCCCCATGGCGGGGTCCTCGCGATCGCGGGCGACGACCATGCGGCCAAGTCCTCGACGATGGCGGCGCAGACCGACTTCATCTTCAGCGCCGTGTCCATCCCGGTGCTCGCGCCGGCCACCGTCCAGGACTACATCGACTATGGCCTGCAGGGCATCGCGCTGTCGCGCTTCAGCGGCCTGTGGGTGGCGCTGAAGGCGGTTACCGACACGATCGAGGTGGCGGGCGTCGTGGACGTCTCGCCGCAGCGCCTCGAGTTCGTCACGCCCGAGGGCGTGGAGATGCCCGAGGGCGGGCTCAACATTCGCTGGCCCGAGGTCCCCTTCCTGCAGCTCGAGGAGCGCCTGACGCGCTGGAAGGTCCCGGCGGCCCGGGCCTGGGCGCGCGCCAACCGGCTCGATCGCAACGTCTTCGGCCGGGCCGACGGGGAGCCGGCGAGGCTCGGCATCGTCAGCACCGGCAAGAGCTGGCTCGACACGATGCAGGC
>CAZDYQ010000192.1:0-2857 GCA_964509685.1 uncultured Burkholderiaceae bacterium
TTGTACAATATGGGGTTTGACGCATCCAAGCCGTCGGGCCAGCCCGAGGGCAGGCAGGACCTAGCATGAGCGCCGCGCTCCTGTCGACCGCCCAGTTCTTCACCACCGTCGCCCACTTGCACCAGTTGCCGGCGGCGGACCTGCCCGAGGTGGCCTTCGTCGGACGCTCCAACGCCGGCAAGTCCTCGGCGATCAACCGACTCTGCAATCGCAACCGGCTGGCGTTCGCGAGCCGCACGCCGGGCCGCACGCAGGCGCTCAACTTCTTCAGCCTGGGCGATCCGGCCGCGGGCCTGCTGGGATATCTCGTCGACACGCCGGGCTACGGCTTTGCGGCGGCGCCCGGCGAGATCCGCCGCCAGTGGAGCACGCTCGCCGGGCGCTATCTCGGCGGCCGCGCGCAGCTGCGCGGCGTGGTCCTGACCGTGGACATCCGCCGCCTGGTCGGCGAGCGCGACGTGGACCTGCTGCGCTGGATCGCGCCCGACGTGCCGATCCTCGTCCTGCTCACGAAGGCGGACAAGCTCGCGCGCATGCACCAGCGCCGGGCACTGGACCAGGCGCGCGACCAGATCGCCGCGCTGCGCCTGCCGAACCCGGTCAGCATGCTGCTGTTCTCGTCGCTCAAGGGCCTCGGCCTGGAGGCCGCCCGGGCGCAGATCGCGGCATGGCTGGTGCCGCCCGAGCCGGACGGCACACTGGGCGACGACGCCGCCCGGGGCGACGAGGAACCAGCACGACACGAGCAGTCCGATTTCGAGCCGGCGAGCGGGCCGGCACCCATTCGAGGCAAAGCATGAGCAACGACGTCTTCCCACCCCTGCCTTCCTTCCCGACGGCGCGTCCGCGGCGCCTGCGGCGCGACGACTTTTCCCGGCGCATGGTGCGCGAGACGCGCCTCGACGCCGACGACCTCATCTACCCGGTGTTCATCCACGAGGGCACGAAGCAGCGCACCCCGGTCCCGTCGATGCCCGGCGTCGAGCGGCTCAGCATCGACCTGCTGCTGCCGGTCGCCGAGCAGTGCCTGGCGCTCGGCGTCCCGGTGATCGCGCTCTTTCCCGCGATCGATCCGTCGATCAAGACGCCGGACGGGCGCATCGCGACCGATCCCGAGGGTCTCGTGCCACGCGCCGTGGCGGCGCTCAAGCAGCGCTTCCCGGAGCTCGGCGTCCTCACCGACGTCGCGCTCGATCCCTATACCAGCCACGGCCAGGACGGGGTCCTCGACGAGTCGGGCTACGTGCTGAACGAGCTCACCACCGCCATCCTGGTGGAACAGGCGCTGGCCCAGGCGCGCGCGGGCGTCGACATCGTCGCGCCCTCCGACATGATGGACGGGCGGGTCGGCGCGATCCGGCAGGCGCTGGAGGCCGAGGGCTTCATCCAAACGAAGATTATGGCGTACTCGGCGAAGTACGCCTCCGCCTACTACGGGCCGTTCCGCGATGCGGTGGGCTCGGCCGCCAACCTCGGCAAGGGCGACAAGAAGACCTACCAGATGGACCCCGCCAACGGCGACGAGGCCTTGCGCGAGGTCGGGCTCGACATCGCGGAAGGCGCCGACATGGTGATGGTCAAGCCGGGCATGCCCTACCTCGACATCGTGCGCCGGGTGAAGGACACGTTCCGGATGCCCACGTTCGTGTACCAGGTGAGTGGGGAGTACGCGATGATCAAGGCGGCGGGCGCGAACGGCTGGCTGGACGAGAAGGCCACGGCCCTCGAGGCGCTCGTCTGCATGCGACGCGCGGGTGCCGACGGCATCCTGACCTACTTCGCCCTGGATGCCGCGCGCTGGCTGCGCGAGGGCGCCTGACCCATTCGCCGGCTCCGGGGCGCATCGCGCGCCCCGGCCGGCGAATTCCTAGACGGGCCCGGGCCGCCTCGCGCAGCACTGCGCGACCCAGGCGGCATAGGAAGCGTTCACTCGCGCGGGATGCCACGCGACGATCTCGGGCACCTCGTAGGGGTGAAGCTCGCCGATCCTGCGCTCCAGTTCCGCGTAGCGGGTCTCGATCGTCTTCATGAGCAACGGGATCTCGCGCGCCTCCTCGAGTGCTCCCTCCCAGTGATAGCGAGAGCTCACTGTCGCCATCCGGTTGATGCAGGCGACCAGGCCCTCGTCGAGCAATGCGCGTTCGATACGGTCAGCGCTCGCTTCGTCCGGCACGTTGGTGAGCACCAACATGACCGGCGGGGTGAAACCGGGTGACGACATGGCGGTCCTCCATGAACGAGAACGCCCGACTGGCGCGGGGCCGTCGGGCGTCCTGCAAGCCGTCCGCCCGGGGCGGCCGGCCTGGCGATGGGCTCAAGCCTGCGGCGAGGCCTCGTCCTTCTCGGGACGATCCATGAGCTCGACGATCGCCATCGGGGCATTGTCGCCCTTGCGAAAGCCGAACTTCAGGATGCGCAGGTAGCCGCCTTTGCGGTTCGCATAGCGAGGGCCGAGCTCGTCGAAGATCTTCACGACCATATCGCGATCGCGCAGGCGATTGAACGCCAGGCGACGGTTGGCGAGGGAAGGCTTCTTGCCCAGGGTGATGAGCGGCTCGACCACGCGCCGCAGCTCCTTGGCCTTGGGCAGGGTCGTCTTGATCTGCTCGTGGAGCAGCAGCGAATTGCACATGTTGCGCAGCATCGCGTTGCGATGCGCGCTCGTGCGATTGAGTTTGCGAAGTCCGTGACGATGACGCATGGTGGATTCCTCTATCGATCAGGGACGCTCGAGGCCGGCCGGCGGCCAGTTCTCCAGGCGCATGCCCAGCGTCAGCCCGCGCGAGGCGAGCACTTCCTTGATCTCGTTCAGCGATTTGCGCCCGAGGTTGGGCGTCTTGAGCAGCTCGTTCTCGGT
>CAZDYQ010000193.1:0-2790 GCA_964509685.1 uncultured Burkholderiaceae bacterium
AGCGCCGACAGCCACACGCTGCGCTCCGTCCCTTCCCCGCGGCTCGCCGCCGGCAGTCCCGCCAGGTCGATCTTGTTCCAGACGTGCACGACGGGCACACGCGGGCCGGCGCACGCCAGCACTTCGGCGGCGAGCGGTGGATCGGCCGGCGCCTCGGGTCCGGCCCGGGCCACGCCCAGCAGCAGGATGACATCGGCCCGGCCGATCTCGTCCCAGGTGCGGGCAATGCCGATGCGCTCGACCTCGTCGGAGGCCTCGCGCAGCCCGGCCGTGTCGATGATGTTGATCGGCACGCCCTCGATCTGGATCGCCTGCGCGACCCGGTCGCGCGTGGTGCCGGCGATCGAGGTGACGATCGCGACCTCCGCGCCGGCCAGCGCGTTCAGCAGCGAGGACTTGCCGACGTTGGGCTCGCCCACGAGCACCACGTTCAGGCCGTCGCGCAGCAGCGCGCCCGTGCGCGCGCTCGCCAGGGTCGCGGCGAGCTGCTCGCGCACCGCCCGCAGCTTGCCCTCGGCATCTGCCCGCTGGAGGAAGTCGATTTCCTCCTCGGGGAAGTCGAGCGTCGCCTCCACGAGCATCCGCAGTTCGATGAGCCCGTCGCGCAGCGCATGGATACGGCGCGAGAACTCGCCGCTCATCGATCGCTGGGCCGAGCGGGCGGCCTGCTCGGTCGTCGCGTCGATGAGGTCGGCCACGGCCTCCGCCTGGGCGAGATCGAGCTTGTCGTTGAGGAAGGCGCGCTGGGTGAACTCGCCCGGCGCCGCGAGCCGCATGCCGAGCGGCTCGCCGGCGGCGAGCGTGCGGGCGAGCAGCATCTGCATCACCACGGGGCCACCATGGCCCTGCAGCTCGAGGACGTCCTCGCCGGTGTACGAATGGGGCGCGGGGAACCAGAGGGCGATGCCGTGGTCGATGACGTCGCCATCGGCATCGAGGAAGGGCAGGTAGGTGGCCTGGCGTGGCGGCAGCCTGCGGCCGCAGATCGCATCCATCAGGGAATCGACGCCCTTGCCGGAGGCGCGGACGATGCCGATGCCGCCGCGTCCCGGGGGCGTTGCGATGGCGCAGATCGGACGCGAGTCGTTCATGCCCGCCTCGCCCTGGCCTGGCCCGCCTATTTCTCCGCCATGATCTTGCGGGTGATCACCCATTGCTGCGCGATCGAGTAGATGTTGTTGACGAGCCAGTACAGGACCAGGCCGGCCGGGAAGAAGAAGAACATGACCGAGAACACGAGCGGCATGATCATCATCATCCGGGCCTGCATCGGGTCGGGCGGCGTGGGATTGAGCCGGGTCTGGAGGAACATCGTCCCGGCCATGACCAGCGGCAGGATGAAATAGGGATCCGGCGATGCCAGGTCGTCGATCCAGCCGATCCAGGGCGCGTGCCGCATCTCGACGGAGGCGAGCAGCACCCAGTACAGCGCGATGAACACCGGGATCTGCACGAGGATCGGCAGGCACCCGCCGAGCGGATTGATCTTCTCCTGCTTGTACAGCTCCATCATCGCCTGGTTCATCCGCGCGCGATCGTCGCCGTAGCGCTCGCGAATGGCCTGCAGCCGCGGCGTCACCGCCTTCATGCGCGCCATCGACTTGTAGCTCGCCGCCTGGAGCGGGAAGAAGATCGTCTTGATGATGACGGTGAGCGCGACGATCGCCCAGCCCCAGTTGCCGAGGAACCCGTGCAGGACGGTCAGCAGCCAATGGATCGGCTTGGCGAGGATGGTGAGCCACCCGTAGTCCACCGTGAGTTCCAGGCCCGGGGCCAGCTTCTCGAGCACCTGCTGGTCCTGGGGGCCGACGTAGAACATGGCCTCCGACGCGACGGTGGCGCCGGGCTCGATGGTGCCGAGCGGCGTCTTGATGCCGATGGAGTAGAGGTTCTCGCCGACCTTTGCGGAGTAGTACTCGCGGGGCGTGTCCGGCGCGGGGATCCAGGCGGTGGCGAAGTAGTGCTGGATCAGGCCGACCCAGCCGTCGTTGGCCCTCTGGGTGAAGCTCGCCTTGCCGGAGCCGATGTCGTCGAAGCTCACCTTCTGGAACTTGTCCTCGTCGGTGTACACCACCGGCCCGGTGTAGGTGCTGTAGAACATCGTGCCGCCCGGCGCCGGCGAACCGTCGCGGGTGATCTGGCGATACACCGTGGGGCTGGCCGGCGCGTCGCCGATGTTGGTCACCTCCTCCCGGACGTGGACCACGTAGGAACCCGGCTCCAGGTCGTAGTGCCGAACGAGGCGCAGCCCGCCCGCCTCCGACTGGAGCGACAGCCGCTTGCTGCCGTTCGCCAGCGTGGTCTCGCCCAGCAGGGTGAACGGCGAGCGGTGCGTGGGATAGCTGCTGCCCTGCGGCGCGCCGATCAGGCCGTTCTGGGCCAGGTACACCCGGTCGCCCGACTGGTCGAGCAGCACCACGTTCCGGCTGGAATCCTCGGTCTCCTTGTGCTCGAGGAGCTCGGCACGGACGATGACCCCGCCGGACGAGCTGATCCGCAGGTCGAGCACGTCGTTGCCGAACCGGAAGACCTGCCCCTTCGAGACCGCCTCGGCATCGGCCGCCGGCAGCTGGGCCGCCGCCGTCGTGCCCTGGGCGGTGGGCACCGCCGAGGCGCCCGCCGAGGGCACGCTCGCGTCGCCATCGCCCTCGCGGCTCCTGCCCTGCCCGGATTCCGCCTGCTGGGCCGCCGGCGGACCGCCGAGGAGCGACGGCTTGCCGTTGTGGCGCTGCCACCCGTCCCAGAGGAACAGCAGGGACATCGAGAAAACGATCCAGAGGATGGTGCGCT
>CAZDYQ010000194.1:0-2757 GCA_964509685.1 uncultured Burkholderiaceae bacterium
CGGGCGCAAAGAACTCGGTGAGCTCGACGGTCGCGCCGCCGGCCTGCTCGACGACGAGGGCATCGCCCACTCGCCGAGCGACGAGGTCGCCCGCGGGCTGGCCGGTTTCCGCATTGAGGATGCGAATCTTGTCACCCGGCTGGGCGGCGATCTTCGCGGAGTTCGGATCGACCGGCTGGCGGACGACCAGACCGTTCTGCTGGGTGATCTCGATGATGAGTGACATCGGAAGGCTTCCTATGCTCTTGGAGTGATATCGACCACGATTGAGGCGCACGGCGGCCCGAGGGGGCCGCCCCGCATCAGTCTCCCCGCCAGCGTCGCCTTGCCCGTCCTTGTCTCCCCGAGGGGCAGCGCTGGCACTTGCGGATTGTGTCTCCGGCCGCAAGGCCGGCAAAGGACTATTTCACGGAAGTCGCCGTTTTCGGACTGGCGGCGGGGGAGTGGGCATGGGGCTTGCGCCCCCGACCGCATGTCGCGCCCATCCCGGCGCCGGTCAGCGCCGGTCTCACTTGAATCGGGGAGATGCCGTCTCCATATGGGAGGCGAAGGAGGTTCCCGCGATGAACATGATCTACAACAGTCCGAGCTACTGCGTAGTCGAGTTCCGCGACCCCGAGGCCGGGTCCGTGGGTGGGTACGAGATCATGGACAAGGCCGCGCGGCGGCAGATCTACCTGGCCGGCCCGCTGGCGCTGCGCTTTCGCAGCGATGTGGAGAACCTGATCGCCTCCCAGCCCACGATCGAGGAAGTGGACGCCTACCTCAGCCAGTTCGACGGGCTGATGCAGCAGCCCCTCGTGCTGCACTGATCCGGCATCGGCTGGAGGCGTAGAGCCAGCATTCCGACAGGCCCGGCCCGCGGCGTGCGCCGGGGGCCGGGCCGCTCGTGTGCGCGCGGCACGGGGGGACGCCCGGCGCCCGCGCTTGCCTCACTCGTAGCGGGACAGGGCCAGCGTGCAGTTGGTGCCGCCGAAGCCGAAGCTGTTCGACAGGATCGTCTGGTGCTCGACGCCGTCGATGCGCTCTCGCGCGATGGGGAAGCCGGCGGCGCCTTCGTCGAGCGTCTCGATGTTGATGCTGGGCGCGACGAAGCCGTGCTGCATCATGAGGAGCGAGTAGATCGCTTCCTGCACGCCGGTGGCGCCCAGCGAGTGGCCCGTCATCGACTTGGTCGAGGAGATGTGCGGGATCTCCCGGCCCGTCTCCTCGAACACCTCGCGGATCGCCCGCAGCTCGACGATGTCGCCCACCGGGGTGGCGGTGCCGTGGGTGTTGATGTAGGTGACGGGGGTGCGCACGGTGGCGAGCGCCTGGCGCATGCAGCGCACGGCGCCCTCGCCGCTGGGGGCGACCATGTCGGCGCCGTCGGAGGTGGCGCCGTAGCCGGTGAGCTCGGCGTAGATCTTCGCGCCGCGCGCCCTGGCGTGCTCGAGTTCCTCGAGCACGACCACCCCGCCGCCGCCGGCGATCACGAAGCCGTCGCGGTTGGCGTCGTACGGTCGCGATGCGGTCGTGGGCGTGTCGTTGTACTTCGAGGACATGGCGCCCATGCCGTCGAACAGCACCGACAGCGTCCAGTCGAGTTCCTCGCCGCCGCCGGCGAAGATGATGTCCTGCTTGCCCCACTGGATGAGCTCGGCGGCGTTGCCGATGCAGTGCGCCGAGGTCGAGCAGGCCGACGAGATGGTGTAGTTGACGCCCTTGATCCGGAAGTTGGTCGCCGCGGTGGCCGAGGTGGTGGACGACATGCAGCGCGGCACCATGTACGGGCCGACGCGCTTCGGTCCCTTCTCCTTGCAGATCGTCGCGGCCTCGACCTGGTTGCGGGTCGAGGGCCCGCCCGAGCCGACGATGATGCCGGTGCGCTCGTTGCTGACGTCGCCCGGCTCGAGGCCGGCGTCCGCGATGGCCTGCTCCATCGAGAGATGCAGGTAGGCCGCCCCGTCGCCCATGAAGCGACGCAGCTTGCGGTCGACGACGGCGTCGAGGTCGATGTCGGGGCGCCCGGCCACCTGGCTGCGGAATCCGAGCTCGGTGTACTCGGGCATGGCGACGACGCCCGAACGGCCCTCGCGCAGGGACTGCAGCACCTGCTCCTTGTCGAGCCCGATGCAGGAGATGATGCCGATGCCGGTGATGACCACCCGGCGGGTCTTGATTGCTTCGCTCATTCGCCGATTGCCTTGCCTTCGGTCGCCCTCGGATTGATGAACAGCCCGACGTTGAGGTCCTTGGCGTCGTAGATCAGCTCGCCGTCGACGACGACCTGGCCATCGGCCACTCCCAGCACGAGCCGGCGGTTGATCATGCGCTTGATGTCGAGCCGGTACTGGACGAGCTTCGCCTCGGGCAGCACCTGTCCCGTGAACTTGAGGCTGCTCAGGCCGAGGGCGCGGCCCGAGCCGGGGGCTCCGCTCCAGCCGAGGAAGAATCCGAGCAGCTGCCAGAGGGCGTCGAGCCCGAGGCAGCCGGGCATCACGGGATCTTCCTCGAAGTGACACTGGAAGAACCAGAGGTCGGGGCGGATGTCGAACTCCGCCTCGACGAAGCCCTTGTCGAATGCACCGCCAGTGGCCGAGATGTGCGTGATGCGATCGAACATCAGCATCGGCGGCAGCGGCAGGCGCGCGTTGCCCGGGCCGAACAGCTTGCCGTGGCCGCAAGCGATCAGCTCGTCGTAGTCGTAGCTGGACTTGGGGATGAACTGCCGCGCCGATGCGGCCGAGGTTCTCGTCATGGGTACCTTCGTTACGA
>CAZDYQ010000195.1:0-2692 GCA_964509685.1 uncultured Burkholderiaceae bacterium
TGCTCCTCGACAACTCCTATCTCACCGGCGTGCTCACGGTCGCGATCATCTACGCGATCTGGGCCGTCAGCTGGGACTTCATGTCCGGCCTGACCGGGCGGGAGAACTTCGGGCATGCCCTGTTCATCGGCGCCGGCGCGTACACGGCGGGCTTCATGAACACCGTCTGGGGGATCAGCGGCTGGTGGGCCATCCCGAGCGCGATGGTGGTCGCCTCGCTCTTCGCGCTGGTCGTGGGCTTCCCGACGCTGCGGCTGAAGGGTCCGTACTTCGCGCTGGCGATGCTCTCGGCGTCGGCCATCATGGAGCGGCTGATGCTCATCTTCTGGGAGTACACCGGGGGCGAGGAGGGCATCAACGGCATCGAGCCGCTGATCTTCTCCCAGCTGGGCTTCTACTACTTCGCCCTCGCGGTGCTGGTGGTCTGCACAGCGGTGCTGGTCCTCCTGGCGCGTTCCAACTGGGGCCTGATCCTGCGGGCGATCCGGGGCGACGAGGCGACGTGCCAGGCCGCCGGGCTCAATGTCACCTGGTACAAGATCGCCTCGCTGGTGATCAGTGCCGCCATTGCCGGCGCCGGGGGCGCAATGTATGCGCAGTACCAGCTGCAGGTGAGCCCGCAGGTCTTCACCGTCGTCCTCTCGATCACCGTCATCACGATGGTGTACGTGGGCGGGATGTCGTCGATCTGGGGCCCCGTCGGCGGCGCGATCCTGCTGGTCATGCTGACGGAGCTGCTGCGCGACTTCGGCGAATGGCGACTGCTCATCTACAGCGTGACGCTGATCCTGATCCTGTTCTACCTGCCCCAGGGCCTGGTGGCGCCGACATGGAACCGGCTCAAGGCACGGCTGGGAGGGTCCGCATGAGCACGATCCTCGAGGTTTCGCACCTGAGCAAGCGCTTCGGCGGGCTCGTGGCGGTCAACGACGTGAGCTTCTCCCTTCGTCCCGGCGAGGTCGTCGGGATCCTGGGGCCGAACGGCGCGGGCAAGACGACGCTGTACAACCTCCTGACCGGCTTCATTCCGGCCGACCAGGGCAGCGTCACGTTCCTGGGCCAGTCGATCGTCGGCATGGCGCCGCACAGGATCGTGCGCCTCGGCATGTCGCGAACCTTCCAGCTCTGCCGGCCATTCGTCGGCATGACGGTGATCGAGAACGTCAAGGTGGGTGGCCTGGCGCAGCCGGCCCCGCCCCAGGGCCGCGAGGCCCACGCCCGGGAGCTCATCGAGCAGGTGGGGCTGGGCGGCAAGGAGGACATGCCGGTGGAGCAGATGTCGTACGGCGACCAGCGCCGGCTCGAGATCGCCCGCGCGCTCGCGACCGCTCCGAAGCTGCTGCTGCTCGACGAGCCTTTTGCCGGGCTAGGCTCCGGCGAGATCGCGGAACTGTCGGCCCTGATCCGGCGCATTCACCAGGAGACGGGGCTCACCGTGCTGCTGATCGAGCACAAGCTTCGCGAATTCATGAAGCTCGTCGAGCGGGTGATCGCCCTGGATTTCGGCGAGCTCATCGCGGACGACACGCCCGATCGCATCGTCACCCATCCGCGGGTGATCGATGCGTACATCGGTACGGACGCCCCGGACGTGGAGGTCGCATGACGGCGCCCCTGTTGCGGATTCAGGACCTGTCGGTCTGGTACGGCAAGGCGATCGCCCTGGAGTCGGTGTCGCAGACGGTGGCCGAGGGCGAGATCGTCGCCGTGCTCGGGCCCAACGGCGCGGGCAAGTCCACGCTGCTCAAGGCGATCTCGCGGATGCAGCCGTCGGAGGGTGTGCTCGAGCTGCGTGGCCAGTCGCTGCAGGCGCTGGCCGCCCACGAGGTGGTGGGCAAGGGAATCTGCCATTGCCCCGAAGGCAGGCGGCTGTTCCCCGAACTCACCGTGCTGAAGAACCTGATGCTCGGCGCCTATCTCCGGCGCGACCGGGACGAGGTCCAGCGCGACCTGGAGTTCGTCTACGGCCTGTTCCCGATCCTGCGCGAGCGCGCCGGCCAGATCGTCAGCACGCTGTCGGGCGGCCAGCAACAGATGGTCGCGATCGGGCGGGCCCTGATGGGCAAGCCCTCGCTGCTGCTGCTCGACGAGCCGTCGGTCGGCATCGCCCATCGCCTCAAGATGGAAATCTTCGAGGCGATCCGGAAGATCCGCGAGAACGGCACCGCCATCCTGATGGCCGAGCAGGACGCACAATCGGCGCTGCGGATCGCCGACCGCGTGTATGTGCTCGAGCACGGGAAGGTGGGGCGCGAAGGGACGAGCGCCGAGATGGCCAAGGACGATTACATCCGGCAGGCCTATCTCGGCGTCGCCTGAGGGCCCGTTCGCGCGACGGACCCTCAGCGCGCTCGCGTCTTGTCGCCCGCGGAGGGCAACAGCCGCGCCAGTTCGGGGCCCGAGACGATTCGGATGCCGTTCCGATCGGCGAACCGGCGGGCATTGTCCGTGACTTCGCCGAGCGCGATGTAGCGGCATTCCTGCGCATCGCGCGCCTGCCTCGCCGCGGCGAGCTCGCGGAGCGGGTCGATCCCCGTGCGGGCGACCTTCCAGCGGCGAGCGGCCACCAGCGTCGTCCTTCCACCCTTCTGGAGCTCGAAGTCGGCTCCCCTGTCGCCGAGTCGGGTCACGACATGGCCCTCGGCCCGGTAGGCCGCCTCGAGCGCGTCGGCGAGCTCGCTCCAGGACATCG
>CAZDYQ010000196.1:0-2684 GCA_964509685.1 uncultured Burkholderiaceae bacterium
AGGAAGAGATCCACGCGATGATCGAGGAGGGCTCGACCGCCGGCATCATCGAGCGGGACGAGCACGCGATCCTGCGCAACGTCTTCCGGCTCGACGAGCGCCGCGTCGGATCGATGATGATGCCCAAGTCCGAGATGGTGTACCTCGACCTGCAGCGGCCGCTCGAGGAGAACCTGAAGCTCGTGGTGGACAGCCAGTACTCGCGCTTCCCCGTCTGCGACGGCGGGCTCGACCGCATCCTCGGCTTCCTGCACAGCAAGCAGCTGCTCGCGCAGAAGCTCACCGCCGGCGGCACGCCCAGCCTCGATGTCGAGCTGGAGCCGCCACTCTTCGTGCCCGAAACCCTCACCGGCCTCGAGCTGCTCGAGAGCTTCCGCCAGGGCGGCCGCCATGTGGCGCTGGTGGTGGACGAATACGGCGAGGTCCAGGGCCTCGTCACCCTGTACGACGTCTTCGAGGCGATCGCCGGCGAGTTGCGCACACCCGACGTCGAGGACGCGGACGCCGTCCAGCGCGAGGACGGCTCCTGGCTGCTCGACGGCCTGATCCCGATCCACGACCTCAAGGAGCGCCTCGGCCTCGAGTCCGTGCCGGAGGAGGAATACGGCCGCTACAACGCCCTGTCCGGCATGCTGATGCTGCTGCTGGGGCGCCTGCCCCGCACCGGCGACGTCGCGGTATGGGAGAACTGGCGCTTCGAGGTGATGGACGTGGACGGGCGGCGCGTCGACAAGGTGCTCGCCACCCTCGTGCCGACCACCGAGCCGGCAGCGGACGCCCGCACGCCGACGGGTACGGAGCCGCCTGCTTCGGGCGGCTGAGGCCCCGGCGGGACGCCCTCTATCGCGGGCCCGGCGCCCGCGCGACCCGCTCCCAGGCGCGCTCGGTGCGCATCGCGCGCACCTTGAAGGGGATGTCGAAGAGCCGGCGGTCGCGCGCCCAGCGCCGGGCCGCCTCGTCCTGCGGCCCCTGTTCGAAGAACACCGTCGCCTCGGCCATCAGTGCGCTCCATGTCGCCATCGCGCCGGCCAGCGCAATGTGCATGGCCGGGGCCTGCCGGTCGGACCCGGCCAGGGCGTGCAGCGCGAGCAGCGCGGCGAGCGCCCGCTCGCGCCAGGCGCGCGGCCAGTCGCGTCGACCGCCCTCGGCGAGCAGGTAGGCGAGCTTGCCCGCCGTCACCAGGACGTCCTCGATCGTGCGGAACGGCTTGACGAAGAGCTCGTAGGCATCACCCGCCAGCAGCGCGCCGGCCGGCACCGGCACCCGGTCGAGCCGGATGCGCGCATGGGGCACCTCCGGCGTGAAATCGGCCTCCGGCATCGGGATGAACTCGAGCCCCGGGGCGCCCGCGGGCACCCGCGCGAGCCGGATCGAGGGCCGCGTCGCGCCCGGCGCCTGCGGCTCGCGGGCGGCCACGAGCAGCAGGCCGGCCGCCGGTCCCAGCGTGCTCCAGCGCTTCTCGCCCGACAGCGCGAAGCCGTCGCCCTCGGGCTCGAGCGTGCTCTGGATCGCCCTGGGCGAGTTGCCGCCGGCCTCCGAGATGCAGAACGCCAGCGGCACGTCGCCCGGCAGGTCGGGGATCATCGAGCGCAGCGCCGCCTGGTAGCCGGTGGCGAGCGCCCAGCCCAGCCGGTCGGCCTCCAGGCCGCCGGCCACCGCGAGCTCGAAGGGGGAGGCGCCGGGACGGGCCTGCCGGCGGGCAAGCTCCAGCCGCCACCAGGCGGGCACGTCGGCGGCCGCGGGCGCGGGCGGCGGGTCCAGCAGCCCGGCCAGCAGGTCGTCGAGCGGGGGGCGGTCGGCGCGGGTGGTCGTCATCCGGCAATGTTAGACGCGATTCCGGATCCCCGTTTCCGGGCACAAGGCTTGCGACTTCGCGCCACATGAAGTTGCTGGATGTATTCAATGCACGCAGGTCCCACATGCTGAGCCCGTCGCCCGTCTTTGCCCGACCCGGTGACCGGGTGCGCGCCGGGTTCATCTCCGGGATCGAACGCAGTCGCAGTATCGTGCCGCCCGCGGACGGCTTCGAGCAGGAGCCGTCGCGGCCGGTCGGCTCGCTGCTGGTGGTGGGCGACAGCACGGCGCTCGGCACCGGGGCGGACGAGCCGCACCAGTCCGTGGCGGGCCGGCTCGGCAGGCGCTTCCCCGGCCTTCGCATCCGCAATGTCGCCGCCGACGGCGCCCGCCTCACGGATGTCTCGAAGCAGCTCGAGTCCGTCGGCACCGAACGATTCGACCTGGTCCTGATCATGGCCGGCGGCAACGACATCCTGCGATTCACGCCGCTCACCCGCCTGCGCTCCGAGGCCACCCGCGTCAATGCCGCCGCCATGGCCATCGCCCGGCACGTCGCCTGGATGCCGCCGGGCAACCTGGGCTCCGCGCCCCTGTGGTACTGGCCCATGAGCCGCATCGTCGAGCGCCGCAGCCGCCGCGTGCGCGCCGCGCTGCTGGAGATCGCGCAGGCCATGTGCGCCATCTACGTGGACCTCTTCCACCCCGCCGAGGTGGACCCGTTCGCGATCGATTCGGAACGCTTCCTCGCGGCCGACGGCGTGCACCCGAGCGCGGCGGGCTACTGCTACTGGACGGCGGCGCTCCTCGAGCGGCTGCCGGTCGAGCTGCGCCGGCGCTGGCGGTACCCGACGATCTCGGTGGTGTAGCGGCGCCGCGTCGGACGGCCG
>CAZDYQ010000197.1:0-2670 GCA_964509685.1 uncultured Burkholderiaceae bacterium
CTTGTCGGTGTAGGCATCCTTGTCGCCGCGTGGCATGGCTGCGCTCCTTGGCGAGACGATGGCGTCGTCGCCCTGTCCGTGGATGTCCCGACGTACTGGCAATCGTCATGCCCGACCGAGGTTGCCGCCCGGGCAAGCGGCACGGGGCTTCCTTCCGTCATCGGAACATGGCACTGTCCCGCTGGCAAGCGAGGAGCGTTCCGGAGACGAGGGCCATGGGCAAGCGCAATGACCTGCGGCTCGGCAAGCCGCTGGAAGACAGGATCCCGTTCTCGCTCGGCGTGGTGTCGTCGGGCCGCCTTCTCCACACCGCCGGCATCACGGCGCGCGACCGCGAAGGCGAGATCGTGGGCGTGGGCGATGTCGCCGCGCAGACCCGCCAGTGCTTCGAGAACCTCGGCGACATCCTCGCGGCCGCCGGCGCCAGCTGGGCCGACGTCGTCAAGTACACCATCTACACGACGGACATCCAGCTCTTCAAGGACCAGACACGGGAGCTGCGGGCGCAGTACTACGTGAACCGCCCGGCGGCGACGCTGGTCGAGGTGTCGCGGCTGGCGGACCCGAAGATGATGGTCGAGATCGAGGCGATCGTGAGCCTGCCCGAGGAGGGGGCGACTTAGGAATCGCCATGCTCGTTCCGTGAGCCCCGCGTCAGGCACGCTGGTTGCCATTGCTTCAGGCAACCACGGAGCGAGCGATGAGCGAAATCCTTGTTTCTCACCACGGCCCGGCGCAGCGCGCCCGGCCCGCCGGCGGCTGGGTCGCGCCGCTGCTGGTCGTCATCGTCGTGACGCTGCTCGCCTCGGGCGTCCTGTCGAGCGACCCCGAGCCCCCGTCCACCTCGACCCTCCCGGCCAGCGCAACGCCGGCCATGGACGCGGGGGAAACGGCCGCCCCGGGCGCGTCGGTCGATGACCAGGCCGACTTCGTCGAGTTCGGCTTCGACAGCCAGCTCGGGATGATGGCGCCGCGAGGGCAGGCGGGCGCCCTGCCCGCGGGCGCGCCGCAGGACGCGCGGCGGCCGGCCCGGCAAGGCGCGTCTCCCATGTGATTTGCCGGAAGTAAGCGCCATCTTCGCGTCGCCAGGCGAGGCGCGCAGGTTTGCGCCCGTAAGAATGGCGGTGGTCGCTATCGGCGGAAACGCCCCTTTGCGTCGGCCACCGCGAACACCATCCCCGTCGCCGCCAGGCCGCCTCCCAGGATCCAGAAGCTCGCGGCATCGCTGTCGGTCGCCCAGCGCAACCAGCCGATGCCGGTCGCGCCCAGCACCAGCCCGAGCAGCCGGGTGACGTTCACCAGGCTGCCCGCGGTGCCGCGCTCCTGGATGGGCAGCAGGTCGGTGGTCGCATCCATGTAGCCGACCTGGAAGAGGCCCTGGCCGAGGCCGCAGGCGAACATGCCCATCGCCAGCAGCACCACGAGCGAGGCCGGGGGCGCGGCCTGCAGCGCCAGGGCCGTGACGAGCAGGCCCGCGGCCGCGATGCCGATTCCCGCGAGCATCTGCCGATCGTGCGACCAGCGCCGTGCGAGCCGGCCCGCGAGCGCCGCGCCCAGCACCGAGCCGCCCGGGTAGGTGGACAGCAGCAGCCCCGTGAGGCCGATGGAAGCGCCGACCCGGCCCGTCAGCACGTAGGGCAGGAGCAGCAGGTTGGCGAAGCAGGCGCAGCTGACCGCGATCGATGCCGCCTGGATGCCGGTGAACCGGCCCGAGCGGAAGTGCGCCGTGCGCAGCACGGGATGCGGCACCCGCGATTCGAGGCGGTGGAAGCCGAGCCCGCCGACGAGGCCCAGGGCGAGCAGCGACAGGCCGAGCCACGCCGCGGCATCCGGGTCGGTCAGCACCACCAGCGCGGCGGTCAGGCACACCAGCACCGCCGCCATCGAGAGCGCGCCCGTCCAGTCGAAGCCGTGGCCGCGCCGCGCATTCCCGGCGGGGGTGCCGTCCGCCGCGGGCGCCGGCGCGAAGCTCGGGAGCAGCGGAACGAGCGCGAGCACGACCAGCGCGATGGGTACCCGGAACCAGAACACGCCGGGCCAGTCGAAGGCGCCGAGCAGCAGGCCGCCGATCCAGGGGCCCAGTGCCATCGCCAGATTGAAGGCGGCGGCATAGCGGGCGAGCGCGAGCGCCTTGCCGGCCGGCGGGAAGAGCAGCGTGGCGAGCGCCGGCGCGCAGGCGACCGTCATGCCGACCGCTGCGCCCTGGAAGACGCGCATCGCCACCAGCACGCCGTAGTCCGGCGCGAGCGCGACGGCCGCATGCGCCAGCGCGCAGGCGACGAGCCCCAGGGCGAAGATGCGCCGATGCCCGAATCGGTCGCCGAGGTGGCCGAAGACGATCGCGAAGATCGCCTGCGACAGCACGTACGGGATCACCACCCACTGGATGTCCGCGAGCGCCAGCGAGAACGCCGCGGTGATCACCGGGAAGGCGGTATTCACCGTCGTGTCGAGCGGCGAAAGCAGCGCGCCGAGGCAGACGATGGCGAGCCCGAGCAGGGCGCGTCGGTGGGAAGGCATGGCGGGGATTATCGGGTCGACTCGACCATCGTGCTCGTGCATCCTGTCGGGCATCCGGATGTGCCAGGCAGCACCATCGAACCCAGGAGACACTCATGAGACTCGAGAACAGGACCGCGATCGTCACCGGCGGCGCGCAGGGCATCGGCC
>CAZDYQ010000198.1:0-2656 GCA_964509685.1 uncultured Burkholderiaceae bacterium
CGCCCGGATCATCTGCGTGTGGCACAGGTAGCAGCCGTCACGCACGTAGATGTCCCTGCCGATCAGCCTCAGCGGATCGTAGGGCTTGATGTGCGCCGGGGGCTCGACCTGGGCCGCGCGCATGAAGAGCGGCGTCACCTCGGCGAGGCCGCCGAGCGAGACCATGATCGCGATGCCGACGCCCAGCAACGCGGCGTTCTTCTCGATCTTCTCGAAATACCTGTATCCACCCGCCATGGGTACTCCTCAGTTGGTGGCCGGAAGCGGCGAGGGCACCTGGTGCCTCACCGGCTCGGGCACCGGAATCGGGATCGGCACGATGAGGCGCGCGCGGGCATCGGCCGCCGTGTGCCACAGGTTCCAGGCCATCACGATCATGCCGGAGACCACCATCACGCCGCCGAGGAAGCGGACCAGGTAGAGGGGCCTGATCGCTTCCAGGCTGGCGATGAACGGGTACGCCAGCGCGCCGTCCGGGTTCGTCGCGCGCCACATCACGCCTTCCGTGACGCCCGCGATCCACATCGAGATCACGTAGAGCAGCAAGCCGCCGACATGGAGCCAGAAGTGCAGTTCCATGGCGGCCTTCGAGTGCATCGGTCGACCGAGGGCGCGCGGCGCCATGGCATAGAGCGAGCCGATGGTGATCATGGCCACCCAGCCGATGGAGCCCGAGTGGACGTGGGCGATCGTCCAGTCGGTGTAGTGCGACAGCGAGTTCACCGTCTTGATCGCCATCATCGAGCCTTCGAAGGTCGAGGCGGCGTAAAAGACGAGCGAGACCACCATGAACTTCGCGGCGGGATCGACGCGCACCTTGCCCCAGGACCCGTTGAAGGTCAGCAGGCCGTTGGCGGCGGAGCCCCAGCTCGGCATGAGCAGCACCAGCGAAAAGGCCATGCCGACGGACTGCACCCAGTCGGGCAGCGCCGTGTAGAGCAGGTGATGCGATCCCGCCCACATGTAGATCGAGATCAGCGCCCAGAAGTTGACGATCGAGAAACGGTAGCTCCACAGCGGCTGCTGGGCCTGGCGCGGGACGAAGTAGTACATCATCCCGAGGAAGCCGGCCGTCAGGAAGAAGGCGACCGCGTTATGCCCGTACCACCACTGGACCATGGCGTCGACCACGCCCGAGTAGATCGGGTAGGACTTGGTCAGCGAGACGGGGACCGCGAGGTTGTTGATGACGTGCAGCAGGCCGACCGCGATGATGAACGCGCCGTAGTACCAGTTGGCGACGTAGATGTGCTGGATGCGCCGGCGAGCGAGCGTGCCGAAGAACACGATGCCGAACGACACCCAGACGACGGCGATGAGGATGTCGATCGGCCACTCGGCTTCGGCATATTCCTTCGACTGCGTGAAGCCGAGCGGTACGGTCACGATGGTCAGCAGGCAGGCGACCTGCCAGCCCCAGTAGGTGAAATGGGCGAGCCTCTCGTACGCGAGCCGCACGTGTCCCGTGCGCTGCACGACGTAGTAGCAGGTGCCCATCAGGGCGGAGCCGCCGAACGCGAAGATGACGCCGAAGGTGTGGGCGGGGCGGATGCGGCTGAACGAAAGCCAGGGGATGTCGGTGTTCAGCGCGGGCCACGCGAGCTGCGCGGCCGCGAACACGCCGATCGCCATGCCGATAACGCCCCATCCGGCGGCCGAGAGCAGGAAAAGGCGAACGATCTGGTCGTTGTAGGTGTTTCGGTGCACAGGACCCCCGCGCGACGCGACGCCCCGCATTCGGAAACGGCGTGCGCGTCGGAATGATCAAGGACGTTCAGGAGGCGGCGCCCGGCGCCGCGCACGTCTCGGGCGGGCGTGGACTGCATGCCGCCCTGTCGTAGCAGGCCGGATGATACTACCTGCGTGCGAAAGCCCCCTGGATTGACCGGAGCAATAGGGGGGCTAATGACACTTTTCGGCCATTTGCTTGATCTGGTTCAAGGCGCTTGCCCGGTACGCGTGCGATCATTACAAACGGCGGCGTTGCCGCCGGGGCGCGCGCATCGCGCAACGGCCTCCGTCATCGTCCTGGGAGATCGCCATGAGCATTCCCGTCGAAGTGCGAGAGCTTGGCGAGGCGCTCGCCCGTTATCGGTTCGCCTACCTGCTCACGGCCCGCGACGGCGATGCGCCCCATGCGGTAGCGGTCGTTCCCGCCCTCGAGGCGGGCGAGATCGTGGTGCAGGGCATCGGCAGGCGAAGCCGCGGCAACCTCCTTGCGCAGCCGCGCGTGAGCCTCGTGTGGCCGCCGGGTTCCATCGACGGCTACTCGCTGATCGTCGACGGCGTGGGAGCGCTCGAGGGCGACACGCTGCGGGTCCGGCCACAGCGCGCCGTCCTGCACCGGCCGGCGCCGCGGCCCGGCCCCGTGTCGACCGGCGCCTGCGGCTCGGACTGCGTCGAACTGGGACTTCCTTCCCAGTCGGCGCAGTAGGCCGCGCCGCGATCGGCCCGCCTTACTCCCGCACGAGCGGCGGAGGGTCGAATGCGGTGATGGCCGGCAGCGGGCCTTCGAATCGTTCCACCTGGACCAGGCAGCTCTGTGCAGCGCATCCCTGCGACAGGCTCGACGCCGGAACGTCGCGCGTCAGCACGTTCGGGTTGCCGTGCTTGTCGAGGCTGCCGGGAACGCCGGGCTCGAGCGGATCCCACCAGG
>CAZDYQ010000199.1:0-2486 GCA_964509685.1 uncultured Burkholderiaceae bacterium
CACGCCGCGGTCGCGCAGGCCCACGGCCTCGGCCGTCATGCTCGTCATCTTGCGGATGAGGAAGGGCAGCTCGAAACGCCCGCTCGCCCGGTCCCGGCCCCAGTGCGTGAGCATGAAGGTCGTGAAGCTCGCATCGGAGATCACGCCCACGTGGGCCCCGCCGTCGCCGAGGCCCAGGACGGTACGCTCGTGCGCGAGCATCTCGCGCACCGTGTCGAGCGACTCGTCGGCATAGTTCGCGAACGGCATGAGCAGGAGGGCGCGGCCCTCGTCCTCGAGCAGCAGGTCGTAGGCGATCTCGACCTCGTCGCGCCCCTGGCGGCGCGCCATCGCCCGGATGGACTTCTCGGGCGAGGGTTCGTAGTCGGGCGGATTGCCGAGCGGGAAGATGCGGCCGTAGTCGAGCGGCGCGGACGCGGCCGAATCGCCCCAGCCCGGCCACTGCTTCGCCTCCTCCAGCAGCCGCGCGCGGAAGTCGGGCCGGCGCATCGTGGCGACGATCTCGGGCAGGGGACGGCCCGCGATCTCGCGGAACGACGGGCAGTTCTGGAAGGGGCCCCGGCTCGTCTGCAGGCCGAGCATGACGCCGATCGGGCGCGGCGCGACCTGCGCCCGGATGTCGATGCCGTCGGCGCGCGCCTCGCTCATGCGGCGCAGCAGCACCTTCCAGTTGCCGGGGCTCGAGTAACGCTGCGCCACCGAGATCGACGCCGGCCGGCCCGATGCCCTGACGACCCGGGAGATCATGGCGAAGTCGTCGCCCTGCTCCTCCGAGAAGTCCGAGATGAACTGCATCACGCCCGCGCCCGCGTCGGCGAGGCCCAGCGCGATGCCGGTGAGCTCCGCCTCCTCGGCGCGCAGCGAGGGCGTCGGGTCGCCGGTGATGCTGCGGTGGTTGCTGCTTCGCGAGGTCGAGAACCCGATCGCGCCGGCGCGGACCGCCTCGCCCACCAGGCACCGCATCCGGGCGATGTCCTCCGGCGTGGCGGGCTCCAGGCGCGCACCGCGCTCGCCCATCACGTAGAGCCGCAGCGCCGCATGCGGCAGCTGGGCGGCCACGTCCATGTCGAAGCGTCGCCCGTCCAGCGCGTCGAGGTAGTCCGGGAACGTCTCCCAGTTCCACGACAGGCCCTCGTGCAGGGCCACGCCGGGAATGTCCTCGATGCCCTCCATCACCTCGATGAGCGTGTCGCGGTCGGCCTGGCGCACCGGCGCGAAGCCGACGCCGCAGTTGCCCATGACCACCGTCGTCACGCCATGGAAGCTCGAGGGCGCCAACCGGCTGTCCCAGCTCGCCTGGCCGTCGTAATGGGTATGGATGTCCACGAAGCCCGGCGTGACGAGGCAGCCTTCGGCATCGATCTCGCGAGCGGCGGGCCCGTCGATCCTGCCGATCGTGTGGATGACGCCGTCCACGATGCCGATGTCGGCATGGACGGGCGGATTGCCGAGGCCGTCGTGGACCTCGCCGTTACGGATGACCAGGTCGAACTTCATGCGCCTGCCTCCTCAGGATGGTTGCGTGCGCTGGATGCCGAACGCGAGCCCGCCATCGACCACCAGCGCATGCGCATTGACGTAGCTCGACTCGCGCGAGACGAGGAAGAGCGTGGCGTACGCCACCTCCCAGCCGGTGCCCTGCCGGCCGAAGGGCACGGCGGCGGCCCGGTTCGGACGACGGCGCGAGGCGTCGCGGCCCATGGGCGTGTCCATGAGCCCCGGCAAGACGGAGTTGCAGCGGATGCCGCGGGGCTCGCCGGCCGCCGCGATGCTGCGGGCGAGCGAGACCTGCGCCGCCTTCGACGACTCGTAGGCCGGATTGCGCCCGGTCGAACGCAGGCTGGCGAGCGACGAGATCAGCACGATGGAGGAGCCTTCGTCCATCACCTCGATTGCGCGGCGGGCGAAGAGCATGTGGCTGCGCACGTTGACGGCGTACTCGCGGTCCCACGCTTCCGCGGTAAGCGAGCCGAGCGGCAGGCCGTGCGAGATGCCGACGTTGAGCACCAGCCCGTCGAGCCCGCCCAGCTCCCGGATGCACGCCTCGACGCAGGCATCGATCTGCTTCTCGTCGATCACGTCCACGACCACGGGACTCGCCTTGCCGCCCTCCCGGCCGACGAGCTCGCACGTGCGCTGCACCGCCGCCTCGGACTTGTCCGCGCAGACGAGACTTGCGCCCTCCCGGGCGAACAGCAGGGAGATCGCCCGCCCGTTGCCGACCGGCGGGTTCTCGTCCGGGATGTCGCGCTGGCCAGCGCCGACCACCAGGACCCGCCGGCCCTCGAGCCGGCCACGGCCGGGGACGCGGCCGAGGGATTCGTCGAACACTTGCCGTGCGGGATCCGGCTGGGTGGGTGCGAGATTCATGCTGTCTCCTCGATATCGACTTCGAAGGTCTCCAGGAAGCGCGAGACCATCATGTAGAAACCGGTGGTGAGCACCACCTCGACCACCTGCTTGTAGGGAAAGAGCTCGCACATCCG
>CAZDYQ010000200.1:0-2481 GCA_964509685.1 uncultured Burkholderiaceae bacterium
TGATGAGCGGCGAGCCGAAGCTGCGCTCGATGACGACGTTGCGGCCCTTCGGACCGAGGGTGACCTTCACGGCACTGGCAAGCGTGTTCACGCCCTTGACGATGCGAGCACGGGCGTTGTCATGGAACTGAACCAGTTTCGCAGCCATTTTTCTTGCTCTCCTGCAGATGGAATTCGACGTTGATCAGGCGGCCTTCTTCACCGAGTCCTTCGAGGCGCTTTCAATCACGCCGAGGACGTCCTCCTCGCGCAGGACGAGGTATTCCTCGTCGTCGAGCTTGACCGTCTGGCCCGCGTATTTCCCGAACAGCACCTGTTCGCCCGGCTTCACCTGCAGGGGCCGGATGCTGCCATCCTGCAGCAGTCGGCCGTTGCCCACGGCCAGCACCTCTCCTTGCTCGGGCTTCTCTCCGGCGGAGTCGGGAATGACGATACCGGACGCCGTCTGCTTCTGTCGTTCGACGCGCTTGACGATAATCCGGTCGTAAAGGGGACGGATCTGCATCTGCCAATCTCCTTCTCGATTTCAGATTATGGAAAAGCACGGACACAGGGAGTTCGGCGCGCTCTCGCGGCGCGCTCGGAGTGCTCGCACAGGTGCCGTAGGGCCGGCCTGATGGCCGGCGGTGCCAGAGATGGGGGCGAGGCCCCCGGATTTCAAGCCCCCCTGGCCGACTCGGGCAGGATGAGCCGGTTGCTGCGCCCCAGCCGGTACCGGACCCGCGACACGCGGGTCCCCACGGGGGCCTTCGCGCGCACCGGGCAAGGCGGGTTGCGGCTGCCGTCGGCCGCCAGCGAGTCGTCATCCAGGGCGGTATCGCGCCAGACGCCGCCGTGGACCGGCCGGAACTGCCAGCGGACGTAGCCGATACGGGCGCTCGCCTGCATCATCTCCTCGCGATCGGGCGCCTCGCACACGACGGGCGGGTCGCCGTCGAAGGGCGAGTCGCCGAAGGCCTGGCGGCATTCGAGCACCTCGCGATCCGGTGCGCCGGCGGTGTTGCAGCCCCGCCTTTCCTCGCGGTCGACTTCCCAGGCGCCCAGACGCCAGGCCGCATCGAGGATCGCCTCGTCGAGCCGCTCGATGGCGTTCCAGTCCGCATTGATCTGCAGCGTGGAGCCCGGTACCGGCAGGCGGGCGGGGCGATCGCCCGCATCCTGCGACGGGCCCTCGGCGCGAAACCCGTGCCAGTGCAGCATGAGGAGCACCGGGGTGTTGGCCCTTGGCAGGGCGGTCACGCTGACGGCGAACAGGGGCAGCCTGAGGCCGTCGATCTGCTCGGCGATGCGTTCGTAGACCTGCATGTCATCGTGCGAAGAACGGACACGGGAAAAATCTAGCAAAACGCGCGCCGGACGGACAAGACTCCCCCGTCGGCGGGGCCGCCTACCAGCGCAGCAGCCGTGCCCCCAGGGCCGCCCCGGCCGCGACCGGCGCCGCCATGCCGAGCACGTACCACACCGCGAGGAACGGCGCGGCCAGTTCCGGACAGTGGAATGCATACGCGAAGGCGCCCGCGCCGCCGGAGAGCGCGCCGGCGGCAGCCCCCGCCAGGCGCGGGCATGTCGGCGCAAGCTGCCGGAGGACCGCGATCGATGCGGCGAAGGTGGGCAGCGCGATGAGCGCGATGTTGAGGGCGCAGCCGCGCCAGGTCTCGCCCCACAGCAGCGCGGCACGGTCCGCGGGCGCCGCGCCCAGCCACTGCCAGGCGCCCGCCAGCCACAGCAGCGCCACCGGCAGCACGACGCCCCACCAGGCGAGGCCGCCGTCCATGCCGGGGCGACCCAGCCGGTGCACGAGCGCGACTCCCGCCAGCGCAATCGCCAGGGGCGCGCCGGCCTTGAGCCAGAACATCGGCAGCGCCGCCACTTCGACCAGGTCGGGGCGAGGCCCGTAGGCGGCCAGCATCAGCGCGAACGAGGCGGCGAGGCCCCAGGGCAGGAGCCTCCCGATCAGGGGCCAGGTCCGGCGCGAGCCCACCGGTTCGGCCCGGCTCGCAAGCAGTTCTATCCAGCGTTCCGTCTGCAACTCAGGCTCCGTGCTCGTTCGCATGTCGTGGCTCCGAGGGCGCGAGGCGCCTGGCCAGCGCCCTCAGGCCGCGGTGGATGCCGACCTTCACGGCCGACTCCGACAGGCCAGTGCGGCGCGCCGTCTCGGCCACCGAGAGACCCTCGAGCTTGACGTGCAGGATGGGCAGGCGCTGCTTGTCGGGCAGCCGGTCGAGCAGCCCGATCACGTCGCGCCTGGCCTCGCGCGCGTCGAGGTCGTTCGAGGCGAAGAGCGCCTCGCTGGTGTCGAGCGGGTCGTGCAGCGCTTCGCGTACGGACCGGGCCCGCAGCAGGTCCACGAGCTTGTGCCGCGCGATCGCATGCACCCAGGCCGACAGCGGCTGCGTCGGCTCCCAGGTATGGCGCTTGTTGTGGACCGCGAGCAGGCATTCCTGCACCAGGTCCTCCACGTCGTCGGGCCAGCCGAAGAGC
>CAZDYQ010000201.1:0-2430 GCA_964509685.1 uncultured Burkholderiaceae bacterium
GTCGTCCGGGCCCTTGCGCGGGCGCAGGGCAAGGCGGGGCGCCGAAGACAGTACGGCTGAACGGCAAGGCGCACCAACGCGGCCATGCGTCCGCGCAAGGGCACGGTCAGTGGAAGCCGAGGACGCGGGGGACCCAGGTCGACAGCGCCGGAAAGATCGTCAGGAGGGCGAGCACCACCAGGTGCGCCAGCAGGAACGGCGGCAACTGGCGCACCAGCGCGCTCATGCGCACGTCGATCGTCACGGAGGCGATGAACAGCAGCCCGCCCACGGGCGGCGTGATCATGCCGAGGGTCAGGTTCACGATCACGACGATCGCAAAATGCAGGGGATCGATTCCCAGCGCCGCGGCGATCGGGGCGAGGATGGGCACGAGGATCATCACCCCCGGCAGGGGCTCGAGGAAGATCCCGAAGACCAGCAGCAGGACATTGACCGCGAACAGGAAGGCCATCGGCGAGAGATCCCAGCCGACGAGGATCTCGGCCATGGTCTGGGGAACCCGCTCGATCGTCAGCACCCAGGCGAAGGCCTCGGAGGCGCTCACGATCAGCAGCACCGCCGCGGTGAGCAGCGCCGAGCGCGAAAGGATGCCCGGGATCGCGGCCCAGTCGAGGCCGCGATAGATCCACTTGCCGCACACCAGCGCGTAGAACACGGCGACCACCGAGGCCTCGGTGGGCGTGAAGATGCCGAAGCGGATCCCCACGAGGATGACCACGATCAGGAAGAGCGCCGGCAGGGCCTTCCACGTGTTTGCGAGCATCTCGCGCCAGGGCGGCATGGTGCCGGACGAGCGATAGTCGCGGCGGCGGGATACCCACCAGTTCGTCGCCGCCATCGCCGTCGCGATGAGGATCCCGGGAACGAAGCCCGCCATGAACAGCGCCCCGACCGAGACCGACTCGTCCTGGAGCGCGTAGATGATCATGATGATCGAAGGGGGTATCACCGGCCCGATGATCGCGGTGCTCGCCGTGAGCGCGGCGGCATAGTCCCGGTCGTAGCCGGCCTTCTCCATCATCCGGGACATCATCGCGCCGGGCCCGGCGACATCGGCCATGGCGGAACCCGAGACGCCGGAGAACAGCGTCAGCGCCAGGATGTTGGCGTACCCCAGCCCGCCGCGGAGGTGGCTCACGAACTGGGCGGCGAAGCGAAGCAGCACCACCGTGATGGCCCCGCCGCTCATGAGCTCCGCCGCGAGGATGAAGAACGGCACCGCCATGAGCGGGAAACTGTCGATACCGCTGAACATCTGCTTGAGGACCACGACCTGCGGATAGCGGCCGTCGATCAGCACGGCCAGCGAGGTCGCCAGCGCCAGCGCGAAGGCGATGGGCATGCCCAGCGCGAAGAGCACGAGCAGGATGACGAACAGGGTCAGGGCCATGATTCGCGCCGCATCCCGGGCCGCCCGTTCAGAGGCTCGCCGCCTTCTCGGCGTCGATCTCGCTCGACTGCCTCGCGCGGCGCTCCATGATGTAGCGCCGTGCCACCAGCAGGAGATGAATGGCCAGCAGGCCGAAGCCGATCGGTATCGCCATGTACACCCAGGCGAACGAGATTCCCGTCGCGGCGGTGGTCTGGAAACGCATGGCGCTCGCGTACATGGCGCCGTGCCAGGCCATGGCGCAGAAGAAGACCAGCAACACGAGGACGAGCAGGCCGCGCAGCGCCCTGCCCCAGGACCCCGGAAGCACGTCGTGCAGGTTCTCGATGGCGATGTGGCCGCCGAAGCGCAGCACCTGCCCGGCGCCGAGCAGGGTCAGCCAGACCATCAGGTAGCGGGCGACCTCCTCGGCCCAGACCAGGGAATCGTTCGTCAGGTAGCGCAGCGCGACGTTGGCGAAGACGATGCAGGCCATCCCCGCGAGCAGGAGGATCAGCGCCCAGCGATTGAGCGCTACGAAGGCTCGCTCGAGGGCTTCCATCCGACCGGGCCGCGCCTGGCTACTTCGCGTTGGCGATGCTGTCGATCAGTGCCTTGCCGTAGCGGCCCTCGTACTGCCTGTAGGCCGGCGCAAGGGCCTGCTGGAAGGCCGCCTTGCTCGCCTCGTCGAGCTCGACCACGTCCATGCCGGCCGCCCTGACCGCCTCCACGCCCTTGCGCTCGACGTCGTCCACGAAGGCCCGCATGGCGGCGACGCCCGCCTTGGCGCCCTCGGCGAGCGCCCTCTTTCCCTCGTCGTCGAGGCTGTTCCAGAGCTTCGGCGACACCATGAGGGCCGCCGGCGAATAGACATGGCCCGTGAGCGTCAGGTACTTCTGGACCTCGGCCAGCTTCGCCGAGACGATCACCGACATCGGGTTCTCCTGGCCGTCGATGGTGCCCTGCTGGAGCGCCCCGATCACCTCCGGCCAGGCCATCGGCGTGGGCGCCGCGCCGAGCGTCCTGAAGGCGGTGATGTGGACCGGGTTCTCCATCGT
>CAZDYQ010000202.1:0-2398 GCA_964509685.1 uncultured Burkholderiaceae bacterium
GAGGGCGAGGACGGCGCCGACCTCGAGGAGCTCGAGCGCAAGATCAAGGCCGCCCGGATGCCCAAGGAGGCCAGGCTCAAGGCGGAGGCCGAGCTGCGCAAGCTGCGGCTGATGTCGCCGATGTCGGCCGAGGCGACGGTGGTGCGCAACTACATCGACACGCTCGTGTCGCTGCCGTGGCGCAAGAAGAGCAAGGTGAACACCGACCTCAAGCACGCCGAGGAGGTGCTCGACGCCGACCACTACGGGCTCGAGAAGGTCAAGGAACGGATCGTGGAGTACCTCGCGGTCCAGCAGCGGGTGGACAAGGTCAAGGCCCCCATCCTCTGCCTCGTCGGGCCACCGGGCGTCGGCAAGACCTCGCTCGGCCAGTCGATCGCGCGCGCGACGAACCGCAAGTTCGTGCGCATGGCGCTGGGCGGCGTGCGTGACGAGGCCGAGATCCGGGGCCACCGGCGCACCTACATCGGCTCCATGCCGGGCAAGATCCTGCAGAACCTCGCCAAGGTCGGCGTGCGCAATCCGCTGTTCCTGCTCGACGAGGTCGACAAGATGGGCATGGACTTCCGCGGGGATCCCGCGAGCGCCCTCCTGGAAGTGCTCGATCCCGAGCAGAACTCCACGTTCACCGACCACTATGTCGAGGTGGAGTACGACCTCTCCGACGTGATGTTCGTGGCAACCGCCAACACGCTCAACATCCCGCCGGCGCTGCTCGACCGGCTCGAGGTCATCCGGCTGTCGGGCTATACCGAGGACGAGAAGCTCAACATCGCCCGGCGCTACCTGTTGCCCAAGCAGATGCGCAACAACGGCCTGAAGCCGGAGGAGCTGTCGGTCAGCGATGCCGCGATCCGCGACATCATCCGCTACTACACGCGGGAGGCCGGCGTGCGCGCCCTCGAGCGCGAGCTCAGCAAGATCTGCCGCAAGACGGTCCGCATGCTGGTGCTCAAGCGCACCGATCGCAAGGTGAACATCACGCCGAAGAACCTCGACAAGTTCCTCGGGGTGCGTCGCTACAGCTTCGGCGTGGCCGAGCGCGAGAACCAGATCGGCCAGGTGACCGGCCTCGCATGGACCGAGGTGGGCGGCGAGCTGCTCACCGTCGAGGCGGTCGCGGTGCCGGGCAAGGGCAAGACCACTTCGACCGGCAAGCTCGGCGACGTGATGCAGGAGTCGATCAAGGCCGCCCTGACGGTGGTGCGCAAGCGCGCCAGCCGCCTGGGCATCCCGTCCGACTTCTACGAGAAGCTCGACATCCACATCCACGTGCCCGAGGGCGCGACGCCCAAGGACGGCCCGAGCGCGGGCATCGCGATGACGACCGCCCTGGTGTCGGTCCTCACCGGCATCCCGGTGCGCGCGGATGTCGCCATGACGGGCGAGATCACCCTGCGCGGCGAGGTGCTGCCGATCGGTGGCCTCAAGGAGAAGCTGCTCGCGGCCCATCGCGGCAACATCCGCACCGTGCTGATCCCCGAGGAGAACGTGAAGGATCTTGCCGAGATTCCCGACAACGTGAAGAACAGCCTCGAGATCGTGCCGGTCAAGTGGATCGACAAGGTGCTCGAACGCGCGCTCGAACGCATGCCGGAGCCCATCGAGGACCCGGTCGAGCAAGCGGGCGCGGCGACGGTCGCGCAGAAACCGGAACCCGATTCGGAAGGCGCGTTCGCCCACTGAAACGGTGCTCCACGCAAGGGGCGATCGCCCGGAAATCCGCTTGACACAAGGCTTTCCGGGCGATGTAATACGCGATCGGTTTCGATGCCTGCGGTCGCTGTGCAATGTCGCTGCATGACGTTGCCGCCCAGGGCCCGCGAGACATTCGCGCATGGCGGTTCATGTGCGACAAAAACCTGACTTGAGATGCGAGGGGGTTCTAAGTGAACAAGACCGATCTGATCGACCACATTGCGAAGCAGGCCGATATCTCCAAGGCGGCTGCCGGCCGCGCGCTCGATGCATTCGTTGGTGCGGTCCGTACCACGCTTCGCAAGGGTGGCACGGTCACCCTGGTGGGCTTCGGTACGTTCGCGGTCGGCAAGCGGGCGGCGCGCAGCGGTCGCAACCCCCGTACCGGCGAGACGATCAAGATCAAGGCCGCCAAGCTTCCCAAGTTCCGCCCGGGCAAGGCCCTGAAAGACGCGATCAACTGAACGCGCTTGCGCCGCGCGCCGGAACCGCTATAATCGCGGTCTTCGCGAACGCAGTCGTACTCGGGTGCTTAGCTCAGTTGGTAGAGCGGCGCCCTTACAAGGCGTAGGTCGGGAGTTCGAGGCTCTCAGCACCCACCAGAGTCGCCAGAGGCGGTCGCGAGAGGTTGTAGCAAGCAGGAGTGGTAGTTCAGTTGGTTAGAATACCGGCCTGTCACGCCGGGGGTCGCGGGTTCGAG
>CAZDYQ010000203.1:0-2281 GCA_964509685.1 uncultured Burkholderiaceae bacterium
GCGAAGGATCGGGATGGGAAGCCGCTGGCAGAGGCGGAAAGCTACGAGTGAGGGGCCGTCCCGGCACTCCCTGCCCGGATCACGACTCGCCAGACCGCACACCGTTGCCATCGCGGTTTGGTCGATGGGCGAGCCTGTATTAGACTCGCCCGTCATATTCCTGTCATAACCGATTGCTAGCCATCGTCGGCCCGCCGCTGCCCCCGGGCATGCGCATGCTCCGTATCGTGGCAAAGGTTTCCACCGATAGATGCTCATCGACGCGACCTCGAATGCCGCCGCAAGCTCCCATTGGGACGAGTTCTATGCCGGCCGCAAAACTGGAAAACACGCCCCGAGATATCCGTCCCAGTTCGCAGCATTCGCGGTCAACGAGCTGCTCGGTATCGATACCCTGATCGAATTCGGTTGCGGCAATGGCCGCGACAGCGAGTTCTTCGCGAGCTATGGAATCAGGGTTCTTGCCATGGACGCCTCGGCGGCCGCGATCGAATCCTGCCTCGCGAATCGAACCAACCCGAACGTGGAATATCGCCAGGTCAGCGTCACCCAGGCCAGGCCGCACCTGGCGGAGTTCCTGGGATCGGAGAAGGACGAGCGGCCGGTCGCCGTTTACGCCCGATTCTTCCTGCACGCCATCACGCCTGAGGAGCAGTCGGAGTTCCTAGATATGCTGGCCGAGCAATTGCCCCGGGAATCGCTCGTTTTCTTCGAGTACCGGACGGTCGGCGACGAAGCGGTGCGGAAGGAGTTCGGCAAGCACTACCGGCGATTCCTCGACCACCCGCAGCTCCTCGAATCGCTCGGCGCGCGCGGCTTCGTCGTCGAATACCAGATCGAAAACCGCGGACTCGCAAAATATCGGAACGAGGATGCCATGGTCGGCCGCTGCGTAGCCCGCAAGGCCTGAATCGCCGATGGTGTTCGATGGCCTTCGCCGTCTGCGGCGCGAATGGCAGGGCCTACGGGCATTCCAGGCGGTGCCCAGACGCGAGCGCAGGCTCGTGTTTTATTCCGAGGGTGCCGGCTACTGGACCTATTTCGAGCCAGTCTTCAGGGCCCTGCAGTCCGAGCATGGGCAGCCGGTCCTCTACGTCACCTCGTCCGAGCGGGATCCGGTGTACCGGAATCCTCCCGAGGGGCTGCGACCCTTCCATGTCGGCCGGGGCACGGTGCGCACGGCCTTCTTCGCGACGCTCGACGTCGATGTGCTCGTCATGACGATGCCCGACCTGCACACCATGCACATCAAGCGCTCGCCGCATCCGGTGCACTACTGCTACCTCCATCACTCGATGGTCAGCACGCACATGGTGTACCGCCCGGCCGCCTTCGACCATTTCGATTCGATGCTGTGCGTCGGCCCCCACCACGTCGAGGAGATCCGCAAGCGCGAGGCGCTTCGCGGCCTGCGCGCCAAGCGGCTTTTCGAGCACGGTTACGGCAGGCTGGACACCATCCTCACCCGCTCCCGCCCCGGCCCGATCGGTCGCGAAGCGGGGCAACCCGGGCAGGTCCTCGTCGCGCCGTCCTGGGGCGCCACCAGCCTCCTCGAGTCGCATGGAGCGGCCGCCGTCCAGCCCCTCCTCGATGCGGGGTTCCGGGTCGTCCTGCGCCCGCATCCGCAGACCCGCCGGCTCAATCCCCAGGCGATCGACGAGGTTGCGGCCCGCTACGCAAGCGAGCCCCGCTTCTCGCTCGACGAGAACGGGGATGCACACGAGTCGCTCGCCGCGTCCGACATCATGGTGAGCGACTGGTCGGGGGCGGCACTCGAGTTCGCCTTCGGCCTGGAGCGTCCCGTGATCTTCGTGGACGTACCGCGCAAGGTGCTCGATCCGGACTACGAGTCGCTCGGCATCGAACCCCTCGAGGTGAAGATCCGCAACGAGGTGGGCGCCGTGGTGGCGCCGACAGAGCTCACGAAGCTCGGCAAGGTCGCGCAGGACATGATGGCGCATATCGGCGCATGGCAGCGGGCGACCCGTGCCGCGCGCGAGCGGTGGGTCTTCAACGTCGGTCGCAGCGGCAGCGCCGGCGCCCACTGCCTGATGTCGCTGCTGCAAGAACGATCCACCCCTGTACAGCAAGGAAGCCCAACGGCATGAAGAAAGTCGCCCTACTCGCCCTGGCCCTCGGTTTCTCGTCGCCCGCCTTCGCCTATCTCGACCCGGGCTCGGGCAGCGCCATCATCTCCGCGATCATCGGTGCGTTCGTCGCGGCGGGGCTGGTGATCAAGACGTACTGGTACAAGTTGAAGAGCCTGTTCTCGCGGAAGAAG
>CAZDYQ010000204.1:0-2277 GCA_964509685.1 uncultured Burkholderiaceae bacterium
GTGACGTTCTCGGCCGGCGCATCCAGGCGATTGCCGTAGCCCAGCCAGGAGGCGTCGTACACCCGCACGTTGCTGAAGCCGAGCTGCTCCAGCACGCCGGCGGTCTGGCTCGCGCGCGCGCCGGACTGGCAATAGACGACCGTCTCCTTGTCCGGATCGAGCCTGGCGTAGAGCGCCTTCAGCGCCTCGTCGTCCTTGAGCGACATGCCGCGGTTGTCGCCCACCTGCTTGCGGGCGAGTTTCAACAGCGTCGCCGGATCGTTCCAGTTCATCTCGTACGGAATGTTGACGGCGCCGGGCACATGGCCGCCGCGCAGCGCGCGGATGTCGGTGCCGGCGAATTCCCCGGGCGTGCGCGCATCGACGATCTGCACATCGTCCCGGCCGAGGCGCTCCAGGACCTCCTCCGTGGTGACGGCCACCGCGGGATTCGGCTCGAGCTTCAGCGCGATCGGCCTGGCCTTCGGGGCTCCCGCTTCCACCGGGAGGCCTTCGGACTGCCAGCCCTCGATGCCCTCGTGATAGACGCTCACCCTGTCGGCGCCGAAGTAGCGCAGCGTGAACCGGCCGAAGTACGGCTGCCATGTGCCGCGGGTGCCGTAGACGATCGTTTCCTTCGCGGGATCGATCCCCGCCTCGCCGAGGATCCGCGCGACCTCCTCGGTGGGGAGGAAGTCCTCGGAGTTCGGCTCCCTCAGCGCCTTCGCCGCATCGCCCGCGCTCAGGGCGCCCGGCAGGTGCGCCCTGGCGAAGTCCTTGTCGGGGCGCACGTCCCAGACCTGCACCCCGCGCTGCAGCGCCTCCCGCACCTGGGCGGTATCGAGGATGACCTGGGCCGATGCCGTGCCGGCCACGAGCCAGATGGCGAAGCCCAGGCCGCAGGCTCGCCATGACGACTTCCACATGATCGACTCCGTCGTTCGATTCCGCGCCGTTCGAGGCGCGCGGCTCCCGCTACTCCAGCGCCTCGGCGCCCATGGAACCGCAGCCGGCAAGGTCGGAGATGCTGCAGGGCGGCAGCTGCCGGCCGATGGCGCGAAGCGCGGTCCGCAGACCTTCCTCCAGGGTGGGATGGTAGTACGGCATGCGCAGCAGGTCGTGGACCGTCAGCTTCCGGCCGACCGCCAGCGCCAGCAGGTGCGCCGTGTGCTCGGCCGCCGGCGCCGCCATCGCGGCGCCGAGCAGGCGCCCGTCCGCGCGGTCGGCATAGAGCCGGAGGAGCCCGCGGTTCTGCTGCATCGTGCGCGCCCGGCCCTGCGACGCGTAGCTCACCTCGCCGATGAGGATCCCGGCCGGATCCAGGTCGGGCAGCTGCTCGCCCACCGCCGCGATCTGCGGATCGGAGAACACCACGGAGAGCGGCGTGCGCCGGGGCAGCCGGATCGGCGAGTCGCTGGTGGCGTTGAGCCCGGCGATGTGGCCGTCGTCGGCGCCCTCGTGCAGCAGTGGCCGATGACCGTCGGCATCGCCCGCGAGCAGCACCGGGGTGTCGCCAATGCGCATGGTTTCCGGATCGACCTCCGGCATGCCCCTGTCGTCCAGCGGCACGCCCAGCGTCTCCAGGCCCAGCCCCTCCAGGTTGGGCCGCCGGCCGATCGCCGCGATCACCTTCTCGACCACGACGCTGCCGCCCGCCCATCGCACCTCGATGCCGCCGGGAGCGTCCGCGAGTTCCACCTGCGCCCCGAGGTGGACGTCGAATGCCTCCGCCAGGAAGCCCCGCGCCAGTTCGGCGACCTTCTCGTCCGCGATGCCAGCGACCCGGTCCGAACCATCGAAGCCGTGGACCTCCAGCCCCAGCCGCGCCAGCGCCTGTGCGATCTCCACCCCGATCGCCCCCATGCCGATCACCCCGATCCGGCGCGGCAGATCGGCCTGTTCGAACAGCGTGTCGGAGGTGATGATCCGGTCACCGAAGGCCTGCCAGGGCTTGGGCACGATCGGGCTCGAGCCGGGCGCCAGCACGATGCGCTTCGCCTCGATCACCCGATCACCCACGACCAGCCGGTTCGGCCCGTCAAGTCGCGCACGGCCCTCGATGTTGCGCGCGCCCAGCCCCTCGGTGGACTTGAGCACACCCGACACGAAGTGGTCGCGCAACGCCCGCACGCGATGCAGCACCGCGGGCATGTCGACCGTCAGCGCATCCGCGTTGCGGATGCCGAACTCCTCGAAGTTCGTACGGGAATGAAACGCGTCGGCCGCCGCGATGAGCGCCTTGGACGGCATGCAGCCCACCCGGGCACAGGTCGTGCCATAGGGCCCGTCGTTGATCAG
>CAZDYQ010000205.1:0-2197 GCA_964509685.1 uncultured Burkholderiaceae bacterium
CGGAAGCCGCGGTGCATGCGAGCCTGTTCGCCGCGTTCGGCGATGCCTGCATCCTGGCCTCGGTGCACCGGGCCGAACTGCTCCGGCACTTCGACGTCGTCATCCGGATGAAGGGCGGCCGCCTCGACGCTGCGGATCGCGACTGAACCGCAGGACCGGGCGGCCGTCGCGGCCGGTCAAGGCCAAGGTCAGGTGGCGCCCAGCGCTTTCGCGCGACGCGCGCTGATCATGGCCAGCAGGATCGAGACGATCACCACCGCCGCGCCGACCAGGTCGGTGTAACCCTCGGGAATGACGAGCAGCAGGCCGCCCAGCCCGATGCCGATCCGCGGGATCCCCGACAGGTTTCCGACACGCCAGAGATAGCCCTCGAACGCCGCGGCCACCATCGCAACCGCCGCGAGCGCGGTGAGGCAGGCCTGGAGGACCGTGCTCGTGTCGCCCTTCATGATCAGCGCCGGCTGCAGGACGAAAAGCACCGGCAGGAGGAGCAGCAGGCTGCCGATCCGCAGGGCCCGGAAGCCGACCGCCATCGCGTCGGCCTTGGCGATCGACGCCGCCGCGATCGCCGCAAGGGCGACCGGCGGGGTAATGAAGGACACCATGCCCCAGTAGAAGATGTACAGATGGGCGGCCATCGGGTCGATGCCCACTTCGACAAGGGCTGGCGCCAGAACGATCGCGAGGAAGATGTAGCAGGCCGACGCGGTCATCCCCATGCCGAGGATGAAGCTGGTGAGCGCGCCGGCGGCCATCAGCAGGTACACGTTGCCCCCGGCGTACTGGACCAGCTCGCGAGAGAAGGAGTTGGCCACCCCGGTGATCGACAGGGCGCCGATGATCAGGCCGATGCCGGCGATGAGGCAGACCAGTTGCGCAAGGCCCTGTCCCACGTCCACCATGAGCTGGCAGAAGGCGCGCAGGTTGAATCCGGTGCTCCGGGCGCGCAGGACCGCGATGACGAGGAGGAACAGCGAGATGAGGAAGGGCGCGGCCGCCTCGATGCGCCAGGCGAGCAGCAGGTAGGTCAGTGCCACCAGGGCGAAGATGTAGTGCCAGCCGGTCTTCAGCGTGGCGCCGAACGGCGGGACCTCGCTGCGGTCGAGGCCGACCAGCTTGTTGCGCGCCGCGAAGGCGTCGGTCTGCAGCATCAGCGCGGCGTAGTAGAGCAGCGCCGGCAGGAAGGCGGCGATGACCACCTCCGCGTAGGGCACGTTGAGGAAGCTCGCCATGATGAACGCGGCCGCCCCCATCACCGGCGGCATGATGGCACCCCCCGTCGATGCGCAGGCCTCGACCGCGCCCGCGTAGGCGGCGGGATAGCCGCAGCGCTTCATCGTGGGGATGGTGATCGTGCCGGTGGTCAGCACGTTCGAGGTGGGGCTGCCCGACAGCATGCCGAACAGTCCGGAGGAGAAGATGGCCACCTTCGCGGGGCCGCCGCGCGCCCGCCCGAGCACCGCCGAGGCGAAGTTCATGAAGAACGAGCCGCCGCCCGTGTTGGCGAGGATGACGCCGAACACGATGAAGCCGACGAGGGTGTCGGTCACCACCTGCATCGGGATGCCGATGATGCTCTCCAGCCCGTACGCATGCTCGGTGACCGTCTGGGCCAGGTCGAGCTGTACGCCCCACAGGAAGCCCGGCATGTACCCCGCGTAGAGCGGATAGGCGGCGATCACCAGGCAGAACACGAACAGGATCCATTCGCCGGTGCGCCGCAGCGCCTCCAGGGCGAGCACCACGTACAGGCCCGCGATCCAGGTGACGTACGTGGGCGCCGACAGGTTCCAGCCCCGGTCGATGATCTGCTGCGCGTTGACGAGCATCCAGAGCGACGACGAGAGGACCAGCAACGCCAGTACCCAGTCGTACCAGCGCACCGCGGCGTGGGCCTTGCGTGCGGGAAAGGCGAGGAATCCGACCGCCAGGAACAACCCGATCATCAGGTAGTAGTACCCCGTGCTCACGGGGCGGAACCCGAACAGGCCCAGGTTGAAGATCTGGTTGACGCTGACGCACACCCCCACCACGGTGAGGACGAACACCGCCCAGAACGGCGCGCCCCGGAGGCGCGCCGATCGGGCTTCCGGATCGCCAGGCTTTGCGGGAACGATCGCTTCGGCGGTCGGATTCATGCGGGGCTCAGAGCGAGTCGATCACCTTGGCGCGCTCCTTGTCCCAGAGCTCGCGCAGG
>CAZDYQ010000206.1:0-2161 GCA_964509685.1 uncultured Burkholderiaceae bacterium
GTGCGGGGCGGCGCCTTCGAGCTGATGAAGACCTTCGACGGCTACGAGGCCGGCAAGATCCCCGCCTTCGCCTTCACCAGCACCATCCCCTTCGGCTTCGCCGAGAGCGACCAGTACGAGGCCTGGTTCTACGAGCGCGGCGGCCTCGACTTCGCGCGCGAGGCCTACGGCGCCGCGGGCCTCTACTACATCGCGCCCACGGTGTACGGCCAGGAGCCGCTGCATTCCAAGGTGCCGATCAAGTCGATCGCCGACCTGCAGGGCAAGAAGGGCCGCTTCGTGGGGCTCGCCTCCTCGGTGATGGGCGCGCTCGGCGTCTCGGTCACGCCGCTGCCCACCGGCGAGGTCTATACCGCGCTCGACAAGGGCATGATCGACATGGCCGACCGGGGCGACCTCACCGCCAACTTCGAGGCGGGCCTGGCCGAGGTCGCGAAGTACGTGATCCTGCCCGGCTTCCACCAGCCGACCACGGCGACCGCCTACGTCGCCAACCGCGGCGCCTACGAGAAGCTGCCGGCCGAGTTCAAGGCCGCGCTCGCGGTGGCCGCGCGCGAAGTCTCGGGCGCGCTGCGCCAGCGCATCCTCGTCAACGACGCGGCCGTGCTCGGCAAGTACGTGGAGAAGGGCTGCGAGATCATCCGCTTCCCCGAGTCGGACCTGGCCGCCGCGCGGCCGAAGGCGATGGAGGCCTGGCGCGCCGCCACCAAGGGCGATGCGCTTGCATCCAAGGTGCTCGACAGCCAGGTCGCCTTCATGAAGGAACTCGGCCTCATCGCCTGACCGCCTGATCCGCCCCGCCCCGCGCCGGGCGTCGCCGCGAAACGCTCGCGACGGCGCCCGCGCGGCCAGGAGATCCACGTGCCCCGCTGGCTTGCCGCAACGACGGCCGCGATCACACGCCTGAACCGCATCGTGTTCATGCTGACGATCTGGCTGATGGCCGTCGTCGTTCCCGTGATGCTCTACGAGGTGGTCGCGCGCTATGTCTTCGACGCGCCCACCGTCTGGGGGATGGAGCTGGCGGTGCTGCTCTTCGGCCCCTACTTCCTGCTGGGCGGCCCGTACCTGCTGCACCTGCGCGGCCACGTGTCGCTGGATGTCGCCCGCCAGCGGCTCTCGCCGCGCGTCAACCGCTGGCTCGACCTGCTGAACTTCCCGGTGATCATCGCCTTCTGCGTGATCCTGCTGTACTTCAGCACGCCGGCCGCCATCTCCTCCTTCGAGTACCGCGAGACCAGCTTCTCGGCCTGGAACCCGCAGATCTGGTGGGCCAAGGCGGCGGTGCCGATCGCGCTGCTGCTGATGCTGCTGCAGGCGCTGGCGGAGTTCGCCCGCACGCTCTACGGCGTCGAGACGCTCGACCAGGACGAGGAGCCCGCCGCCCCGGAGACGGCGCTGTGAGCTCCACCGCGATCCTGGCGCTGATGTTCGGCGGCCTGACGCTGTTCATGCTCACGGGCCTGCCGATCGCCTTCGTCCTGGGCGGCCTGTCGCTGCTGTTCACCGTCACGCTCTGGAACGACGCGGCGGTCGTCGTGCTGGTGCTGCAGATCTTCGACACGATGAAGTCGGAGGCACTGCTCGCCATTCCGCTCTTCATCCTGATGGCCTGCATCCTGCAGCGCTCCGGCGTGATCGAGTCGCTCTACCGCGCCATGGAGCTCTGGTTCGGGCGGGTGCGCGGCGGACTGGCCGTCGGCACGGTCGTCATCTGCGTGGTGATGGCGGCGATGACCGGCGTGGTGGGCGCGGCGGTCACCGCGATGGGCATCCTCGCGCTGCCCGAGATGCTGCGCCGGGGCTACCACCCGCGGCTCGCGCTCGGCACGATCTGCGCCTCCGGCACGCTCGGCATCCTGATCCCGCCCTCCGTGCTCACCATCGTCTATGCGGTGACGGCGCAGATCTCGATCGGCCAGATGCTGATCGCCGGGCTCGTGCCCGGCCTCATCCTCGCCGCGCTGTACATCGCCTACATCCTCGTGATGTCGTGGCTCAGGCCCGAATGGGTGCCGCTCGACCCGCATGCGGCCCGTGCGCCGCTGCGCGAGAGGCTTGCGTCGCTCAAGTCGCTGGTGGTGCCGTTCCTGCTGATCGTGCTGATCCTCGGCTCGATCTTCTTCGGCATTGCCACGCCCACCGAGTCGGCCGCCGTCGG
>CAZDYQ010000207.1:0-2151 GCA_964509685.1 uncultured Burkholderiaceae bacterium
CTCGAGATGGGCGTCCTCGCTGCGCGCGCGGGCATAGCGCAGCAGGGCGTTCTCGGTGTCCTCGAGCGCCTGCAGCACCGCCTGCTCGTAGCGGGCGAGCGCCTCCCGGGCATTCGCGTCGGCCGCCGCCATGCGCGCCTTCACGCGCCCCGCGTCGAGGAACGACCAGTCGATACCGAGGGCGACGAGCCGGGTGTCGCTGCCGCTCTCGAACAGCGACCCGAACTCGCCTGCCGCGCTGCCGAGCAGGCCCGCAAGCGTAAAGCGCGGGAACAGGTCGGCCGTGGCGACCCCGATGCGCGCGGTGGCGGCATGGAGCCTGCGCTCCGCGGCCGAGACATCGGGGCGACGCCGCAGCAGGTCGCCCGGTGTCCCGGGGTCGAGCCGCCCGGGCAGCGCGGGAAGCGGGGCCGGCTCGGCCAGCGCGGCCGAGAGGGCGTCGGGCGGCCGTCCGACCAGGACCGCCAGCCGGTGCATCGCGAAGCCGACCTCGGCCTCGAGGGCGGGGATCCGCGACGACGTGGCCTCGAGCTGCGCCCTGGCGCGCGCCATGTCGAAGTCGGTCGCCCCGCCCGCGCGCCAGCGGGCATCGACCAGGGCGAGGGTCTCCCGCTGGTTGGCCGCGTTCTCGCGCGCGACGCGCAGGCGCTCCTGCAAGCCGCGCAGCAGGAAGTAGCTGCGGGCGACTTCACCGGCGATCGCCACCTGCACGGCGGCGACGTCGGCCGCGCTCGCCGCCGCATCGGCCTGCCGTGCCTCGATGGCCCGACGCACCCGCCCGAAGGCATCGAGCTCCCAGCTCGCATCGAGGGTAGCGCGATACGTCTCGATGTCGCGCGAGCCGCCGGGCACGGCGGCCGCCTCGCTCTCGCTCACGCGCCCCGTGCTCGCCTGCGCGCCGGCGGTCACGGTGGGATAGCGGTCGAAGCCGGCGCCGCGCAGCAGGGCCTGGGCCTCGTCGTATCGCGCGACGGCGGCGCGCAGGTCGTGGTTGGCGCCGAGCGCCTCCTCGACCAGCGAGCTCAGCATCGGGTCGCCGAAGCGTCGCCAGAAGGCCGGATCCCCGGCCGTCGCGAGGGGCACGTCCGCCCCGTCCGCCTCGGCCACGGCGCCGGTGAACCGCTCCGGCACCGCAACCTCGGGCCGCTGGTAGTCGGGGCCCACGCTGCAGCCCGCCAGCGCCAGTGCGGCGATCACGGCGAGCGCCGCGCTGCGCCCGGCATGGAAGGGAAGGAACTCAGGCATCGGCAACCTCCACCGCGACCGGGCGCCGGTCCGTCTCGCCCCGGGAAACGAGCTTGCGGAGCGCGACATAAAAGACGGGCGTCAGGAACAGGCCGAACAGCGTCACCCCGATCATCCCGGCGAATACGGTGATGCCGGTCGCCGACCGGACCTCGGCGCCCGCACCTTCGGACAGCACCAGCGGAACGGTGCCGGCAATGAAGGCGATGGACGTCATGATGATCGGGCGAAGCCGCAGGCGGCAGGCCTCGAGGGCGGCCGCGACGATGCTGCGCCCCTGCAGCTCGAGCTCGCGGGCGAACTCGACGATCAGGATCGCGTTCTTGCAGGCGAGCCCCATGAGCACCACCAGGCCGACCTGGACGAACACGTTGTTGTCGCCACCCGTCAGGCGCACGCCGAGCAGTGCCGAGAGCATGCACATCGGCACGATCAGGATCACCGCCAGGGGCAGCGTCCAGCTCTCGTAGAGCGCAGCCAGCACCAGGAAGGCGAGCAGCACCGCGACCGCGAAGACGAACAGCGACGCCTTGCCCTGGGTGGACTGCTGGTAGCTGAGGTCGGTCCATTCGATCGTCATGCCGCGCGGCAGCACCTGGCCGGCGATGCCCGCGACGGCGGCCATCGCCTGCGTGGAGGACAGCACGCGCGGATCGGCCTCGCCGGCGAGGTCGGCGGCGGGATAGCCGTTGTAGCGCAGCACCGGGTCGGGGCCGTACGACTGCCGGATGTCGACCATCGATCCGATCGGCACCATCTCCCCCGCCGCATTGCGCGTGCGCAGCCGGGCGATGTCCTCCACGCTGTCGCGGAAGCGGCTGTCCGCCTGCGCGATCACCTGCCACGTGCGCCCGAACTGGTTGAAGTCGTTCACGTAGGCCGAGCCGAGATAGGTCTGCAGCGTGT
>CAZDYQ010000208.1:0-2129 GCA_964509685.1 uncultured Burkholderiaceae bacterium
ACCTTGGCCCAGACATGAACACGTGAAGATCCGAAGCTTGTCGACGTGGGACCTGGCGGACGTCGCCCGGATCCAGCAGGCGTGCTACAGCGGGCATTTCATCGAGTCCATCGACTCATTCGCCGCCAAGCTGTCCGCCCATTCCGGTTTCTCCTTCGTCGCCGAGTCCGGCGGCGTGGCCGTCGGCTACGTCGTGGCCTTCCCGTGGACCTTCGGCGAGGTGCCCGAACTGGGCGGCCTCGACTACACCCCGGCGCCCGACACCGACAGCCTGTACCTGCACGACCTCGCCGTCATCCCCGACGCGCGAAGCTCGGGCGCCGCGCAGCGGCTGTTCGACGCGGTCCTGGGCGCCGCACGGTCCGCGGGGATCCGGCGCATCTTCCTGGTGGCCATCGGCACCGCCTCACGCTACTGGCGGCGGCACGGCTTCGAGGCCGTGGCGGCGGATGAAGCGCTGGAGCGCCGGCTGGCGGGATATGGGGAGGGGGCGACGTATATGGCGAGGGCGGTGTGACGGACGCGTCCCAATCGGGTGAAATGCGCCGCCAGGCTTGTGAATCTGACCGTCCGCTGATCCCGGGCCGCGGCCCTGTTCCTGTCAGGCGTAGGGTGAAGCCGTCGAAATCCGCTCTCAGCCTCCCATGCCAGACGACATCGGGCCGAACGACCTGCTCCTGGAGCTCGGCAGGACGCTGTACTTCTTCCAGTCCATCGAGGCCCGCCTGAAACTCCTGCTCCCGTATCTGGTCCCCAGGGGCACGAAAGCGCCAGCGCCCGAGGAGGTCTGGCGCGACAGGCGCAAGTACCTCGACTCGAAGGAGATGCTGGGCAACCTGGTCCGGCTTTTTGCAGAACGCGTCTCCGGCGACGATCTGGATTGGTTCGAAGCCGAGCTCCAGCAGGTCGTTCAATGCAGGAACGACGTCGTTCACAATTTCGTGCTGCAATCGTTCGCCTCGTGCCGGACGCCCGAAGATCGCAGGCGCGCATTCGACTATTTGCGCTCACGACGTTTCCGGGCCCAGCCGCTGTTCGAACTTCTCGATTCGTTGCTGCAAGGGTTCCTTGTTTCGTTCAGACTGCCACGCGACTTCGAGGGCGAGATCTCTCCGGAGCTGATAAAGGAAATCCTCAGTCAGATCGAGGCCGGCCTTCCGGCAGGAGAGGAAGTGCAGAAGGTGCAGTAGGAGCCGGTTCTGCCACCACCGAGGGAGAGACCCGGACTACCCGGTCTCGATCGGGGTGCTACCCGAGCGCCCCGACTGAGCTAGCCGCCCACGAACTCGCCGAAGTTGCAGGTGTAGGTTGGGTCGGCCTGCGCCAGCATGTAGATGTCCATCTTGCCGTCCGGCTTGACTTCGCGCTCGAACGTGATGCGGATATCGAAGTAGTTCGAGTAGCGCTTGCTCGCGTTCGGGTCGAGCTTGTAGGTCAGGATCATGCAGGTATTGACCGACGAAAAGAAGGAGTTGCTCTTCGACCTGTCTTCGAGATAGTCGTCCATCCAGTGGAGGTGCTCGAGGATCGACATCTCGACCGCATCGCGCGGCAGCCGAACCAGGTTGAAGGTGTCGACCTTCTCGGAGAAGGGGAAGCGGGTGTCGCCGCCGGCCCCCTCCTTCATCGCGCGATGGATCTTCTCCATGACGAGCTTGGCCGGCAGATAGTCCAGGGATTCGACGATCATGTCGTAGCGCTGCTGGAAGCGGAACTCCCGCTTCATGTCGTAGACGGGCCGATCCGAGGTCGCCTTGATGATGATCGGCGCGGTGGGCGCCGCTTCCCGCTGCGGGTAGTAGAAGGGTTGGGCGTGACGGTTGGCCCGCGAGCGGACCGACAGGTGCGCCGAATGCTTGTCGAAGCTCACGAAGCGCATCTCGGTCGGATAGGTCGTGAAGGGGTTCAGTTCTTCCTTCGCCGAGGTCGGATTGGAACCTGCAAAGGCGAGAGCGAGGGCCGCTGCCTGGACGGCGAGCCGCGACAGGGCCTTGGGCATCGTGATCGACATGAGGGCGCGAGGGAAAGCAGTCCGCTGGCTGGGTCAAGGGCGCCCGAATTATGGCGGAGCCTCCGACGGGTCGGATGATCGCCCCCACGACCGGCCACAACCGGCCGCCGAGTGGCGC
>CAZDYQ010000209.1:0-2055 GCA_964509685.1 uncultured Burkholderiaceae bacterium
CGCGTCGGCTGCAGGAAGATCGGGATCGTCCCGGTCATGATGATCGAGTGCAGCACCGACTTGTGGCAGTTGCGGTCCACCAGCACCACGTCGCCGCTGCCCACGCTCGAATGCCAGACGATCTTGTTCGAGGTGGACGTGCCGTTCGTGACGAAGAACAGGTGGTCGCAGTTGAAGATGCGCGCCGCATTGCGCTCCGATGCCGCGACCGGGCCGGTATGGTCGAGCAGCTGGCCGAGTTCGTCCACCGCATTGCAGACGTCCGCCCGCAACATGTTCTCGCCAAAGAACTGGTGGAACATCTGGCCCACCGGGCTCTTCAGGAAGGCCACGCCTCCCGAGTGTCCCGGGCAGTGCCAAGAGTACGAGCCGTCGTGCGCATAGTGGACCAGCGCCTTGAAGAACGGCGGCGCGACCGAGTTCAGGTAGTTGGTCGCCTCGCGAATGATGTAGCGGGCCACGAACTCGGGCGTGTCCTCGAACATGTGGATGAAGCCGTGCAGCTCCTTGAGGATCGCGTTCGGGATGTGCTGCGAGGTCCGGGTCTCGCCGAAGAGGAAGATCGGGATGTGCTCGTTGCGACGGCGCGTCTCGGCGATGAACTTGCGCAGGTCGCCGATCGCCTTGCTCTCCTCGCCGTCCTCGTTGATCTCCTCGTCGTCGATCGAGACGATGAACGCCGATGCGCGCGCCGCCTGGTTGGCGACCATCGAGACATCGACGTAGGTGAAGCCGCCGACGACCTCCATGCCCTCGTCCTCGAGCGCCTTGGCCAGGGCACGGATGCCCAGCCCGCTGGCCGAATCGGACTTCCAGTCCTCGTCGATGATGACTACCGGGAAACGGAACTTCATCGCGGATCCTGCCTGCTGGTCGCGCAAAGCGCACAGTTAATCACAATTGCCCGCATCCTGCGGCCCGCCGGCATCAGCCGCGCCCCCGCCGGCCGCCGCCGATGGCCGCGGCAAGCGCCGCGCCGAGGGCGGTCTCGACCTGCGGCTCGCGCCAGCGCCCGTCCTCGCGCCTGCGGCCCGCCCGGCCCTCGCCGGCACCGCGCCGCGACCTGTCCTGCGCGGGGCCGCCCGCGTCACCCTTGCCACCGGATTCGGGTCGCGCCCCGCTCTTCATCGACAGCGCGATGCGCTTGCGCTCGACATCGACCTCCAGGACCGTCACCTTGACGACCTGGCCCACCTTGACCGCCTCGCGCGGGTCCTTCACGAACCGGTCCGACAGTTGCGAGATATGCACGAGGCCATCCTGGTGGACGCCGATGTCCACGAAGGCGCCGAAGTTCGCCACGTTCGTCACCACGCCCTGCAGCCGCATGCCGGGCCGCAGGTCGGAGATCCGCTCGATGCCTTCCGCGAAGCTCGCGCTGACGAACTCGCCACGGGGATCGCGACCCGGCTTCTCGAGCTCGGCCAGGATGTCGCGCACCGTCGGCTCGCCGAAGCGATCGTCGGCGAACTCCGCCGGATCCAGTCCGCGCAGCAGCTCGCGCCGGCCGATGACCTCGGACACCGGGCGCCCGATGCGCGCGAGGATGCGCTCGACCACCGGATAGGCCTCCGGATGAACCGCCGACGCGTCGAGCGGATTCTCCCCGTCGGGTATGCGCAGGAACCCGGCCGCGAGCTCGAAGGTACGCGCCCCGAGATGCGGGACCTCGAGCAGGCTCGCCCGGGAGCGGAAGGCGCCGTTCCTGTCTCGGTGCGCCACGATGCGCTGGGCCATGGAACCACTGAGACCGGAGACGCGGGCGAGCAGCGGCACCGAGGCGGTGTTGACGTCCACGCCCACCGCGTTGACGCAATCCTCCACCACCGCGTCGAGCACCCGCGCCAGCTCCCGCTGGTTCACGTCGTGCTGGTACTGGCCGACACCGATCGATTTCGGCTCGATCTTCACGAGCTCGGCGAGCGGATCCTGCAGGCGCCGCGCGATCGACACCGCGCCGCGCAGGCTGACGTCCAGGTCGGGGAACTCCTTCGCGGCCAGCTCGCTTGCCGAGTACACCGAGGCGCCGGCCTCGGAGACGACCAGCCGGCGCAC
>CAZDYQ010000210.1:0-2030 GCA_964509685.1 uncultured Burkholderiaceae bacterium
GCGAAGATGGTGAAGAGCCTGGGCGGCTCCGTCGCCGGCAGCGTGCGCCATCCGCTCAACACCCCGGACTTCGCCTCGTTCCTCCTGCAGGCCCAGGCCTCCAGGGCGCAGGTCGTCGCGCTCGCCAACGGGGGCCAGGACACCGTGAACGCGATCAAGCAGGCGCGCGAGTTCGGCATCGTCCAGGGCGGCCAGCGCCTCGTGTCGCTGCTCGTCTTCCTGTCGGACCTGCGCGCGCTGGGTCTCGAGCCGGCGCAGGGCCTGACCTACGTCGACGGCTTCTACTGGGATTTCGACGAGGAGACCCGCAAATGGTCGGCGCGCTTCGAGAAGTCATTCGACGGCCTGAAGCCGACCATGGTGCAGGCGGGCGTCTATTCGAGCGTGCTGCACTACCTGCGCGCGGTCGCCGACGCGGGCTCGACGGACGGCGACAAGGTCGCCGCAAGCATGCGCAAGCTGCCGATCCGCGACCCGATCATGCGCAACGCGAAGATCCTGCCGAACGGCCGGGTGATCCACGACATGTATCTCTACCAGGTGAAGACCCCGGCCGAGTCGAAGGGCGGCTGGGACTACTCGAAGCTGGTCGCGACCATCCCGGCGGAAGAAGCCTTCCAGCCGCTGTCGGAATCCACCTGTACGCTGCTCGGGAAATAGCGGGACGCTAGCGCACCGCGGGAGGCCCGCGGTCGCCGGGTTCGTCGCCCCTGGCGGATCCGGCGTCCCGGGCCCGCGGCGGCGACTCGTCGTCGTCCACCGGATCGTCGATCAGCGGCAGGAATCCCGGGGATTGCAGGTCCTCGAACTGGTCGTGCTCCACGGCCCAGAAGAAGGCGATCCCGGCGATCACCACGACCAGCATGGAGACCAGGATCATCACCGGGAGGATGCTCATGGCTCGGTCAGCGTGGCGGGGCGGGCGTCCGGGCGCCGCTGTCCAGTGGCACCCGGAAGCTGTGCTCGCTTCCCGTCTCCAGCGGGGGATCGGGATAGCGCGCCGCCATGACGATCATCCAGATGCAGCCCGCGAGCGAAGCGACCAGGATGAAGCCGCCCAGCCACAGCAGCGGGTGCCGGTACCAGGCATCCCCGCGCTCGCCCGCGCTCATCGGGCCGCCCCGGAAGGATTCGCCTGGCTGTACACCCAGGCGGCGATCGACTTGGCTTCCGTTTCGGTCAGTCGTTCGCGGAAGGCGGGCATCTCGCCGCTGCGGCCCTCGCGGATCGTCTTTTCCACCTGGGCCTGGCTGCCGCCGTAGAGCCAGGTGTCGTCCGTCAGGTTGGGGGCCCCGAGCGCGGGATTGCCCTTCCCGTCGGCGCCGTGGCATGCGGCGCAGGTCCCGAACTTCTCCCTGCCCAGCGCCGCCTTGACCGGGTCGTTGGCCCTGCCCGACAGGCTGAGCACGTACTGGGCCACCTCCTCCACGCCGCCCTGCGGCAGCGTCGTGCTCGCGGGCGGCATCATGCCGCGCCGCCCGTCGAGGATGGAGGCGAGCAGCGTCTCGCCGTCGCCACCATAGAGCCAGTCGCCGTCGGTGAGGTTGGGAGCGCCCAGCACCTGGTTGCCCTGGCCGCGCATGCCGTGGCACGCGGCGCAGTTGTCCACGAACAGGCGCCGGCCGATCGCGAGCGTCGCCGGATCGAGCGCGAGCTCCTCGACCGTGGCCTCGGCCTGGCGCGCGATGACCGGTTCGAGCTTCGCCCGGGTCTTCGCGACGTCCTCGGCGAGCTCGCCGTGCATCGTCCATCGCAGCACTCCCTCATGGCTGCCGAATCCCGGATAGAGCACGAGGTAGATGATCGCGGCGACGAAGACCGTCGCGGAGATCACGACCCACCACAGCGGCAGGGGCCGCACCGCCTCGCGCAGCACGCCGTGGGCCCAGACGTGGCCGGTGGTGCCGTCCGGAAGGACCGGGATCTTGACCCGTGTGCTCCAGATGAACAGGAACAGGGTGATCCCCAGGTTGAGGGTCACCAGCGCCATGATCCAGGCGGACCAGAACGGGGTCATTTGCGTTCGTCCT
>CAZDYQ010000211.1:0-2019 GCA_964509685.1 uncultured Burkholderiaceae bacterium
GATCGACAGCAGGCGCTGGAACAGGCCCGAGCTGATCTCGATGTCTGCGCGCTTGCCCGCGATGTCGATCAGCCAGGCGCGCAGGTTGCGGGCGAGGAAGTCGAAGAAGAGCGCCCCCAGCGTGCCGATCGTCAGCACCCAGAGCGTGTCGTACGTCCGGTTGGGAACCACCCGGTCGTACACGTTCATCACGTAGAGCGAGACCGCGATGGACAGGACGTTCACCAGCAGCGTCGCCAGCGCCACGTGCAGGTAGTAGGGGCGCAGGCCCCAGAGCACCCGCCAGAACCATGCGCGCGCATTGCGTCGGGCGGGCAGCTCCGAACGCAGGTCGGGGGCGGGCTTGGGCGTCAGCCGCAGGCAGTGCCCCGCGTAGAGCGCGGCCAGCTCGGGCGATTGCAGGTCGGTGGTGCGTTCGACCAGGCGATAGGTGCCGTCGGTGCAGGCGGCGAGGGCGGGCAGGCGGTCGCTGCCCAGGCCGGCGAGCGAGCCGTCGTGGCGGTCGAGCACGAGGCCCCCGGCCGACAGCGCCGCCCGCAGGGAGTTCATGTTGGGGCTGCCGTCGGCCTCGAGCGTGACCTGGGCGCCCAGCGAGACGGCCGACATCGGCCTGCCGATGCGCGAGGTGAGCAGCGCGATGCCCTCGAGCAGGGCGCTGCGCGCATCGACGGGTTTCTCGGTGGGCTGGGTCATCAACTGCCTTGGTCGAATACCTGGACGAGCCTGCCAGCGGCATACTCGATCCGCAGCCGGGCGAGGAGCGAATCCACCCGGGCGGCCGCAACCGCGCTTTCGGCCTGGAACAGCTCGTTGAACGCGTTCAGCAGGTCAAGCAGGTTTCGCCGGCCGATCTTGAACTGCTCACGATAGGTGAGCGCCAGTTCGTTCGCAAGAACCACTTGCCCTTCGGCGATTTCGGCCCGACGGTTGACGGCGAGCCACTCCTGGCGGGCGATCCGCAGGTCCTCGGCCACCTGCTGGCGGGCCTCCGTGAGCCGCGCGATGTCCGCGCTGACCTGGGCGACCGCCGCCCGCTCGGCGGCGTCCGCGCCACGGTCGAAGGCCGGCCAGGTGAGCAGGATCTGGGTGGCGCTGTCCTTGCCCACCGTGGATTCCAGGTCGAGCCGAGGCTGGCGGGCGGCGCGCGCCACGCGGGTGTTGGCCTGGGCGCTGTCGAGCTGGAGCTGCGCGGCAAGCACTGCCGGATGCTGGTCGATCCGGGCGAGCGTCGCGTCCTCCGGGCCCGGCGGCGGCAGCAGGTGCTCGGGCAGGGAAAGTCGCTCGGACGGCAGCGGAATCGTCACGAAGCGGGCGAGCGCCGCCCGGGCCAGCGCGATCTCCGCCTCCCGGTCGGCCACCAGCAGGCGCACCTGCTCGGTCCGGGTGCGCGCCTGGATGAGGTCGTAGCGACGGCCGACGTCGATCTCGGCGATCGCCTGGAAATCGCCCTCCAGCTCCTCGTGCCGGGCGAGGCTCGCCCGGGTGACGTCGAGCAGCATCTCGGCGCGGACCACCCGCAGCCAGGCCTGGACCACGAGAAAGGCCACGTCCTCGCGGGTCTGGACCTCGATGTTGGCGAGCGAGCGGGAATGAAGCTGCTCGCGCTCGATCTGCGCCTCGATCCCGCCCGATGCGTAGAGATTGAGCCGGGCCCGCGGACGGACGGCGCTCACCGCATCACCCGAGACCCGTCCGGCGCCCACCAGGTCCACGGTCGGCCAGTGCAGGGCTTCGGCCTGCTCGATCCCGAGCTCGGCCACATTGCGGTTGGCCTCGGCGACGCGAATCGTCGGGTAGTCCATGAGCGCCTGCAGCACGACCTCCTGCATCGTCAGCGCGAGGGCCGGGCGAGCGAAGGCCAGCCCGCCCAGGAGGCCGACGAGCAACGCCGCCCGGAGGCGGCGCAGGGAGAGGGGAACGAGCGACGGGGGCCTGAATTGGGCCCGCCGCCCCGGCGGATTGATCATGCGGCCGACATTGTCAGGCGGAACCGGGCGGGCGGTCCAGTCGGGCGTGGTG
>CAZDYQ010000212.1:0-1994 GCA_964509685.1 uncultured Burkholderiaceae bacterium
TGCGGCTGTTGTCGTCGCCCACGTGGGCTTCCACCCGCGTGACCTGCTGGCCGAACCGGCCGACCGCGCCGGTCACGGCGGATTCGACGTAGCTCTGCAGGTCTCCTGCGCTCAGGTTGCTGTCGGTCCGGACGAGTACTTGCATTGGATTCGATATCCGTAGAAGAGGCTGGTAGGTCGGGGGCATGCGCCCCGGGCAACGAATACTATATTCCAAGCGGGTACCGGACCACGTTGGGACGCCGCCCGGACCGATGGACGCCCATCGCATCGCCCCCGAGGGAATCACGCGACATGCATGACCGGACCACCCTGCGCGCCCTGGTCTTCGACTCGCTCGATTCGCAGATCGCCATCATCGACCACACGGGCGCCATCATCGATGTCAACGAGGCCTGGACGCGCTTTGGCGCCGAGAACGGAATCTCGTCCGGCTTCTCGTGCGTCGGCTCCAACTATCTCGAGGTGATCGATTGCGCCTTTGCCGCGGGCGACGGCATCGCGGGCGAGGCGGCCAAAGGCATGGCCGATGTGCTCGCCGGCAGGCGCGACAGCTTCTACCACGAGTACCCGTGCCACAGCCCGACCGAGAAGCGCTGGTTCATGATGAGCGTGTACCCCCTGAAGGGGGCGCCCGACCGCCTGTTCGTCGTCTCGCATTCCAACATCACCAAGCGCAGGCTCGCCGAGGAACGGGCGCAGCACCTGGCCCTGCATGACCCGCTCACCGGCCTGGCGAATCGCCGGTACTTCGACCAGTTCCGCAGCAGCGAGGTGCGAAGGGCCATCCGCGACCGCTCGACGATCAGCCTCGTCCTCATCGACATCGATCACTTCAAGGAGTACAACGACGAGCTCGGGCATCCCGCCGGCGACCAGTGCCTCGTCGAGATCGCCCGGGCGCTGCTGGCGCACTCGCGCAGGCCCGGCGACCTTGCCGCCCGGATCGGTGGCGACGAGTTCGCGATCGTGCTGGGAAGCACCGGGGTCGCGGAATCGCAGGCGATCGCCGAATCGATCCGCAGATCGGTCAGCGACCTCGGCCTGGTCTTCGGCGGGTCGCAGCGGGTGACCGTCAGCGTCGGCGTCGCATCGATCACGCCCGACGACCAGAAGGCGGAGAAGTTCCTGTTCGACGAGGCGGACCGGGCCCTGTACATCGCGAAATCGACGGGACGGAACCGGGTGGTGCACGCACAGGCCGTCACCTCCCCTGCCAAATGATGTACCCGTTCGAATACGACTACCGGTTCGACAGCGGCAAGATCGAGTCGGCTTTCGGGCTGCGGGCGACGCCGTACCGGCAGGGCATCGGCGAGACGCTCGCGAGGTTGGCATCCGCGTGATCCCGGGCACGCAGGGCTATGCCGAGAACGCGGCAACCCTCATCGCGCAGTACGAGGCCCTGGCGTTCCCGGTCAAGCACGAGGCCGTGATGCACCTCCTGCCCACCTCGCCCGTCGCGGCCCTCGACGTGGGCGCCGGCACGGGCGCGGACGCCCATTGGCTGGCGGAACAGGGGCATCGGGTCATTGCGGTCGAGCCGACCGACGCCTTCCGGAAATTCGCCGCTGCCCATCATCCGTCGCCGCGCATCACCTGGGTCGATGACGGCCTGCCCCACCTGGCGTCGCTCGATCCGAGCTTGCAGCGATTCGGGCTCATCATGGTGACGGCCGTGTGGATGCATCTATCCACGCCGGAGCGCGCGGTAGGCATGCCAGTACTCGCCCGGCTGCTTGCGCCAGGCGGCGTGCTCGTCATGGCGCTGCGTCACGGACCGCGACCGCCCGGGCGCCGCATGTTCGAAGTGTCCGCGCACGAGACCGTCGGGCTGGCGGAGCACAGTGGCCTGCGGTGCGTGCTCGATGTAGCCACGGAATCGCTGCAGGCCGAGAATCGCAGGGCCGGGGTGACCTGGTCGCGGCTGGCGTTCACCCGGTAGCGACGATCGGCTTCAACCTTGGCCCAGACATGAACACGTGAAGATCCGA
>CAZDYQ010000213.1:0-1956 GCA_964509685.1 uncultured Burkholderiaceae bacterium
GCGCTGGTCGAGCGGCTCTACCGCAATCCGGTCGCGCCCGGCGTGATCGAGATTCCGGGCTGATCGGGGCGACAATAGCGGGCATGTCCGCCATCCGTCCCACGGCATGACCCGCATCCTGATCGTCGGCGCCGGCCATGCGTCGGCGCAGCTGTGCGCGAGCCTGCGCGAGCAGGGGCACGAGGGCCCCATCACCCTGGTCGGCGAGGAGCCGCACCTGCCCTACCACCGGCCGCCGCTCTCCAAGACCTTCGTCAAGGACCCGGAGGCCGAGCTCACCCCCATCCGGGCCGCGGCCTGGTACGCCAGCCAGGGCGTGGCCACCCGGCTCGGCGAGCGGGTGGTCGCCATCCATCGCGACGACCGCGAGATCGAGCTCGCGAGCGGCGAGCGCATCGGCTACGACGTGCTGGTGCTCGCCACCGGCGCCCGCGCGAAACGCCTGCCGGGGCTGGACGGCATGGCCAACGTGCTGCTGCTGCGCGATGCGGCCGACGCCAGCGCGCTGCGCGAGGCGATCCGCGGCGTCGAGCGCGTCACGGTGGTGGGCGGCGGCTTCATCGGGCTGGAGTTCGCCGCAAGCGCGCGCATTCTCGGCCGTGCGGTGCGCGTGATCGAGATGGCGCCGCGGCTGCTCGCCCGCGCGGTCTCGCCCACCCTGTCCGAGTACATCCTGCAGCTGCACCGCGCCGCCGGCATCGACATCGCGCTCGATGCCCGCATCGAGGAGATCCGCAGCCGGGACGGGCGGGTGACGGAGCTGGTGGTGAACGGCCGCCCCGAGCCGGTGGAGCTGCTGGTGATCGGCATCGGCGCCGAGCCCAACATCGACCTGGCCGTCCGCGCCGGGCTCGCCTGCGACAACGGCATCGTGGTGGACGAGCACATGCGCACCGAGGATCCGGCGATCCTCGCCATCGGCGACTGCACCTCGTTCCCGCGCGACGGCGCGCGCATGCGGCTGGAGTCGGTGCAGAACGCGAACGACCAGGCGCGCACCGCGGCGGCCACGGCCATGGGGCGCGAGGAGCCCTACGGCGCCTCGCCCTGGTTCTGGACGGAGCAGGGGACCATGCGGCTGCAGATCGCCGGCCTCGTGCCGCCCGACAGCGCCGGCGTGAAGCGCCCGGGCAAGTCGCCGGACCATTTCTCGGTGCTGCACTTCGCGGACGACGGCCGGCTGGTGGCGGTGGAATCGGTCAACTCGCCGGGCGACCACATGATGGCGCGCAAGCTGGTCTCGGCCGACGCCCGGCCGGACCTGGCGCGCATCGCCGACCCCGCGGTGCCGCTGAAGGAGTTCCTGCCGGCCTGAAGCGACCGCAGGCGCGACCGGGCCGCATCGGCCGTTGCGCCTCCGGCGCGCTTACAGTCGGAAACATTCCGGCGGTGCGGCGATCGGGCCGCCTGCGCCGCCGCCCATATATGATGGGGATCTCTCCTCGAGGAACCTTTCATCCATGCAGTTCCCCATTCCTTCGGCCGCCACCCGCGACAGCGGTCGCCCGCTTCGCCGCGCGGCCGGGCGCGGCCTCGCTCCCCTGGCGCTCGCCGCGTTGCTCGCCGGGTGCGCCGCCGGCGCCGGCATCAGCGTGCCGGTGGTGCCGGGCGTGTCGGTGGGCGTGGGCGTGAGCTCGGGCGGCCGGGCGCATGTCGGCGTCGGCACCGGCGTCGGGCCGGTGGGCGTGGGCGTGGGCGTGGACCAGGACGGTCGCGTCGGCGCGGGCGCCGGTATAGGCGCGAGCACGCCCGTCGGCGGCGGCGCGCGGGTGGGCGCGGGGGTCGGGGTGGGTACGGTGATCCACGACCCGACCTGGCCGTCCAGCGACTAGCCGAGCCAACGCCTGCCTGCCGGCCGCGTTCGTCCTGGCGGGGGCGGGGCGGGCCGGATCAGACCGGCATGAGGTCGGGAATGTTGCGGGCCCGCCGCACGAGGGTGGGCACGTCGTCGTCGGC
>CAZDYQ010000214.1:0-1900 GCA_964509685.1 uncultured Burkholderiaceae bacterium
GCAGCGGGTAATCGTTGTGGCGCGCGAGCGCGGTGCGCAGGTCGCGCGCCTTGACGAGCCCCGCGGCCACGGCCGCGTCCCCGATGCGCAGGCCGTCGCGTTCGGCAGTCTCGCGGATGCCGGCCACGTCGGACGGCGCGATCAGGCCGCGCTCGAGCAGGGCATCGAGGACGGGATGGCCGGTGGAGGATTCCTTGTGCCCCACGATGTCGCCGCCCGCCGCAGGAGCCTCCTGCGCCCGCCCGTCCGGGGCCGGCCCTCCGGCGCCGGCCCCGGCGCTGCCGCCCCCGCCCGGGCCCGCCAGCCGGCCTGCGGTCGCCGCCGCGATCCGCTTGCGGGCGACCACCGCGCGCGGGTCGGCGCCGGCGAGCGCGAGCGTGCGCCGGGGCAGGAAGCCGAGCGATCCCACGAGCGGGGCGCGCACGATCCGCTCGAGATCCTCCTCCAGCCGGATGCGCGGCCGGCCGGCCTCGAGCATCAGCACGCTGCCGAGGCCCAGCAGGCTGCCCAGGACCACCGCGATGCCGCCGTTGCGCCCGAAATCGGGCGAGGACGGCAGCGTGGGCGTCACGGCCGGCCCGATCGGCACGATGTCGGCCTGGACCGTGCGCGCGGCCACCGCGGCCTTGTCCACCTGGGCCTGGGCCTCCTCGTAGGCGCGGCGCGCCCGCTCGACGTCCTGGCGCAGGTTGCGCGCCGCCTCGATGTTCTGGCGCACCTCCACCACCTGCATGCGCTGGCGCTCCAGCCCCGCGCGCAGGTCGGCCTCGCGCCGGCGCAGCGCCTCGTGCTGGCGCACCAGGCCGGCGACCACGGTGGACACCGCATTGCGCAGCCTTCGGTTGACGGCCTCGAGCTCGCCGCGGGCCGCCGCCATGTTCGGATGCTCGGGCCCGTAGCTGCGGCCCAGGTCCGCGATCTTGCGCTCGAGTCGCAGCTGCTCCTGCTGCAGCTGCGCCACCAGCGCATTGCGCATCACCTCCGGCGAGCCGTTGCCGTTCGTGGCGATGCTCGCCCGCGCGGCGGCCACCACCTCCTGCGATTCGGCGAGCTCGCGCTCGACGCGGGTAAGCTCGGTCGCCATCTGCTGCAGGCGGGTGTTGTCCACGGTGCCGGCCTCGGTGCCCGCCGTCACGCCGCGTTCGCGCTCCAGCGCCGCGAGCCTGTCCTGCAGCGCCTCGAGCTCCTGGCGCCGCCGCGCGACCTCTTCCTCCAGCGCGCTGGCGCCGGCCAGCTCCGGGTTGGCGCGCAGCACCGTGGTCTCGTCGATGTAGGCCTGCACGAAGGCGTTGGCGACATCGGCCGCGCGCTGGGGCTCGCCGTGGCTGTACGAGATGCGCAGCGCGTTGGAGTCGCGCACGGGCTCGACGCGGATCCCGCGCGCAAGCGAATTGGCGATCGCGCGCGAGAGGACCTCGGGCGCGAGCTGGCCGCCGCCGAAGGCCTGGCGGTACTCGGGCAGGTCGGCAAGGCCGAGGATCGCCACCGCCCGCTGCGCGACCCGCTCGCTGGCGACCAGCGTCGCCTGGGTGGCGAGGTGGTTCTCGGGCAACGGCGTCGGCCGACCGTCGGCGCCGCGGCCCTCGACCAGCACCTGCGCCGTGCCGGTATAGAGGCGCGGCTGGCTGAAGGTCCAGGCCATCGTCGCGATCACGACGGCGGCGAACACGCCGGCGAACAGCCACTTGCGGGCGACGAGCAGGGCGAGGAATTGGCGGAAGGTCACGGTCTTGCGTCCTCGGGGAATGCTTGCAGGGCGGCGAGCAGGGCGCGGCGGCTCGGCGCCTGCGGATCGTCAGGGAACTTGCGGGCGAAGAAGCGGCCGGAGGCCACCGCCAGCGGCAGCTGGTCGAGCGCGATCTCGCGGGTGCGGGCGCCGTCGAAGCCGACGATGAAATGA
>CAZDYQ010000215.1:0-1804 GCA_964509685.1 uncultured Burkholderiaceae bacterium
CGCGGCTGGCGTTCGTCAACAAGATGGACCGCACCGGCGCGAACTTCTTCAAGGTGTACGAGCAGATGCGCACGCGTCTGCGCGCCAACCCGGTTCCGATCGTCGTGCCGATCGGCGCCGAGGAGAACTTCAAGGGCGTCGTCGACCTGATCAAGATGAAGGCCATCCTGTGGGACGAGGCCACGCAGGGCATGAAGTTCGAGTACGCCGAGATCCCCGCCGACCTGGTCGAGACGTGCAAGAAGTGGCGCGAGAACATGGTCGAGGCCGCCGCCGAGGCCGACGAGGAGCTGATGGACAAGTACCTCGAAGAAGGCGACCTTTCCGAGGAGCTGGTCATCCGCGGCCTGCGCAAGCGCACGATCGCGAGCGAGATCCAGCCGATGATGTGCGGCACCGCCTTCAAGAACAAGGGCGTGCAGCGCATGCTGGATGCGGTCATCGAGTTCCTGCCCTCGCCGGCGGACATTCCGCCCGTGGCCGGCCGTGACCTGAACGATGCCGAGGCGATTCGGCACGCCGACGACAACGAGAAGTTCTCGGCGCTCGCGTTCAAGCTGATGAGCGACCCCTTCGTCGGCCAGCTGACCTTCATCCGGGTGTTCTCGGGCGTGCTCAAGTCGGGCGACACCGTGCTCAACTCGGTCAAGGGCAAGAAGGAGCGCATCGGGCGGCTGCTGCAGATGCGCGCGAATGACCGCGAGGAGATCAAGGAAGTCCGGGCGGGCGACATCGCGGCCTGCGTGGGGCTCAAGGAAATCACCACGGGCGAGACGCTGTGCGACCCCGATGCGCCCATCATCCTCGAGCGCATGGAGTTTCCCGAGCCGGTTATCTCGCAGGCGGTCGAGCCCAAGACCAAGGCCGACCAGGAGAAGATGGGCATCGCGCTGTCGCGCCTCGCCCAGGAAGACCCGTCGTTCCGCGTGCGCACCGACGAGGAGAGCGGCCAGACCATCATCTCGGGCATGGGTGAGCTCCACCTCGAGATCCTGGTCGATCGCATGAAGCGCGAGTTCGGCGTCGAGGCGTCGGTCGGCAAGCCGCAGGTGGCCTACCGCGAAACGATCCGCAAGACGGTCGAGGAAGCCGAAGGGAAGTTCATCAAGCAGTCGGGTGGCCGCGGCCAGTATGGTCACGTCGTCATCAAGCTCGAGCCGCTCGAGCCGGGCGGTCCCGGCTTCGAGTTCGTCGACGCCATCAAGGGTGGCGTGGTTCCGCGCGAGTACATCCCGGCGGTCCAGAAGGGCATCGAGGACACCCTGCAGTCGGGCATCCTGGCGGGCTTCCCGGTGGTCGACGTCAAGGTCACGCTGCATTTCGGTTCGTACCACGACGTGGACTCGAACGAGAACGCCTTCCGCCAGGCCGCGTCGATCGCCTTCAAGGAGGGCATGCGCCGCGCGAACCCGGTGCTGCTCGAGCCCATGATGGCGGTCGAGGTCGAGACTCCCGAGGAGTACGCCGGCGCGGTGATGGGCGACCTGTCCTCGCGGCGCGGCATGGTCCAGGGCATGGAGGACATCGCCGGGGGCGGCAAGGTCATTCGCGCCGAGGTCCCGCTCGCCGAGATGTTCGGCTACTCGACCACGCTGCGTTCGCTGACGCAGGGTCGCGCGACCTACACGATGGAGTTCAAGCAGTACGCCGAGGCCCCGAAGAACGTTGCCGATGCGGTGATCACCGCGCGGTCGAAGTGAGCGTGGCGGCTTCCCAGGACATCTCGAGCACTTACTGAATCTGGAGCACAACAATGGCAAAAGGCAAATTCGAGCGGACGAAGCCGCACGTGAACGTTGGGACG
>CAZDYQ010000216.1:0-1783 GCA_964509685.1 uncultured Burkholderiaceae bacterium
GGCTTCCGTTCGTGGCGCTTCGCACGGTATCAGCGTGGCTCGGGCGGTCAGGCTCGAGACCCGTCCCGGATTGCGGATACTTCATGCGAATCGCATTAGCCCAATTGAACCAGACCGTCGGCGACTTCGACGGCAATGTGGAGCGGATCGTCGAGGCCGCGAGGGCTGCCGCCGCGCAAGGGGCGGACGTGCTGCTCACGCCGGAACTGGCGATCACCGGGTACCCGCCGGAGGACCTCCTCCTGCGGCGCGTCTTCTACGAATCCTGCGACCGCGCGCTCGACACACTGCGCGAGCGCACCGCCGGGATGCCGCTCACCCTCGTCGTGGGCACGCCGGTGCTCGACGGCGGCCACCGGCGCAATGCCGCGATCGTCCTGCGCGATGGCCATGTGGTCGGCCGCTACGACAAGCAGGAACTGCCGAACTACGACGTCTTCGACGAGCGCCGCTACTTCGAGCCGGGCGATTCGCCGCTGGTGGTCGAGATCGCCGGCATCCGGTGCGGGATCCTGGTGTGCGAGGACTTCTGGTACAAGCGCGCCGCGACGCAGGCGCGCGAGGCCGGCGCGCAGATGCTGCTCGCGCTGAACGCCAGTCCCTACCACATCAACAAGCAGGCCCTGCGCATCGATGTCGCGCGGCGCAACGTCACGTCTTGCGGCATGCCGATCGCCACGGCGAACCTCGTCGGCGGGCAGGACGAGCTCGTGTTCGACGGCCTGTCGTTCGCGCTCGACGTGCACGGGGAGATCGCCGCCCAGGCGCGGCCCTTCGAGGAAGACCTGCTGCTGGTCGACGTCACCCCGGGAGAGCAGGGCGTGCATGTCGAGCCGGGCCGCATCGAGCGCGGGCTCGCGCTCGAGCCGCAGGTCTGGCAGGCGCTGGTGACGGGCCTGCGCGACTATGTCGACAAGAACCGGATTCCCTCGGTGCTGCTCGGCCTGTCGGGGGGCATCGACTCCGCGCTGGTGCTGGCGATCGCGGTGGACGCCTTCGGCCCGGACCGGGTTCGCGTGCTGATGATGCCGTCGCAGTACACGGCCGACATCTCGGTCGCGGATGCGCGGGACATGGCGAGCCGCCTCGGCGTGCGCTACGGGGAGCTTTCGATCGGCCCCGCCTTCGACGCCTATCGGCAGACCCTCGCGAAGGAGTTCGAGGGACTGCCCGAGGACGCCACCGAGGAGAACCTGCAGGCGCGCATCCGCGGCAATCTCCTGATGGCGCTTTCGAACAAGTTCGGCTCGATCGTGCTGACGACGAGCAACAAGAGCGAGACCGCGGTCGGCTACTCCACGCTGTACGGCGACATGGCCGGCGGCTTCGCCGTGCTCAAGGACGTCTCCAAGACCCTGGTGTACCGGCTCGCGCGGTGGCGCAACCGCGAAGGGGAGGTGATACCCGAGCGGATCATCACCCGGCCGCCCAGCGCCGAGCTGCGGCCGGACCAGACGGACCAGGATTCCCTGCCGCCCTACGAAGTGCTCGACGGCATCATGGAAATGTACGTCGAGGAGAACCGGAGCATGGCGGAGATCGTCGCCGCCGGATATCCTCGGGAGGCGGTCGAACGGGTCCTGGGCCTGATTCGCTTCAACGAGTACAAGCGGCGGCAGGGGCCGATCGGTACCCGCATCACCCGCCGCGCCTTCGGCAGGGACTGGCGCCAGCCGATCACCTCCCGCTTCCGCGGCTGAGCGCCCGCTGGCCGCGCCTTCCGCCTCCACCTCACAGGAGCCCGAATGAAACAGATCACCGCCATCATCAAGCCGTTCAAGCT
>CAZDYQ010000217.1:0-1779 GCA_964509685.1 uncultured Burkholderiaceae bacterium
GACCCCTGCCGTGTGAAGGCAGTGCTCTACCACTGAGCTAGCCGCCCGCGGGAATGCGGATGTTCCGCGAACGGGCCTGCCGTTCGCGAAGGCCCGCATTGTGCCACAAAGCCCGGGCCCGCAAGTTACCAGGGCCCCGCGGATTACAATTCCAAGCCATGACGAACCAGACTTCCGGCCCCGGGGGCGGCGCCCCGCAGGGCCGCCCGGTGCGCACCCGATTCGCGCCCAGCCCGACGGGCTACCTGCATATCGGCGGGGCCCGCACCGCGCTTTTCTCCTGGGCGTACGCCCGGCATTACGAGGGGACCTTCGTGCTGCGGATCGAGGATACCGACCTGCAGCGGTCCACGAAGGAGGCCGTCCAGGCGATCCTCGACGGCATGGCCTGGCTGGGGCTCGATCCGGACGAGGGGCCCTACTACCAGACGCAGCGCTTCGACCGGTATCGCGAGGTCATCGACCAGATGCTCGCCGACGGCCGCGCCTACCATTGCTGGGCGACGCCGGAGGAGCTGGAGGCGCTGCGCGCCGAGCAGCGGGCGGCCGGCCTCAAGCCGCGCTACGACGGCCGCTGGCGTCCCGAGAACAGGGGCGACCGGCGCCCGCCGGAGGGCGTGAAGCCCGTCGTCCGCTTTCGCAACCCGGACGACGGCGTGGTCGAGTGGGACGACCTCGTCAAGGGCCCGATCCGCATCTCCAACACCGAGCTCGACGACCTGGTGATCGCGCGGGCCGACGGCAGCCCCACGTACAACTTCTGCGTGGTGGTGGACGACTGGGACATGGGCATCACCCATGTCATCCGGGGCGACGACCATGTCAACAACACCCCCCGCCAGATCAACATCCTGCGCGCGCTGGGCGCCGAGATACCGATCTATGGCCACGTGCCGATGATCCACGGCCCCGACGGCCAGAAGCTCTCGAAGCGCCATGGCGCCGTCTCGGTCATGCAGTACGACGCCGACGGGTTCCTGCCGGACGCGATGGTCAACTACCTGGCCCGCCTCGGCTGGAGCCACGGCGACGACGAACTCTTCGACCGCGACGCCTTCGTCGGCTGGTTCGACGGCACGCACCTGTCCACGTCGCCGGCGCAGTTCGACATCAGGAAGCTGCGCTGGCTCAACAACCAGTACATCCGCCAGCTCGCGGACGACGACCTGGCGGTCCGGGTGCTCCCGCGCGTCGGCAGGCGGCTGTGCGGGGGGGCGGGTGACGCCGCCGAGCACGAGAGGCGGGCACGAGCGGCCTTCGAGGCCGCGGGCGTGTCGCTGGCGGCGGTCTGTGGCCTGCTCAAGGAAAGGGCCGAGACCCTGGAGGAGCTCGCCGAGCACGCCATGATGTTCGTCGAGGAGCCGCGAGTGGATCCCGCCGAGGTGGCGGCGAAGATGAAGCCCGGTTCGCGCGAGGCCCTGCTGGCGTTCGCCGAGCGGGTCGGCGCGGCCGGCCATTCCGCCGAGGCCAATGCGGCGCTCATCAAGGCGGTCTGCGAGGAGGTGGGCATCAAGATGCCCGCGTTCGGCATGCCCGTCCGGCTGCTGGTGTTCGGCCGGGCGCAGACCCCGGCGGTCGATGCGGTGCTGGCGCTGCTGCCGCCCGAGCGGATCGCCACGCGCATCCGCGACGGCCTGAACCGACTGTCCCCGTCCGCCTGAAGCCCTGGACGGCGCCCGGCCGCCTGACGGGGTGGCGCGGACGGACGCCGGTCGGCGGCCTCGCATGAACTGGGTCAAGGCGTGGCGGGAATCCCGATGCCAACCTCACGCTTCCACA
>CAZDYQ010000218.1:0-1753 GCA_964509685.1 uncultured Burkholderiaceae bacterium
AGCCTCGAGGACGACGCTCATGCCGAGGAGGTTGGAATGTGCGTAGTCCAGCGGATGGTCGATAGAGTGGCGCACGCCCGCCTGGGCGGCCAGATGCAGCACATGGCTGAAGCCTTCGCGGGCGAACAGGTCGGGGACCGCGGAGGTGTCCGCGATATCCATGCGGGTGAACGCGAAGCGTCCGGCCGCCGGGTGTCGGCCCAGCTGGGCAAGGCGGTCCTCCTTCAGGGCCACGGCATAGTACGCGTTCAGGTTGTCGATCCCGTGGACCCGCCAGCCCCGCTCCAGAAGGGCGGCGCAGGCATGCATGCCGATGAACCCTGCGGCCCCGGTGACGAGGATGTGGCGGCTCTCGGTGGAAGCGGGCATCGGATTCCTTCTTTCCGTGAACTTGATCTTTGCGGGAATCGGGTTTGGGCCGTAAATTCCAGGCCAGCACGGCGTCCCCGGGTGTCGTTCGACAGTCCAGCAGGAGTTTAGCGATGAAAGTCAGTGTGGTCGGGACGGGATACGTAGGTCTCGTGACGGGGGCCTGCCTTGCCGACAGCGGCCATGAAGTCTTGTGCGTCGATGCCGACGAGGTCAAGATCGAGCGCCTGCGAGAGGGGCATATCCCTATCTACGAGCCCGGCCTGGAAACCATCGTGGCCACCAACGCCGAGGCGGGCCGGCTCCGTTTCTCCATGTCGGCCGAGGAGGCCGTCGCCTTCGGAGAGATCATCGTGATCGCCGTCGGGACCCCGCCCGACGAGGACGGATCGGCGGACCTCAAGCATGTCCTGGCCGTGGCGAGCTCCATCGGCCGGTACATCCAGGACTACCGGGTCGTCGTCGACAAGAGCACGGTGCCCGTCGGCACCGCCGACCGCGTGGAAACTGCCATTCGCGAGGAGCTCGCCCGGCGCGGCGTCGACATTCCGTTCTCGGTGGTGTCCAACCCCGAGTTCCTGAAGGAAGGGGCCGCGGTCGAGGACTTCATGCGGCCCGACCGCATCGTCCTGGGCGTCGAGGATGAACGTGCCGAGGAACTGATGCGTGAGCTCTACGCACCCTTCCAGCGTAATCACGAGCGGATCGTCGTCATGTCCCGCCGGTCCGCCGAGCTGACGAAGTACGCCGCCAATGCGATGCTCGCCACCCGCATTTCCTTCATGAACGAACTCGCGAACCTCGCCGACCGGCTCGGGGCGGACATCGAGGATGTGCGCCGTGGGATCGGTTCGGATCCGCGCATCGGCTACTCGTTCCTCTACGCCGGCACCGGCTATGGGGGTTCCTGTTTCCCCAAGGACGTGAGCGCGCTGCTGCGAACGGCGGCGGCCCACGGCCAGGAGTTGCAGGTGCTGCAGGCGGTCGAACGCGTGAACACGAAGCAGAAGCAAGTGCTCGTCGAGATGGCGAAGGAGCGCATGGGGTCGCTCGCCGGCCGGCGGTTCGCGGTCTGGGGGCTGGCGTTCAAGCCCAATACCGACGACATGCGCGAAGCGCCATCGCGCGTGGTCCTCGAGGGCCTGTGGGCCGAAGGCGCCACCGTCGCTGCCTACGACCCGGCGGCGGCCGACGAGTGCCGTCGCATCTACGGGGAGAGGGAGGACCTGGTGCTCGCCGCTTCGCCGCTCGAGGCGGTGCGCGGCGCCGACGCGCTGTTCATCGTGACGGAATGGAAGGAATTCCGCGCGCCCGCGTTCGACGAGATCCGACGCAGGATGAAGCAGCCGCTGGTCTTCGATGGCCGCAACCTCTACGACCCGCG
>CAZDYQ010000219.1:0-1735 GCA_964509685.1 uncultured Burkholderiaceae bacterium
GGGCGGGCTGACCCGGATGACCTCGGCGCCCAGGTTGCGCAGCATCATGCCGGCGAACGGCACCGGGCCGATCGCATGCAGTTCGATGACCTTGAGTCCGGCCAGGGGTGCGCCGGCGTTGCCTTGTGCTGACATGTCTCTCTCTTCGTTCGTGGCGTCGGGTCGGATGAAGCTTACGACACTTCGGGGCGCCCTCGCTCAGCCGGCCTGAGGATCGGGGATCAGGCCCTGCGCGAAGGCGTCGGGCCGGCCGGGCGAGGGGCGGGGCCGGAACTCGAGGCCGTCGGGCACATGGACCGTCGAGGTGGGCACCGCGAGCTCGCCGCCATGCCGGCGGACGATGTCGGCGATGCGCAGGAGGATGTCCTCCTTGGTGTCCATGTACTCGTTGTAGTCGGTCCCCACGGTGAAGGCGTAGACCAGCAGCTTGAGCGAGAACTCTCCGCAGGTGTCGAAGTTGAAGACGAAGAAATCGTGCTGGATACCCGGATGTTCCGCGAGCATCTTCTTGCCGTCGGCGACGATCGCATGGACCTTGTCGATGTCGCGGACCCGGACCTGGACATGCTCCTCGATGCGGCGCGCCGTCATGCGCGAATGGTTGATGAGGACCGCGGTGTTGAACATCGCGTTGGGCACGTAGAAGGGGCGGCGGTCGAAGCCCATCACCTTGGTGGCGCGCCAGCCGATCTCCTGGACTTCGCCCATGACCTCGGTGCCCGGCATGATGATCCATTCGCCCACGTTGAACGGCCGGCTGGCGTAGATGGTCAGGCCGCCGAAGAGGTTGGCCACCAGCCCCTGCGCTGCGAACCCGATCGCGATGCCGCCGATGCCGCCGAAGGCGAGGATGCCCGAGATCGAGAAGCCGAGCGTCTGCATGGCGACGAGCGCCGCGGTGATGACGATCGAGGCGCGCACCAGCTTGCTGATCGCATCGGACGCGGTGACGTCGAGCTCCCGGCCCTGCGCCTGCGCCCTTGCGTAGAGACCCCGCTCGACTCGGTGGACCGAGCGGATCAGGAACCAGGTGATGACCGCGATCACCCCGAGGTCGCGCGTGGGCGGGAAGAGCTGGCCGAGGAGGCTTGCCTCCTCCTCGTACGTGAGGACGCGAACCGCCACCGTGAGTCCGATGATCCACACCATGGCGCGCAGGGGCGGTCCGAGCGCGTCGAGGAAGGCGTCGCGCCAGGTCGTGTCGCCGGGCCGGGAGCGGCGCAGGAAGGCATCGAGCACCTTGCGGATCACGAGATTGACGACCAGCACCGCCAGGATGACGAGGAAGACGATGACGACGGTCGACCAGTCTTCGAACCGGTCGCCGAACCATTCGGCGATTGCTGACGAGTTCATGCCGGAGGGTCTCCTGGTCGGGGTTTTCGGGGAGGCGTCGAGCGCCCTGTCGGGGCGGATCGCCGGGCGAGACGGCGGTTCGGCGAAATGGCCGCCTCGGGGCGCTCGGCCGGGCGGGACGGACGAGGGTCGTCCCGTGGCGGCTTCCGGCTTGCGTCCGGCGCCGCCCTGCGGGGCCGCGCCGGGCCCCGGGAGGGGTTCATCCTAACATCGGCGTGGAAGCAGCCTGGCCGGATGACTCGAAGCCGTCGGCCGGCCGGAACAGGGCGCGGCGGTAGCCGACGGCCTCGGCCACATGCGCGGCGGCGATGGCATCCGCCGCATCGAGATCGGCGATGGTGCGGGCGACGCGCAGCACGCGATGCATGCCGCGCCCGGA
>CAZDYQ010000220.1:0-1678 GCA_964509685.1 uncultured Burkholderiaceae bacterium
CGTCGTTCCCTGCGTCGTTCCCTGCGTCGTTCCTTCTTTTTATTGACCGGAGCGCAACTCTGGACCGAAACTCCGGACAGGCTCGGCTGGCCGGGCACGACTCGGAGCGAGGAGGGGCGCATGCAGATGGCGGCCGACCGCAACCATGGCAACGGGGCGCGCGAGAGGATCCTCGCCGCGGCCTGCGCCCACTTCCTGGAACATGGCTTCGAGGATGCCCGGATCTCCGCGATCCGCGCGGATGCCGGCGTTTCCAATGGCAGCTTCTTCCATCACTTCCCCACCAAGGACGCGCTGGGCGCCCATGTCTATCTCGCGATCGTGGCGGACTACCAGGCGAGCATGCTCGACGTGCTCGGCGGCCCGCCGGCGCTGGTCGAGACGCCGATCGCGATCGAGCGGCTGATTCGGCGACACCTCGCCTGGGTGGTCGGCCAGCGCGAGCGCGCCGCCTACGTGTTCAATGCCTCGCGCACCGAATGGGCGGGGCTCGTGCGCGAGCAGCTCAATGCCCTCAACACCCGCTTCCTCGATGCCTTCGAGGCCTGGCGGCTGCCGCGGGTGGAGGCCGGCGAGCTGGTGGACATCGACCGGGGCACGTTCATCGCGCAGCTGCTCGGGCCCACGCAGATGATGTGCCGGCGCTGGCTCGCCGGCCACGACGCGCTGCCGCCGGACCGGTCGGCGGACACGCTGGTCGCCTGCGCGATCCGGGGGCTGGTGATCTCCGACTGACCTGGTCCGCTCGCCTAGCGGGCCCTCACGTCGCGCAGCCGGCTCGCCCACCAGAACGGTGCCGCCGCGCCGGCGATGCAGGCGGCGGACAAGGCGAAGTTGACGCCGTAGCCACCGGTGGCATCGTGGAGCTCGCCGGAGGCCCAGGCGCCGATGGCCGAGCCGATCGACATGACCGCGAAGATGACGCCGTAGATCGTGCCGGCGCTCGGGCCGGCGAAGATGCGGTTGGTGAGCGTCGAGACGACGGGGCCGCGCGCGCCCTGGGCAAGCCCGAAGAGCAGCACGAAGCCCACGAGCCACAACGGGGACGGGCCGAGCAGGAGCATCGCGAGGCATCCGGTGCCGGCGAGCGTGAGCAGGAAGCTCAGCGTCGCGGCGAACCGGAAGCCCACCCTGTCGCACAGCCAGCCGGCCGCGAGGATCCCGCCCATGGAGAGGCTGCCCGCGATACCGAACACGCTCGCGGCGAGCAGCGGCGAGTAGCCGGTGTCCACCAGGTAGGCGACCACCTGCGGAATCACGAGGTACATGCCGACCGCCGTCAGGTGGAAGGTGACGGCGAGGTCCCAGAACGCGGGGCTTCGCAGCGCCTCGCGGAATCCCGGCCCCGATGCCGCGCGGGCGGCGCCCGTCGCGGGGGACGCCGCCTTGCCGGCCGGTCCGCCGGGCCCCGAACCCGCGGCCGCCTCGCCCCGGGCGGCCCGGCTCGCCTCGAAGCGAGCGGTCGCTTCCGCCGCGCGCAGCCGCGCTACCTCGGGCGACCCGGCGGCGATGCGCCGCCATGGCAGCAGGGCGAGGCCGATGCCCACCGCGAGCAGGCCGGCGCCGAGCGCGTGGTAAGCGTCGCGCCAGCCGAAGCGTTCGATGAGGAACTGCGACAAGGGCACCATCAGCAGGATGCCGGTGCCGAAGCCGGCATAGCCGAAGGCCACCGCCCTGC
>CAZDYQ010000221.1:0-1671 GCA_964509685.1 uncultured Burkholderiaceae bacterium
CTCGCCAAGGAGCGCAGCCATGCCACGCGGCGACAAGGATGCCTACACCGACAAGCAGAAGCGCAAGGCCCGCCATATCGAGGAGGGCTACGAGGCGCGCGGCGTGCCCGAGGACGAGGCCGAACGCCGGGCCTGGGCGACGGTGAACAAGGAGTCCGGCGGCGGCAACAAGTCCGGCTCCGGGCGCGGCAAGCCGAACACGAAGGAGGCTTCGCGCAAGGGGGGCCGCCTCGGCGGCAAGGCCTCGGCCGGGCGCACCGCGGCGGAGCGCTCGGAGTCCGCGAAGAAGGCGGCGCGCACGCGCAAGCGCAACCAGGAACAGCGGGCGGCGGCTCATTGAGCCGCGGCGCGATTCCGGCGGCGCGTCCATGATGCGAGTCCTCCTGCTCCACAATCCCAAGGCGGGCGCCAACGACATCTCGGCAGACGATCTCCGGCAGGCGTTTCGCGACGCGGGCTGGGAGGTCGAGTACATGTCGAGCGACGGTCCCGAGTTCACCCGGCGCCTGGCGAGCGACCTGCGCGACGAGTGCGACCTCGTCGCGGCGGCCGGCGGGGACGGCACGCTGGCGCGCGTCCTCAACGGCGTGAGGGCGCCGGCGCCGCCGCTCGCGCTGCTGCCGCTCGGCACCGCCAACAACATCGCCTCGTCGCTCGGCATCGCGGGCGACCCGCGCGACCTGGTCGCCGGGCTCGCCGATGCCGACGCGGTGCCGCTCGACATCGCGATCGCACAGGGCGCCTGGGGCGAACGGCGGTTCTGCGAATCGGTGGGCTTCGGGCTGATCGCCCGCGGGCTCGCGCCGGTCAACGCGGCGCGCCTGCCCAGCCCGCACAAGATCCCGACGGGGCGCGACGCGCTGCGCCAGGCGCTGCGAACGATGTCGCCCGACCGGCTCACGGTCGCCCTGGACGGCAAGCCCGCGGAGGAAGAGGTGCTGCTGCTCGAAGTGATGCGCATCCCGAGCGTGGGGCCGCGCCTGCGACTGGTGCCGCAGGCCCACCCGGGTGACGGCCGCTTCTATGTCGCCACCCTCGGCCCCGAGGGACGCGAGGCCATGCTCGACTGGCTGCACCACCCGGACGACGGCGAGCCCGCGCCCGTGAGGCTGCGCGAGGCGAACCATGTCGAGATCCAGTGGCAGGCCCACCCGCTGCATCTCGACGACCGCTTCGAGGACGCCCCTCCCGGGCCTGCCCACATGACGGTGACCATGCAGGCGGGCGCGCTGCGGGTCCGCGTGCCGGGGGCGGCCGCCAACGCGGCGCTCGGCGAGCGGCCGCTTCCGATGACCGCCATGTTCTCGGCTGCCGGGAACAGCGCCGGCCGCCAGGCCGGATGAGCACCGCCGAGCGCGAACGCATCGAGCTGCTCGCGGTCGAGCTCGCGACGCTCGCCGGCGCCGAGATCGTGGCCGCGATGAGCCGCTCGCTGACGGTGCGCTACAAGGGCCCCCAGGGCGCCTTCCGCGACCCGGTCTCGGAGGTGGACCACGGCGTCGAGACGCTCATCCGCGCGCGGCTCGCGGTCGAATACCCGACCCACGACATCCTCGGCGAGGAGATCCTCGACCGCCCCGGCAACAACCACGACGTGGTCTGGGCGATCGACCCGATCGACGGCACCAGCAATTTCGTCAACGGCTTCCCGATGTTCTGCGCCACCATCGG
>CAZDYQ010000222.1:0-1643 GCA_964509685.1 uncultured Burkholderiaceae bacterium
CTCAGTAGGGCGGCGGCCTGCGCCGGCGCTGCTCGCGCACGGCCTCCGTCCACCACGCCAGGTCGTCGGCGAAGCGCCCGAAGGCCTTGTCGAGCGAGTCGCCGGGCGCGCCGGTCGGCCGCCCGTGCTCGTCGAGCGTCTGGCCGATCGGTCCCACCGCGATCGTGCTGGAAATGACGGCCATGCCCATCTCGGCCAGGATCCCGTGCCACACGGTGCCCGAGCGCACGCCCGAGAAGCGGCCCGCCGAATAGCTGGCGATGCCCGCCGGGCGCCAGAACCATTCCTCGAGGAAGTGATCGGTAAGGTTCTTGAGCCCCGGCTGCGGCCCCCAGTTGTACTCGCCCGTCACGAATACGAAGGCGTCCGCCTCGCGGATCTTGCCGGCGAGCGACTCGAGCGCCGCGGGCGCCTCGCCCCTGGGATATTCCTTGTACATGCGGTCGAGCATGGGAAGACCGACGGCCCTCGCATCGACCAGTTCCGGCGACGCCCCGCGCGCGGCGAAACCGCGCACGAGATAGTCGGCGAGGCGAATCCCCATCCGGTCGGACCGGTAGGAACCGTAGAACACCAGGATCTTGTCGGGCACGGGGCGCTCCTGCAAGCTTCGGGCCTTCAGGGCTGCGCCCGCTCCATCGCTTCGCGCAACGCCGTGCGGCAGTCCGCCACCATGCGCTCGAGCAGTTCCGCGCAAGTGGGGATGTCGTCGATGAGGCCCACCACCTGGCTCGCCCACACCAGCCCCGCGTTCGGGTCGCCGCTCTCGAGCCCGGCCCGGCCGCGCGCGCCGGCCACGAGGTGCTTCAGGTCCTCGTAGGTGGCCCCGCCCGGTCGCCGCTCGAGCGCCAGCACCTCCTCCGAGATCGCGTTCTTCAGCACCCGGCCCGTATTGCGCAGCGTGCGGAAGATGAGCAGCGTATCGCGCTCGGTTGCATTGATCAGCGCCTGCTTGATGCCGTCGTGGATCGGCGCTTCCACCGTGGCGCAGAAGCGCGTGCCCATGTTGACGCCCTCGGCCCCCAGCGCGAGGGCGGCCGCCATGCCGCGGCCATCGGCGATGCCGCCCGAGGCAATCACCGGGACGTCGAGGGCGCGGACCGCGATCGGGATCAGCACCAGACCGGGCACGTCGTCCTCGCCGGGATGGCCCGCCGCCTCGAAGCCGTCGATGCTCACCACGTCCACGCCGCGTCGCTGCGCGCTCAGCGCATGCCGCACCGCGGTGCACTTGTGAATGATCTTCACGCCCGCCGCGCGGAACCGGTCGAAGTACTCCTGGGGCACGTTGCCCGCGGTCTCGACCACCTTCAGCCCGCTGCCCGTCACCACGTCCACGTACTCCGAGTACGGCGGCGGGTTGGCCGAGGGCAGCATCGTGATGTTCACGCCGAATGGCTTGTCGGTCATCTCGCGGCAGCGCGCGATCTCCCGGGCCAGCGCCTCGGGCGATGGCTGGGTGAGCGCAGTGAGCAGTCCGAGGCCGCCGGCGTTCGAGACGGCCGACGCCAGCTCGGCGCGGCCGACCCATTGCATCCCGCCCTGGACGATGGGATAGCGGATGCCGAGCATCTCGGTGATGCGGGTCTTCATGGGGTAGGGCTTCCTTGCGAAGGGGAATCGGACCGGGGGATTCTGCAGGA
>CAZDYQ010000223.1:0-1609 GCA_964509685.1 uncultured Burkholderiaceae bacterium
CTCGCGAGCGCGAGGCTGGCGGCGATGTTCTGCTCGACCAGCACGATGGTCTGGCCCTGCTCCGCCAGCTTGCGGCAGGCCCGCATCAGGTCCTGGACGATCACCGGCGCCAGTCCCTCGAAGGGTTCGTCGAGCAGGATGACCTTCGGATCGCGCACCAGCGCCCGGGCGACGGCGAGCATCTGCTGCTCGCCCCCGGAGAGATCCGTTCCCCGGCTGGTGCGACGCTCGTGCAGGCGCGGGAACAGGGAATAGACCCGCTCGAGCGGCCACCTGTTGTCCGCGGTGAGCCCGGCGAGGACGATGTTCTCCTCCACATTGAGGCTGCCGAAGATCCGCCGGTCCTCGTGCACGAGTTGCATGCCGTGCCGGGCGATGGCATGGGCCTTCTTCCCCGCGAGCTCCACGCCATCGAGCTTGATGCTGCCGCTCCGCGGCCTGACCACGCCCATGAGGCTCTTGAGGGTCGTGGACTTGCCCGCGCCGTTGCGCCCGAGCAGCGCCACCACCTCGTTCTTCTCGACCCGGAGCGCCACGTCGAACAGGATGTGGCTGTCCCCGTAGTAGCTGTTCAGGCCGGTGACCTGGAGCAGGCTCATTGCACCTCCAGCTCTTCGTGCAGGCCGCCGAGGTAGGCCTCCTGGACCTTCGCGTTGGTCTTGATCTCGTCCGGCGTGCCTTCGACCAGCACCCGCCCCTCCTGGAGCACAGTCACCCGCTCGACCAGCTCGAACAGCGAATCCATGTCGTGGTCGATGACGATCATCGTGCGCCCCTGCGCGATGGACTTCAGGAGCGCCACCGTCTCGGCCCGCTCCTGCGGGCTCATGCCGGCGAGTGGCTCGTCCAGCAGCAGGAGCCGGGGCGAGCTCGCCAGGGCGAGGCCGATCTCGAGGCGCCTCTTCTCGCCGTAGGCGAGCTCCGACACGCGGGCATCCAGGCGGTCGACGAGGTTCACCAGGCGCGCAGTCTCCGCCACCTGCTCGCCCAGGCCGCGCACGCGCGACAGTCCCCTGAACATGTCGAGCCTGAACTTGCCGCGCAGCTGGCCGAGCGCCGCGATCTCGAGGTTCTGCCGCACGGTGAGGCGGTCGAAGAGCTGGTTGATCTGGTAGCTCTTGGTGAGGCCGCGCTGGCAGGCGTCCGAGACGTCCATGCCCGTGATGTCCTCCCCGTCGAAAATGATTCCCCCCGAAGTCGGCGGCACCTCGCATGTAAGCATCCTGAAGAAGGTGCTCTTGCCGGCGCCGTTCGGGCCGATGATCCCACGCACCTCCCCGTCGTTCACCGAGAAGTCGATGTCGCTGTTGGCGACCACGCCCCCGTAGTGCCGCGTCAGCCCGAGCGTCTCGAGGATGGGCCCCTTCCCGCCGGAACGCCCGGGCTTCGGGCCGGACCGCCCGGCGCCGTCGGGAGACGCCGAGGGCCCTGTCGGCCGGGGGCCCGACGGCGATGCCGCGATCGCGACGGGATACGGATCCGGACCCGGCTCCGCTCGCCGGAGGCGCGTCAGCAGCCGGTACAGGTCGATGACGCCCCCCACGAGCCCCCGGCGGAAGAAGATCACCAGGATCACGAACACGATCCCGAGCACCAGCCGCCAGGTGGC
>CAZDYQ010000224.1:0-1602 GCA_964509685.1 uncultured Burkholderiaceae bacterium
CCCCGGGGTGGAACTGATCCTCACCCGCCTGCACGCGGGCGGCAAGTTCAGCAACCGCAACTACACCTTCTCCGGCGGCCTGCACGGCGTGGGCGTGAGCGTGGTCAACGCGCTGTCCACCCTGGTGGAGGTGCACATCAAGCGCGACGGCCGCGAGCACCGCATCAGTTTCCGCGACGGCGAGCGCGCCACGCCGCTGGAAGCGGTGGGCACGGTGGGGAAGAAGAACACCGGCACCCGCCTGCGCTTCTGGCCGGACCCGAAGTACTTCGACAGCCCGAAGTTCAACCTGCGTGCCCTGCGCCACCTGCTGCGGGCCAAGGCGGTGCTGTGCCCGGGGCTGACGGTGACCCTGTTCGACGAGGCCACCGGCGAGCGCGACAGCTGGCGCTACGAGGACGGGCTGCGCGACTATCTCAAGGGCGAGCTGTCCGGGCGCGAACTGCTGCCGCCGGAGCTGTTCGTGGGCCGCCAGAAGAAGGACACCGAGGTGGTGGACTGGGCGGTGGCCTGGGTGCCGGAGGGCGACCTGGTCCAGGAGAGCTACGTCAACCTGATCCCCACCGCCCAGCACGGCACCCACGTCAACGGCCTGCGCACGGGCTTCACCGACGCGCTGCGCGAGTTCTGCGACTTCCGCAATCTGCTGCCGCGCGGGGTGAAGCTGGCGCCGGAGGACGTGTGGGACCGGGTGTCGTTCGTGCTGTCGCTGAAGATGACCGACCCGCAGTTCAGCGGCCAGACCAAGGAACGGCTGAGTTCGCGCCAGGCCGCCGGGTTCGTGGAGAACGCGGCGCACGATGCGTTCTCGCTGTGGCTCAACCAGCACGTGGACTTCGGCGAGAAGATCGCCCAGCTCGCGATCGAGCGCGCCAGCGCGCGCCTGAAGACCGAGAAGCAGATCGTCCGCAAGAAGGTCACCCAGGGCCCCGCCCTGCCCGGCAAGCTGGCCGACTGCATCAGCCAGGACCTCTCCCGCACCGAGCTGTTCCTGGTCGAGGGCGATTCGGCCGGCGGCAGCGCCAAGCAGGCGCGCGACAAGGATTTCCAGGCGATCCTCCCGCTGCGCGGCAAGATCCTCAACACCTGGGAGGTCGCCTCGGGCGGCGTGCTCGCGTCCCAGGAGGTACACGACCTCGCGGTCGCGATCGGCTGCGACCCGGGCAAGGACGACATCAGCGGGCTGCGCTACGGCAAGATCGTGATCCTCGCCGACGCCGACTCCGACGGCCTGCACATCGCCACCCTGCTTTCGGCGCTGTTCCTCAAGCACTTCCCCGCGCTGGTGCGCGCCGGCCACATCTTCGTGGCGATGCCGCCCCTGTTCCGGATCGACGTGGGCAAGCAGGTGTTCTACGCCCTCGACGAGGAGGAGAAGCGGCTGCTGCTGGAGAAGATCGAGCGCGAGAAGGTCAAGGGCCAGGTCAGCGTGACCCGCTTCAAGGGCCTGGGCGAGATGAACCCGGCGCAGCTGCGCGAATCCACCATCCATCCCGACACGCGCCGCCTGGTGCAGCTGACCATCGACGACGACGTGGAGACGCGCGGGCTGATGGACATGCTGCTGGCGAAGAAGCGGGCGAGCGACCGGAAGGCGTGGCT
>CAZDYQ010000225.1:0-1601 GCA_964509685.1 uncultured Burkholderiaceae bacterium
CGACCAGGCGGAAGGCGCCGAAGTCGTAGCCACCACCGATACCGAAGCGCTCGGTTTCGTTGGCAACGGCGTCCTTGGTCTGCTCGTAGTAGCCGCCGATGTGGAGCGGGCCGCCCTTGTAGCCGATGGAGATGTCCCAGCCCTCGCCGGCGCTGCGCTCGAGCGCTTCGTCGGTGGTTTCACCCGAGGCGTACGCGGCGTTGACGGTGATGCCACCGAACGACGGCGAGTCGTAGTAGATACCGTTCGAGAACCGGGTAACCGCGGTGTCAGCACCACCGGCCGCGATCGGAACGGTCGCGGTCAGCAGGTTGTTGAACAGACCGTAGCTCAGGGCGTCCCAGGTGCCGTGCATACGGAACGCGGGGGTGTAGCCACGGCCGATCTTGATCGTACCGAAGCCGCCCTGCAGGCCGACTTGCGCGGTCCGCTGGAAGAACTGCGCGTCGTGCGCACCGGTGTCGTTCGCGATGCCGGCCTCGAGCTGGAACACGGCCTTCAGGCCGCCACCCAGGTCTTCCGAACCACGAACGCCCCAACGGCTGGTCGACTGGGTGCCGTGGCCGATGATCAGGGCGTTACGGCTGTTGTCACCAAGGTCGATCACGTTCACGGAGGCGTCGACGATGCCGTACATCGTGACGTTCGTTTGTGCCTGGGCAAACGCCGGCAGTGCCGCAACGACGGCCGCTGCAATTAGCGATTTCTTCATTGATCAATCTCCTAAGTTTCTGGAATCAATCGGCAGCCTCCACGCTGCCGCAACTCCCCGAGCCTGGCTGTTGCCCATCCCCGGTTTGAAGTCCAAGTCATTCTCGCCAAAATCCATGGGGACTCAAAGCAGCGCGCGGCCGGGCGGGCCAAAATCGTGCAAACCTGTCGTTTGGGAACAACAAGCCTCCGCAAGGCCTTGTCTCCGCAAGGCGTCCCCTCGTCGCCGGGGCGCGTCCCGGGCCTTGCCACCGGGGGCCCTTGCGCCACAATGGAACCGACATGCAGACGAACAGATCGATGAACCGGGGGGACCTGCGCCGGCCCCCGGGGGCCCTGGAGCGGTTCTGCTTCGCCATGGATTCGGCGCTGCGCACGCTCGCGGCGCGGGTTCCGGCCGCCCGGCCGGTCCCGGGACCGCCCGCCGAGGAGGTGGAGCTCTCGCGCGGCGAGGCCCGCCGGGTGGGCGAGCTCCTGCGCGTGGACCATGTGGGCGAGGTCTGCGCCCAGGCCCTCTACGAGGGGCAGGCCCTGACCTGCCGCACGGAATCCGTGCGCCGGCACCTGCGGGCGGCGGCGCGCGAGGAGGCCGACCATCTCGCCTGGACGCGCCAGCGGCTCGAGGAGCTCGGCGACCGGACCTCGCTCCTCAATCCGTTCTGGTATGCGGGCTCCTTCGTCCTCGGGGCGGTCGCGGGCAGGATCGGCGACGGGGTGAGCCTCGGTTTCGTGGACGAGACCGAGAAGCAGGTCGAGGCCCACCTGAACGGCCACCTGGACGAGCTGCCCGCGGCGGATGCCCGCTCGCGGGCGATCCTGCTGCAGATGAAGCGCGACGAAATGGCGCATGCGGCCGCGGCCCGGGAACGCGGCGCGGTCCGCCTGCCGCC
>CAZDYQ010000226.1:0-1574 GCA_964509685.1 uncultured Burkholderiaceae bacterium
GGTGGCTGGCCGCCAATCCGGCGGACATCGGGCTGTACTCCATGCGGACCGTCGCCCGCCGCGCAAGCGTCCAGCCGGCCACGCTCACGCGCCTGTCGCAGGCGCTGGGCTTCGAGCGCTACGAGGACCTGCGCCAGCCGTTCCGGGCGGGCCTGGCGCTGATCCAGGCGGGTGACTACGCCGGGCGCGCGGCGATGCTGCAGGCGCGCGAGGACCCCGTCGGGCGACAGGCCGAGTCCATCAACGCCATGCAGCGGGCCAACGTCGCATCGGTGCTCGAGGGGCCCTGGGCCAACGACTTCGAGGCGGCGGCGCGGTCGCTGCTGTCCGCACGGCGCATCGGCGTGCTGGGATTGCGCGCGAGCCATGGAGTCGCGCATCATTTCCAGTACCTGCTGGACATGCTGAGGGATGAGTCCTTGCTGCTGACCGACACCGCCGGCACGCTGCTCGACCACGTCCACAGGCTGGGCGAGAAGGACTCGCTCGTCGTCTTCAGCCAGGCCCCCTACACTCGGGTGGCCAGGGATGTCGCCCGCGGGGCGGCGGCCCGGGGCGTGGGCATCGTGGCACTCACCGACAGCCCGCTCTCGCCCATCGCGCGGTCGGCTCGTCACGTGCTGCTGGCGCGCACCGACTCGCCTTCCTACTTCCAGTCGGTTACCGGCGCGATCGCGCTCGGCGAGACGCTCCTCCAGACGATCGCATCCCTCGGCGGCCGGACGGTGCTCGAGCGCCTGCGGACCGTCCAGGCCCAGCGCGAGGCCGATCGCGCCTACATCGATCCCGCCACCGCCACTCGCCGTTACCTCCGGAGCGCCCCATGACCGCCGTATTCCACCGACACCTCAGGCGAAGCTTTCCCGTGGCGGTTTCGGGGCAGGGCGTCTATCTCCGCGACAGCGAGGGCAGGCAGTACATCGATGCATCCGGCGGGGCGGCCGTCTCGTGCGTGGGCCACGGCCACCCCGACGTGCTGGAGGCGATGCGCGAGCAGCTCGGGCGCCTCGCCTATGCGCATACCAGCTTCTTCACGACGGAGGTCGCCGAGGAGCTCGCCGCGCACCTTGTCCAGCGCGCGCCGGCCGGCACCACCCATGCGTACTTCGTGTCGGGCGGCTCGGAGGCCGTCGAGGCGGCGCTCAAGATGGCCCGGCAGTACTTCGTCGAGATCGGCGAACCGGGGCGGGAGCGCTTCATCGCCCGCCGGCAGAGCTATCACGGCAACACGCTCGGCGCCCTTGCGGTGGGAGGCAATGCCTGGCGCCGCGCCCAGTTCGGTCCCCTGCTGGTGGACGTGGAGCATGTGTCGCCGTGCTACGAATATCGCGACCGGGCCCCGGGCGAGAGCCCCGAGCAGTACGGCGAGCGGCTTGCGCGCGAACTCGACGAGACGATCCGGCGCCTGGGCCCCGAGCGGGTCATCGGCTTCGTGGCGGAGACGGTGGGCGGGGCGACGGCCGGCGTACTCACCCCGGTGCCGGGATACTTCCGGCGCGTGCGCGAGGTCTGCGACCGCTACGGCGTGCTGCTGATCCTCGACGAGGTGATGTGCGGCATGGGCCGTTGCGGCA
>CAZDYQ010000227.1:0-1554 GCA_964509685.1 uncultured Burkholderiaceae bacterium
TCGAGGACTGGTGATTGCGTTCCTCGCGGCCCTTTCCTCCATGTCGGGCCGCGGCGCGCGCGTCGCGGTTCGCTGCCTCGTAGACAACACAGGAGATGGCGGGAATCCGCCGCGAGTAATGCATGACGACACCCGCAGACGATAGGATTGCTTCGGACGAAGAGGTCGCCAAGGCCCGCGAGATCCTCGCGAAGGCGGAAGCGGCGGAGTCCCGCTATCGCAAGCTGAGCGGTGGCTGGAGGGTCCTGCTGATCACGCTGACCGCGCTCGCGCTCCTGCTCGCGCTGAACCAGCTCCTGAACCTGCAGCTCATCGGCCGGCCGATCCTCTCGAACTCCTACCTCTATGCCCTGTGCGCGCTGCTGACGGGCGGGGCGTTCCTCATCATGCCGGCGACCGCGGGCGCTCCGCGCGATCGGGTGCCGTGGTACGACGCGGTCCTGTTCGCGCTGCTGTTCGCGGTCTTCATGTTCTTCGCCGTGAACGGCCAGCGCATCAACGAGGAAGGCTGGGAGTACAGCCCGCCCGACCATGTGGTCTGGATCGCGGGGGTGGGCTGGATTCTCGTGCTCGAGGCGCTGAGGCGAGCCGGCGGCATGGCCGTGTTCGTGGTGGTCGCCCTGTTCTCGATCTATCCCGTCGTCGCCGGCATCATGCCGGGCCCCATCTCCGGTTTCCCGCAGGACATCGCGACCACGACCGCCTACCACTTCGCCAGCTCGGAGAGCGTGGTCGGCATTCCCACCCAGGCCTTCGGCGAACTGGTGATCGGTTTCGTGATGTTCGGCGCCGCGCTGCAGTTCACCGGTGCCGCGACCTTCTTCAACAACATCGCGTTCGCCCTGTTCGGCGGCGTGCGCGGTGGGGCGGCCAAGGTGTCGATCTTTGCCAGCGGCCTGATGGGCTCGGTGAGCGGCAGCGTGGTCTCCAACGTCCTCACCACCGGCGTGGTCACCATCCCGGCCATGAAGCGCACCGGCTTCGCCGCCCGCTTCGCCGGCGGGGTGGAGGCCTGCGCTTCGACGGGTGGCGTGCTGATGCCGCCGGTCATGGGCGCCACGGCCTTCGTCATGGCGTCCTTCCTGGGCCGGCCCTACGTCGAGATCGCGATCGCGGCGGCGATTCCGTCGCTGCTCTACTACTTCGGCCTGTTCGTCCAGATCGATGCCTACGCGGCGCGCCACAACCTGCGCGGACTGCCCCGCGAGGAGCTGCCCTCGCTTCGCAAGACCTTCGCCGAGGGCTGGCACTACATCTTCGTGCTGGTCCTGCTGATCTGGATGCTGCTGATCCTGCAGCGCGAAGCGCTCGCGCCCTTCTACGCGACCGGCTTGCTGCTGGTCATCAACCAGATCACGAAGTCGCACCGGTTGAACCTGAAGAAGCTGGGCGACCTCGTCGTCGGCATCGGCGGGGCCCTGATCGAGCTGTCCGCCCTGCTGGCCGGTGTCGGCATGATCATCGGCGCCCTGTCGGTCACGGGCCTGGCCGGGACGCTTGCCAACGACCTCGTCTTCCTCGCCGGCAACAACGTCTACGTCCTGCTGGTGATGG
>CAZDYQ010000228.1:0-1551 GCA_964509685.1 uncultured Burkholderiaceae bacterium
CCACGCGCAGGTCGCGCCAGAGCACCGGACGCAGGCGCAGGTTGACCTCCGGCAGCAGGTAGAGCGTCACGACGTCCGCCGGCGACAGGTCGGTCTCGAAGAGGTCGCCCTGGCGGATCTCGACCCGGTCGTCCACGCCCGCCCGGCGCGCGTTGTCCTTCGCTTCGGCTACCCGCGCGGGATCGAGGTCGATGCCGACCCCCCGGGCCCCGTACGCCATCGCGGCCTCGACGACGATCCGCCCGTCGCCGCAGCCGAGGTCGTAGAGCAGCTCGCCGGGCTGGACGCGGGCGAGTTCCAGCATCCGCCTTACCACCGGCATCGGCGTCGGCACATAGGGCACCGGGAACAGGTGGAAGTCGATCGGCTCCGAGCGCGCGACGTACGGCAGGAGCAGCAGGGTCCCGAGCGCGGTGCGGCGGCCGGGCGATGCGGGCAGGCGTTTCATTGGGGGCTCCTCGGAACGACCACCGCGGCGGGCGCGGTCAGGCGCAGGACCAGCAGCACCACGCCGCCCAGGGCGAGGACGGCCACGCCGATCCATGCGGCGTTGAAGCCGCCCAGCTCCTGGCCATGCACGTACGAGAGGCTGGACCACAGCATGAAGGCGCACACGGAACAGAACACGAGCGGCGTCAGCGGATACAGCGGCACGCGGAACGGTCGCTCGAGATCCGGCTCGCGCATGCGCAGCACCATGAGCGAGGCGCCGGCGAGCAGGAAGAACAGCCAGAACACGGGGGCGGTGAACTCGACCATTGCGTTGAAGCCCCCGCCCGCGAGCCGCCCCGCGAACACCAGCACGAGGCATGCGACGCACTGGGCGAGGAGCGCCATGCGCGGCGTGCCGCGCTCGCCGTCCCATCGTCCCAGCCATCCGAGCTGCGGCCAGTCGCGCCCGAGGGCAAAGCCCGTGCGGGCGCCCACGATGATGGTGGCATTGATGGACGTGAGGGACGCGATGGCGATCATGATCGCGATGAGTACCGCGCCCGCGGGCCCGAACGCCGCGGCGAGCAGGTCGGCAGCGATCGCGGGCGAATCCGCCATGCCCTTCAGTCCCAGTCCCTGCCAGTAGGCCCAGTTGACCAGCAGGTAGAGCACGGTAATGAGGACGATCGACACGAGGAGCGACACGAGCATGTTGCGCCTCGGGTTCTCGATCTCGGCACTGATATAGGCGGCCTCGTTCCAGCCGCCGAACGTGAGCAGCACGAAGACCATCGCCATGCCGAAGGCGGCGGCGCCCGGCGGACCCGACGGGACGGGGTCGGCGACGGGCGTCGCCTCGCCGCCCATCGCGAACCACAGGCCGGCGACGACGACGAGCAGCAGCCCGGCCACCTCCAGCACGGTCAGCCAGCCCTGGGCGCTCGCGCCGACCCGGGTACCGCGCAGGTTGACCCAGGTGAGCACGAGGATGGCCGCCGCGGCATACCACGCGGGCCCCGCCTCGCCCAGCGGCAGCAGCGCCTGCATGTAGTCGCCGAACACGAAGGCGAGCAGCACGATCGAGCCGGTCGCGATCACGGAAAGCCGCGCCCAGGCGAA
>CAZDYQ010000229.1:0-1546 GCA_964509685.1 uncultured Burkholderiaceae bacterium
AAGTGCTACGGCGGCGACATCACGCGCAAGAAGAAGCTGCTCGAGAAGCAGAAGGCCGGCAAGAAGCGGATGAAGCAGGTGGGATCGGTCGAGATCCCGCAGGAGGCGTTCCTCGCCGTGCTCCAAGTCGAGGACCGCTGATGAACTTCGCCCTGATCCTGTTCCTGCTGCTCGTCGTTTCCTTCGTTGCCTGGGTTGCCGACAGGTGGCGGTTCCGGCCCGAACGCGAACGGGCCGCACGGGCGGCGCTGGAGGCATTCGATGCCCAGGGCGCGGCCCAGGTGCGCGAGCGGGCGGGCGAGGAGGGCCTGCGCGCGGAGCGCCAGCGGATTCGCGAGAACGCGCTGCGCCAGCCCTGGTGGCTCGAGTACACCGCGGGCCTCTTCCCGGTGATCTTCGTCGTCTTCATGGTGCGCTCCTTCGTTGCCGAGCCGTTCAAGATCCCGTCCGGCTCCATGATGCCGACCCTGCTGAACGGCGACCTGATCCTGGTGAACAAGTTCGCCTACGGCATCCGCCTGCCCATCGTGCACACCAAGGTCGTGCCGGTGGGCCTGCCCGAGCGGGGCGACGTGATGGTGTTCCGCTACCCGCTCGACCCCTCGATCGACTACATCAAGCGTGTCATCGGGCTGCCCGGGGACGAGGTCGTCTACGCCCGGCGCCGTCTGACGATCAACGGCGAGGAGGTGCCGCTCGTCCCGGACGGGGAGTTCTTCGACGCCGAATCGCTCAGCTTCAGCCCCCAGTACCTAGAAACGCTGGGAGAAAAGCGCTATAAGATATTGACAAATCTGGAAAAACCGTCGGCAATCTCGCCACAGTCATTCACCCGTTTCCGGGACAAATGCACCTACAATAGCGACGGCCTGCGGTGCACCGTCCCCGAAGGCCACTACTTCGTGATGGGAGACAACCGCGAGAACAGCCTCGACAGCCGGTACTGGGGATTCGTGCCGGAAGGCAACATCGTCGGCAAGGCGTTCTTGATCTGGATGAACTTCGGCGACATCAAGCGGATCGGGACCTTCGAATGACAACAGCCGCCAGCATGCCCGTCAGCCGGCGCCGCCAGGGCGGCCTCGGGCTCATCAACCTCATCATCGCGGCGATCGTGGTCGCGATCGTCGTGATCGTGCTCATGCCCGCGATTCCCGCGTTCATCGAGTACCGCGCGATCGTCGCCGCCGTGAACAAGTCGGCGCAGGACCCGAGCGGCACGCCGGAGGGCATCCGCCGGGCGTTCGATCGCTATGCCGCGATCGACGACATCACCTCCATCCGCGGTTCCGACCTGGTGATCGAGCGCGGTCCCGACGGACCGGTCGTGAGCTTCGCCTACGAGAAGCGGATCCCGCTCGCGGGGCCCGCGAGCCTCGTCTTCGACTATGCAGGCAGCAGCGCCAGGCGCTGAGACCCTCCCCATGTCCCACGACGGACTCCAGGCGCAGCTCGGCCACGAGTTCTCGGATCCTTCCCTGCTGCGCCAGGCGCTCACGCACCGCAGCTACGGGCAGCCGCACAACGAGCGGCTCGAGTTCCTCGG
>CAZDYQ010000230.1:0-1538 GCA_964509685.1 uncultured Burkholderiaceae bacterium
CGCAGGCGTCGTCGCCCGCGCCCGCGCCCGCACCAGCGGCACCGGCACCGGCACCCGCACCGGAGCCGAAACCCGCCGCGCCAGCGGTTCGGGGGACGGCTGCCGCCCCCGCGGCCGAGCCGGCGCAGGCGCGCCAGGCGCACGATCCGGATGCGCCCGGGCCGGCCGAGGATCCGTCGCGATCACATCCGGGCCCCGGCAACGTCGAACGCAGCCATCCGGTTCCCGTCGAGATGCGGGGCGGCGTCCCGGTGCTCAAGCCCCATGCCTCGCCGTCGGTGCGGCAGTTCGCACGCGAGCTCGGCGTGGATCTCGCGCGCGTCACCGGCACGGGGCCGAAGCAGCGGATCCTGCGCGAGGATGTCGTCGCCTATGTGAAGTCGGTCGTCACGAAGCCGGAGCAGGCGCCGGACGAGGGCGCCGGCCTCGGGCTCATCCCCTGGCCCAAGGTGGACTTCGCGCGCTTCGGCCCGATCGAGCGCAAGCCGCTCGCGCGAATCCGCAAGATCTCGGCGGCCAACCTGCATCGCAACTGGGTGATGATCCCGCACGTCACCAACCACGACGATGCCGACATCACCGACCTCGAGGCCTTCCGGCTCCAGCTGAACGAGGAGGCGGCGAAGGAGAAGTCGGGCGTGAAGCTCACGATGCTGAGCTTCCTGATCAAGGCCTGCGTGGCGGCGCTCAAGCGCTTCCCCGAGTTCAATGCCTCGCTCGAGGGCGAGGAGCTGGTGCTCAAGCAGTACTACCACATCGGCTTCGCCGCCGACACGCCCAACGGGCTGGTGGTGCCGGTGGTGCGCGATGCCGACAAGAAGGGGCTCATCGAGATCGCGACCGAGACCGCGACGCTCGCGGCTAAGGCGCGCGAGGGCCGGCTCTCGCCCAAGGACATGCAGGGCGGCACCTTTTCGATCTCCAGCCTCGGCGGCATCGGCGGCACCTACTTCACCCCGATCATCAACGCGCCGGAGGTGGCGATCCTCGGCGTGTGCCGTGCGGTCCGTCGCCCGGTCTGGGACGGGGAGAAGTTCGTGTCCCGGCTGGTCGTGCCGCTGTCGCTGTCGTACGACCACCGCGTGATCGACGGCGCGGCGGCGGCGCGGTTCAACGCCTACCTGGCGCAGCTGCTGGCCGACTTCCGTCGCTCGATGCTTTGAGGACCCCGACATGAGCGTGATCGAGGTACGGGTACCGGACATCGGGGACTTCGAGGATGTGGAGGTCATCGAGGTCCTGGTGTCGGAGGGCGACGAGGTCGGTCTCGAGCAGAGCCTGGTGACGGTCGAGAGCGACAAGGCGTCGATGGAGATTCCGTCGTCGGCGGCCGGTCGGGTGAAGGAGCTTCGGGTCAAGGTCGGCGACAAGGTGTCCGAGGGCAGCGTGCTGGTCGTGCTGGAGGGCGACGGTCGGGGCGCGGCGGCCGAGGAGGGTGGGCAGGACGCGCAGGCGTCGTCGCCCGCGCCCGCGCCCGCACCAGCGGCACCGGCACCGGCACCGGCACCGGAGCCGAGGCCCGCCGCGCCCGCGCCCGC
>CAZDYQ010000231.1:0-1537 GCA_964509685.1 uncultured Burkholderiaceae bacterium
AATCCCCCCGGCGGGCGCGCAGGCCCCGCAGCCTGCGCGCCCGCGCGCTTTCCTACCTGGCCCGGCGCGAGCACAGCCGCCTGGAGTTGCGCCGGAAGCTCGCCCCGCATGCCGAGTCGCCCGAGCAGCTCGAGTCCGTGCTCGACACGCTCGAGGCCCAGGGCCTGCTGAGCATCGAGCGGTTCGCCGAGTCGGTCGTCCATCGCAGGGCCGGCCGCTTCGGCGCGGCCCGCATCCGACAGGAGCTGCGCCAGCACGACCTGCCCGACGAACTGGTCGGCCAGCACCTCGCCGAGCTCGACCGGACCGAGTTCGCGCGCGCGCGCGAGGTCTGGGAGCGTCGTTTCGGGCGGCCGCCGGCGGATACTGCGGAGCGCCTGCGCCAGGCCCGCTTCCTGGCCGCGCGCGGCTTCCGGGGCGATGTCGTGCGCCGGGTCATCGGGGGCCGGGGCCACGACGAGGACGACCTGCCCGAGAGCGATCCCGACGCCGGGGCCTGAGCCGGCCGCGCCGGCCGGCTGGACCCGGGCCGGTGGCCCGCGGGGGGCATCGGATGCGGGACGATGGTCCCGGGGACGGCGGGAGGCCCGTGCTAGACTTCCAGCCTGCATCCGGCTTCGCCAGACGCACGGCCAGGATGCGATTCGAACAATGTCCCGCACGCCCACAGACGCCGCGTATTCCCCTGGCGCGCACGCTCCGGAACGACCAGGCGGTCGCCGGCGCGGCGAAGCCCCGGGTGCGCGGCGTTCTGCGTCCTAGCGATCAGTCACTGTCCTTCGAGGAACGCCGATGAATATCCACGAGTACCAGGGCAAGGAGATCCTGCGCAAGTACGGGGTCCCGGTGCCCAGGGGCATCCCCTGTTTCTCGGTCGACGAGGCGGTCAAGGCCGCCGAGTCGCTCGGCGGCAATGTCTGGGTGGTGAAGGCCCAGATCCATGCGGGCGGGCGAGGCAAGGCCGGCGGCGTGAAGCTGGCCCGATCCATCGAGGAGGTCCGCCAGGTCGCGGGCGAGATCCTCGGCATGACGCTGAAGACCCACCAGACCGGCCCCGAGGGACAGAAGGTCCGGCGCCTCCTGGTGGAAGAGGGCGCCGACATCCGCAAGGAGTACTACGTCGGGCTGGTGGTCGATCGCGGAAGCCAGCGGGTCACCCTCATGGCGTCGAGCGAAGGCGGCATGGACATCGAGGAAGTCGCGGAAAAGACTCCCGAGCTGATCCACAAGGTGGAGATCGATCCCGAGGCCGGCCTCACCGATGCGCAGGCCGACGAGGTGGCCCGCAAGATCGGCATCCCCGAGGAATCCATCCCGAAGGCACGGGTCGCGCTGCAGGGCCTCTACAAGGCGTACTGGGAAACCGACGCGAGCCTCGCCGAGATCAACCCGCTCATCCTCGACGGCAAGGGCGACATCATCGCGCTGGACGCCAAGCTGAACTTCGATTCGAACGCGCTCTTCCGCCATCCCGAGATCGTGGCGATGCGCGACACCGACGAGGAGGATCCCGCCGAGATCGAGGCGTCCAAGTACG